>NZ_AP022673.1:0-300000 GCF_013374115.1 Sphingomonas sp. HMP9 | reverse complement strand
GCCGACTGCCTGACGCACCCCCGCGTCTTCCCCCGAAAGGACTGACCATGAAGAGACTGCTGACCGCTGCGCTATGCGCGGCGTCGATGATGCTCGCCAGCTGCACGACCTTGCAGGCCCCGTCGGCCGGGCAGGCTGCGCAAATCAGTTCCGCGGTCGACCGGGCGCAAGGCGCCTACGTCATGCCCTTACTTATTCGGGTTCAGCCTTTGACCAGACTCAGCAACGACGACAAATCTAGCAGCCTCGGACGCGCACTCATGCTGCCCACCCCTGCGCACGCGGGGGTATAACAGGGGGTATAACGCCCGCCGCCGAACGCGCCACAAGGGCGTCAGTCCGGTAGGTGTCGGGCCCACCAACCTTCCTGATATCCTGTGTGTTCGACCACCCAACGTCGCACCCGTGATTTGGTCAAATTTCCTTCGTCATTTGTCGAGCTTGACGCGCTCGATTAGAGAGAATTGGGGATTCTGGTCCTGTGACCAATGGGCAACGCCTTGCTGACTTAATGTAGTTTAAGCGCCCGATTGGCCTAAATGACCAATACTCAGGTTATTTCTGGTGTTTCTGAACACCCTGTCATGTAATGTGCATCGTGTAGATGGTGACGATTCTCGTTGCGCCTACGGGAGACGCTTTATGTTCATGAAATCCCTTGCCATGGCTTCGGCCGGCCTGGCGCTTGTCGCCGCACCTGTCGCCGCTACCGCAGCAACGACCAAGTCGGTCAGCAGCCTGTCGGTTGCGCAGTCGGCTCGCGCTGGCACGTCGACCGCCAAGAAGAGCAACGTTGCTGGCGGCGGCTTCATCGTGATCGCACTCGCGGCAGTGGCCGTCGGCGGCGCCCTGTACCTGGCGATCGACGGCGACGACGATTCGGACAGCAACTGATCGTCCGGGCCGGTGTTGACGCACCGGCCCGTTCGCTTTGACTTCGGTACGCCGCCGTCAGCGGTTCACAGCGCCGCCGAGCTGCGTGTTCAGATAGACCGTCACGAGCGCAGCGCGCTTGGCGTCCTCGATCTTGTCCGCGCCCGCCGCATGCCCGCCCTCCGGGTTCTCATAATAGAAGAACGGATCGCCGTAAGCCTCGAGCCGGGCGGCGAACTTGCGTGCGTGCCCGGGGTGGACGCGGTCGTCCTCGGTCGAGGTGTAGATGAACGGCGTCGGATATGTCACGCCGCGCTTCAAATTCTGGTACGGCGAATATCGTGAGATGAACGCCCAGTCGGCGGGCGTGTCCGGGTCGCCATATTCACCGATCCACGACGCGCCTGCCGACAGATGCGAATAGCGCTGCATGTCCAGCAGCGGCGATCCCATTACGACCGCGCCGTACAGGTCGGGACGCTGCTCCATCGCGACACCGACCAGCAGGCCGCCGTTCGACCGCCCCGAGACCGCGATCTTCCGCTTGGCACTGACCCCGGTCCGCACCAGATCGTCGCCCACCGCGTGCAGATCGTCATACGCCTTTTGTCGGTTCTCGCGCAGCGGCATCTGGTGCCAGCGCGGACCATATTCGCCGCCCCCGCGAATATTGGCCAGCACGAACGCGTTGCCTTCCTCGACCCAGAACAGCCCGGCAGGACCTGATCGATACGGCTGGTCGACCAGATAGGTCGGCGTCTGCGCGTTGCGGAACCCGCCATACGCGTGGACGAGCGCCGGCACCGGGCCTGTCGTACCTTTCTTTCGCACCAGGAAATACGGGATCTTCGTCCCATCCTTCGAGGTCGCGAACCGCTGGTCGACCTGCATCGTCGACGCATCGAACCGCGCCGGCAACGTGTCGACGGTCACCGGCTTGGCGCCAGGGCGGACGGCGTAGAGCGCTGGCGGGCTGAGGAAGCTCTCGACCATCGCGAAGGCGACGTCGTCCTTGCCCGCGGTCGCATCGAGGTGGATCGTCGACGCGGTCGGCAACGCCACGACGCCTTGCGTCCAGACGCCGTCCGCAGCGCGTGTCAGGGACACCAGTCGGCCCGACACGTCGTCGAGCATTTTCACCCAGAGCACCGATTTGCTCGAATCGACCTGCTCCACTGCCTGCGTCGCGGTCGGCACCAGCACGCGCTCGATGGTGGGCGCGCGGCCTGCCAGCACATCGGCAATCGCATAGTCGACGACCGAGCCACTCGGGACACCCTTCCAGTCGGACGCGAGCGTCGCGATCAACCGGCCGTCAAGCACGGCGTTGATCTCCGCATCATCGGGCAGGGGCGACGGTACCAGCCGGCCGTCGTCGGCGACGTGACTGCGCGTCGAATGAAAGAAATCGACGTTGCGCGACACCAGCGCATAACGCCGTGCGCCTTCGGTGAAGACGCTGGTCTCGATCCCGACATCGTCCTGCGTCGCGCTCGTCACGACGGTCGCGGCGGCGAGCGGCGTGCCGCGCTGCCAGCGCTTCACCATCCGCGGATAGCCGGACTTGGTAAGGCTGCCGGCGCCGAAATCGGTGGCGACGTACAGCGCGTCCGGCCCGGCCCAGTTCAGCCCGGTCTTGAAGCTCGGCACGACGAAGCCGTCCGCGACGAACTTGCCCGACGGGATGTCGAACTCGCGCATCTCGACCGCGTCGCCGCCGCCGTTCGACAACGCGACCATGCAGCGATCATACGACGGCGACCGGCACGTCGCGCCCTTCCACACCCAGCTCTTGCCCTCGGCCTTGCCCAGCGCATCGACGTCGATCAGCGTACGCCAGACCGGCTTGCCGCTGGTGAACGCGGCGAGCGACGCGACCCGCCACAGGCCGCGCACGTTCGTCTTGTCCTGCCACAGGTTCAGCACCTGATCGCCGAGGATCAGGTCGGGCGTCGCGATCTGGCGGTCTGCCTGCAACAGGTCGAGCGCGCGCTGGCGATAGCGCGCATAGCCGGGCTTCGCTTCGAGCGCGGCAAGCGACCGCGCGTTCCACCGCTTCACCGTATCCAGCGCCCGCGCGCCGTGGATATCCTCAAGGTACAGGTTCGGGTCGGTAGCGGGCGCGGGCGTCTGCGTCTGCGTCTGGGCGAGCGCGGTCGTCGAAAGGGCCAGCAAGGCCAGGAACGGCAGGCGTCTTTGCATCATCACTCTCTTCTCGTTCGATGATGCGACCTTAGGCAGCGCCGTCCGCTCTGCTAACCCCTTCTCTCCCGCCAGCGCGCGATCAGTTCGCCTCCAGCGCGAGCAGCGCGAACGTCGCGAGCCAATGCTCGCCCATGTAATCGTCGGCGAGATGCGGCAGCGCATCGGCCAGATGCGCGTCGGCGATCGCGCGCGCGGCGGCAGGATCGGGCACTGCATCGGCGATCGACCGCCAGCACCACGCGCGTGACAGGTTCAACCCGTCGAGATGGGCAAGCCGCCCATCCGAACGATCGCTGACGACCGCCGGTGCGCGCAGGCACGCGGTCGCCGGACCGAACGGATCGGGCAGGAACGCGGCCAGCCACGGCGCGAAGTCGGCGCCCAGCACCTCCTTCATCACCATCGCCTCGCACAGCGTCGCCGACAGGAAATCCTCACCGCTCGGCTCGAACGGCCGGCAATCGCGATCATCCCCGTACCAGTCCCGCGCGCGCGCTTCGATCAACGCGGCCAGCGTCACGTCATGCCCCCGCGCCCAGCGCAGCGCATGAACCAGCGCAAATGCGGTGCAGTCATGCTTGCCACTGCGCACCGGGTAGATCAGTTTCGGGATATACGCCGCGAACCGCGCCGCGAACGCCCGCGCCAGCGGCTCGACCGCCGCCGCCCAGGGCCGATCGGGTCGCCGTGCCAGTTCGTCATGCAACGCGAGCAGCCACCCCCAGCCATAAGGCCGCTCGAACCCGCCGGTACCCGGCCGATCGAGATACGCCACCTCGCCCGCGATCAATGCAGGGACGAGCATCCGGTCCGCCAGGGCCACGACCGCCATGGCTTCCGGCATGTCAGGATACAGCCGCGCGAGACGCATCACCTGCCACCAGCCATGCACGCAGCTATGCCAGTCGAAACTGCCGTGAAACACCGGATGCAGCGTCTTCGGCACCGCCAGGTCGCCCGGCCCGTCCAGCACCTGGTCGAGCTTGTACGGCCATTCGCGAGTCAGATGCCCCAGCGTCAGCCCGGCAAATCGCGCCGCGGTCGTGCGGTCGAGCCCGTTATTCATCGCGTCATCCCAAACCGTTCGTCGGACATCCGGTCAGCTGCTGTGATCCGAAATGATCTTCCACGCCCCACCCCGCCGCTCGAACACCAACGTCGTCATGCCCGATTCGCTCGTCGACGACGCGGTCAGCGTCCACCGCGCGAACAGCATCGCATGCGCCGGATCCAGGCCGCGCATCTCCAGGAACGCGAACGACAGCTTGCCACGCGCGTTGCCGACGCCGCGGAAGCTGGACCGGTATTTATCCGCAATCGCCGCCCTGCCGCGGAGCAACCCCTTCGGCGTCACGAACACTGCATCCTCGGCGTAGATGTCCATGAACCGCGCGAGATCGCCCGCATTCCAGCCCGCCGCGCTCGCCTCCATCGCCTCGCGGATCGCGATTTCGGCCGGCGTCTGCGCGATCGCCGGCGCCGCCGCAATCACGATCGCGAGGGGTAGCATCATGCGTCGCATCCGTCCGTCACTCCCGCGCCATCAATTCCAGCAGCGCCGCCTCGCCCACCGGCTCGGACAACAGGAAGCCCTGGTACAGGCTGCACCCACCCGCGGCGAGCAGTTCGAGCTGCGATGGTCGCTCGACCCCCTCGGCGATGACCGCCAGTCCCAGCGACCGCGCCATCGTGATCGCGCCGGCGACCACCACGCGGTCGCGCGCGCTGCCGTCGATGTCCCGCACCAGCGACTTGTCGATTTTCACATAATCGAGCGGCAGCGACTTTAGATAGGCCAGGCTCGAATAGCCGGTACCGAAATCGTCGATCGCCACGCGGCAGCCTGCCCCGCGCAGTTCCGCAAGCAGCGCCGACGCCGCCGCAAGGTCCTCGATCAGCCCCGTCTCGGTAATCTCGACGGTCAGCCGCCCGCGCGGAAACCCGCTTTCGTCGATCCGCGCCAGGAACAGCGCCGCAAACCCCGGCCGCGTGATATCCGCCGCCGTCAGGTTCAGCGATACACGCAACGTCCCCAAGACATCCGGCCATGCGACCGCGCGCGCCAGCACCAGCCGCTGGATATGGTCCGACAACGCGATCCCCAGATCGGCACGGTCCGCCGCATCGAACAGCGTATCCGCGCCAAGCGGCCCCAGCGCCCGGTGGTTCCAGCGTGCCAGCGCCTCGACCCCGGTAATCTTGCCGCTCGCGATCTCGACCTGCGGCTGCCAGCGCAGGTCGATCTCGTCGCGCTCGATCGCATGGTGCAGGTCGATCGCGAGCGCGTCGATCGGCGCGACCCCGTCGGGCAGCGCGACGTGCAGCACCGATCCGTCGCTCGCCTTTGCCTCGGCCAGCGCCTCGCTCGCGCGGCGGAGCAACGCCGCCGCATCGTCCCCCGGCTGGCGCTGCGCCACGCCGAAGCGACACCCGAGCACGGCGCGCGTATCCGCCACTGCGAACGGTCGCGCGAGTGCTGCATCCAGCGCCGTGATCGCCGCGGTCACCGCCGCCCCCGCCGCCTCGATCACCAGCACGAACTCCGACCCGCCGAGCCGCGCGACCATCGCATCCACGCCGATCGCCTCACGCGCGACCGTTTCCGCGCGCAGCACCGCAGCCTCGATCAGACCATCGACCGCGGGACGGCCATGCGCGGCGTTGACGATATCGAGCCGCGACAGCGCGACGAGTACCACCGCCACCGGCCGCTTCTCGGCAATCCGCCCGACGATCCAGCGCCGCGCCTCGCCGGTCTCCCTGTCATAGTGCGACGCACCCGGTATCCCGCGTCGATCGATCGCACCGCCCGATGCGCGCGCGGCATAGCGGCCTGCGAACCGCAGCGCCTGGACGAGCTCGCCTTCGCTCGCCGGGCTGGCGAGGAATTGCGTCGCGCCGGCATCGAAGAATTCGCCGATCGCCTCGACATCGCCGCGCGAGACCAGCACCAGCAACGCGGCCCCGTTGGTCGCGACGATCCCGCCCAGCCTGCGCGTTGCCGACAGTCCGTCTTTGAGAGCACCGCGCGTATCGATCAACGCCACCGCGGCACCGCTTTCCAGGAAGCGGCTCTCCAATCCTTCGGCATCACCCGCGACCGCCGCCTGCCACCCCGCACCGGCGCCTGCACTCGCCAAAATCTCCGCGATCTCATCACGTTGACGGAACGATACCGCGAACAGCGTCGTTGCGATCTGCATGTCTTCCATATCCGTCGCACCTCGCTCGATCGGTGCGAGCCTAGCCGCCGTATCGCCGCCCGCCAATCCAATACCAGCCGATCCGGCCTTGTTAGTGGGACAGTCACGTCTTAGCTCGGACGGTATGACGATCGCGCCCACCCTCGAGCAAAAGCCGCTGCGTGATACGCATGGTCGGACGATCAAGTATCTGCGCATCTCTGTGACCGACCGCTGCGACCTGCGCTGCCGCTACTGCATGTCCGAAAAGATGACGTTCCTGCCGCGCAGCAAGCTGCTGAGCCTTGAGGAGATCGCGATCATCGCCGAGCGTTTCATCGCGCGCGGCGTGACAAAGATTCGCTTGTCGGGTGGTGAGCCGCTCGTCCGTCGCGACGTGGCCGAACTCGTCCAGCGCCTCGGGCACAATATCGGTTCGGGCCTCGAAGAACTGACGATGACCACCAACGGCACGCGCCTTGCGCAGCATGCCGATGCGATGGTCGATGCCGGCATTCGCCGCGTCAACGTCAGCATGGACAGCCGCGACCCCGAGCGCTTCCGCTATATCACCCGTCACGGCGATGTGTCGCAGGTCATCGGCGGTATCTACGCGGCCAGGGACGCAGGCCTGGCGATCAAGATCAACATGGTCGCACTGAAGGGCTTCAACGAGGACGAGATCGCGCCGATGCTCGCCTGGTGCCGCGACGAAGGGTTCGACCTGTCGCTGATCGAGACGATGCCGCTGGGCGCGATCGACGAGGATCGCACCGATCGCTTCCTCCCGCTCACCAAGGTGTTCGAGGACCTCGGCCAGCAGTTCACGCTGGCCCGCGACGCGCACAAGACCGGCGGCCCGGCGCGCTACTGGAACGTCGACGGCACGAAAACGCGGCTTGGCCTCATCTCACCGCTGACCGCCAATTTCTGCGAGGGTTGCAACCGGGTCCGGCTCACCACCGAAGGCAAGCTCTACATGTGCCTCGGCCATGACGATCAGGTCGATCTCAAGGCGGCGCTACGCGAAGGTGGCACCGCCGGGCTCGATGCGGCGATCGACGCCGGCCTGTTCGCCAAGCCAAAGGCGCACGACTTCCGTATCGGCCAGGGCGAAGGCCCCGCGGTCGCTCGTCACATGAGCGTCACCGGCGGATGAGCCTGTACGAGCGGCGGGCGCTGGTCGCGTCCAACACCCCGCCCGCTCGCGCCGCCCAGGCCGAACTCGCCGACATGGGCGACTGGGTGCCCGTCGAGGACGCCGACGTCATCATCGCGCTCGGCGGCGACGGCTTCATGCTCCAGACGCTCCATACGATGCTGGAGCGCCGCAAGCCACCCGTCCCCGTGTTCGGCATGAACCTGGGCACGGTCGGCTTCCTGATGAACGAATGGCGCCACCACGGCCTCTCCGACCGGCTGGAGCGCGCAAAACCGTTCAAGGTCATCCCGCTCCGCATGACGGCGCTCGGCGTGGACGGGCGCACGCATACCCTGCCCGCGATCAACGAAGTGTCGTTCCTGCGCGAAACCCGACAGACCGCCAATCTCGAAGTGACGGTGAACGACCGTGTCGTCCTCGCCGAGCTCGCCTGCGACGGCATACTCGTCGCGACGCCCGCAGGGTCGACTGCGTACAACCTCTCGGCGCACGGCCCCATCCTGCCCCTGGGCTCGGGGATGGTCGCGCTGACCCCGATCAGCCCGTTCCGCCCCCGACGCTGGCGCGGCGCGATCCTGCCCGACAAGGCGCGTATCCGCATCCGCGTGCTCGACCCCGGCAAGCGCCCCGTCTCCGCGGTCGCCGACCAGCGTGAGATCCGCGACGTGGCCCAGGTCGACATCTGCATGGACCGCGCACGCGAACTCACGCTCCTGTTCGATCCCGAGCACGCGCTCGACGACCGCATCACCATGGAACAGTTCGTCGCCTAACCTGCGGTTCGTCGCTGAGTTTCACTTTTTCAAACAAACCTGCTTGCATCGCCCGACTGGCCGTTTATAGAGCCGCCTCCGGCAACGATCCCTGATAGCTCAGCGGTAGAGCTCTCGACTGTTAATCGAGTGGCCGTAGGTTCGAATCCTACTCAGGGAGCCACCCCGCCATTGTAGAAATGGCCGGGCAATGTTGTTCTTGCCGACGCGCGCGATGCGCCACCTCATCCCATAGATCGCAGATCTCGATCCGGTAGTTTCATCCCTGTGTCCGGCGAATAGCTTTTGTCGTGTGCGGCGAGCGCGTTTGATACTATGCGGTCCTGCATGCGGGAAACGGGGCCGAGGGTTCGAGTTCGGTCGATGCGTGGAGTGACGCTTTGACACGATTGACCCATGCGACGCTCGACCAACTCCCTGATGGGATCGACAGCCCGCGAGGCCGGCCTCGTCCCGCGATCGGTATCGTCCATTTCGGGCCGGGCGCCTTCCACCGCGCACATCAGGCGGCGTATATCGACGCGCTGTTGGGCGATGACCCGCGCTGGGGAATCGCCGCCGTCTCGATGCGCAGCAAGCGAACCGTCGCCGCGCTCGCTGAGCAGGACGGGCTCTACACGCTCGCGATCCGCGACACCGAGTCGTCGAACCGCGTGATCGGCGCGCATCGCCGATTCCTGGGGCCCGACGACGCCGCCGAAACGCACGCGCTGCTCGCCGATCCAGCGGTCCGGCTGGTGACATCGACCGTGACCGAGAAGGGCTATTGCCTGGCCGGCGACGGCACGCTCGACCTGTCGCATCCCGATATCGTCCATGACCTCGCCGGTACCGATACGCCGCGCAGCTTGGTCGGCTGGCTGGTAGCCGGCCTCGCCGCGCGCCGGGCCGCCGGAATCGCGCCGTTCGTGCCGATGCCGTGCGACAATCTCGCCAACAACGGCGTCAAGCTGCATGCCGCGCTGGTCGCGTTCGCCCGCATGGGCGATGCGGTGCTGGCGGACTGGATCGCGGGCGAGGTGCGCGTGCCGTCGACGATGGTCGATTCGATAACGCCAGCCTCGGACGCTGCACTGTATAACGACGTTGCCAGCGCGATCGGGATGGAAGACCGCGCCGCCGTGCAACGCGAATCCTTCGCGCAATGGGTGATCCAGGACATCGGCACGCCGCTCGGCCCCGATCTTGCCTCGGTCGGCGCGACGATCACGACCGATGTCGCCAGCTATGAGAAGGCGAAGCTGCGGATCCTCAACGGGGCGCATTCGACGCTCGCCTATATCGGCCTGCTCCGGGGCGCGACGAGCGTGGCGGACGCGATGAACGACGCCGCGCTTGCCGGGTTCGTCGATACGATGATCCGCGCCGACATCATCCCGATGCTGCCCCGCACCCCTGGCCTCGATCTGGAGGAGTACCGCGCAGCCGTGCTGCAGCGGTTCCGCAATCCGGTCATCGTCCACCGGCTCGATCAGATCGCGCAGGACGGTTCGCAGAAGCTGCCCTACCGGCTGGGCGACACGCTTGTCGCCAACCGCCGCGCGGGTCGCATGCCCGCTGGCGTCGTCACCGCAATTGCCGCCTGGGTCGCGTTCCTGATGCAGCGCGCCCGCGCCGGCATCCCGGTCGTCGATCCCGCCGGCGATCGCCTGGCCGCTGTTGCACGAGACGGAACGCCCGCCGAAGTCGTCGCCCGCCTGATCGACGCCGGACTGGGCTTCCCCAGCGAACTGCGCGACGACGGTGCCGCCCGGTCCGCGGTCGCCGATGCCGCGGAACGGATAAGCCGCGGCGACTGGTCGGGCCTGACCCTCTAGAGTCCGTACGCCGCCCGCGCATTGCCGCCGAAGATCGCGTCCCGCGCCTCCGGGCAGGCGCGTGTTATGAAGGCATCGATCAGGTCGACGACCTGATGATACTCGGCGGCAAGGCGGCAGACCGGCCAGTCCGAGCCGAAGATAAGCCGATCGGGCCCGAAGCACGCGAGCAGATGGTCGAGATACCGTGCGATCTGGTCCGCCGTCCACGTTGCGTGATCCGCCTCCGTGACGAGCCCCGATATCTTGCAATAGAGCGACGGCACCTGCGCCATCTCGACGAGCGCGTCCGCCCAGGGCTGCCAACCACCCTGCGCGATGTCGGGCTTCGCGCCATGATCGAGGATCAGCCGCGGCGCCGCCGAAACACCCTCGGCAACCCGGTCGCAGAAGCGACGAACATGGATCGCCTGGCGCGGCTTGACGAGAATGTCGTAGCTGAAACCGCCCCCGACGGCCGCACGGACGCCGCGAACAAAGTCCGGGTTCAGCAGGAAATCATCGTCCGGTTCATCCTGGACGACATGGCGAAAGCCCACCAGACCGGACGATCCCGACCAGGCCTCCAGCCGCTCGGCAATGTCGCCGGCGCGCAAATCGATCCAGCCGACCACGCCCAGGATGCGCGGACAGGCGGCGGCAAGCGCCAACAGCCACGTGGTCTCCGCCTCGCTCTGCCGCGCCTGCACCGCGATGCAGCCATCGATCGCGGCGTCGTCGAGCGACGGCATCAGGTCGGCAGGCAGAAAGTCCTGCGCGAGCACGCTCTCGAGATCGATCCAGTCGAACGCAGACTGCGAATAGGACCAGAAATGCTGGTGCGCATCGATACGAGTCACGCGGCGATACGCGCTTGGCTGGTCGGGACTGTCTGCATTTGCTGAATGTACCCAGCGCACGCTCGGGCAGCAATCGGATCGACGTTGCTCAGTACGATTGAACGCTACTTCGCGACCACCGCCGGCATGAAGATATAGCCATTGCCGCGAACCGTCCGGATGATCTCGGTCGGATCGAACGCCAGCAGTTTCCGCCGCAACCGGCTGATATTCACGTCGATGGTGCGTCCCCGCGCCATGCTCTCGGTCCGCCCCGACCGGGCGATCATGGCGTCGCGCGAGTGCACCGTCTGCGGCTCCGAGACGAACGCGGCGAGGAGTTGATACTCGCCGTCGGTCAACCGGATGACCGACGCGTCGGGCGCGTGGAGCACGCGCATACGGCAGTCGAGCGTCCACCCGGCGAACGCGAACGTGTCGATCGCGCCCCCGTGCGCGCCCGGGTGCGCGCCCTCGACGACCGAAGGAACCTTCGCCGCTCCACCGCTCCCCCGCCGCCGCAGCACGGAGCGGATACGCGCCAGGATCTCGCGCGGACTGGAGGGCTTCGTCACATAGTCGTCGGCACCCAGTTCGAGCGCGACCACGCGGTCGATCTCGCCGCCGAGCGCAGAGAACATGATCACCCCCGGCGCGCCAACCCCTTGCGCAAGCGTCCGCAGGACCGACAGCCCGTCTTCGCGCGGCATCATCATGTCCAGCACGATCAGGTCGCACGGCGATTGCCCCAATCGCTTCCGCAGCGCCGCCCCGCTGTCCACCGCCTCCGCGAGCAGCCCGTGATCCACCAGGAACTCGGTCAGCAGGTCGCGCAGGCCCGGATCGTCGTCGACGATGACGACACGTGCCGCCTCCGCTTGCGTCGTCTCGCTGGTGGTGAACGCATTCCCATCGGGAACGTACGAAGCAGGGCCGGGCAAGCCGTGATGGTTCGCGATCATGGCCGCCGCATGGACCCGCCGTTTGTCCGGTATGTTTCCGACAACCGGCACGATCGTCGAAACGGTTTCCTAGCACGATGCCCGCCACGATGGTTGTACGGAGCGCCGGTCGGCGCTAGCGGCATTTGGCATGTCGATACCCGCAAAACCGCATGTCAAACCGCTGAATTGGCTCCAGCCTTTGCCGGGTCTGCGGATCCTGAAACGCGGTGACGTGCCGATCACGCGGGTCCAGATCTATGGCCAGCGGTGTAGCGGGACCAACCTCGTCACGCGCGCGATCGAGGCGAACATGCCGACCGCGACGATCACCGAGGATTTCGGCTTCAAGCATTGGTTCGTGCCGCCGCAGACGCTGTTCGTAAAGGATACGCTGGTGCTGGTCGTCGCACGCGACGCGTTCGACTGGGCGCGCAGCCTTCACCGCCAGCCCTGGCACGCGCATCCCGACCTGAAGGCGCAGCCTTTCGACACGTTCATCCGCAGCCACTGGCACAGCTATTGGGACGATCATTTCGGCCATATCGAGCCGGGGCATCCAATGCAGGGCGACGAGATGCTGCACGAGCGCGATCCCGAAACCGGCGAACGCTTTGCCAATTGCATCGCCAAGCGGACTGCAAAGCTTCGCCACTGGGCGTCGCTCACCAACCGCGCGCACAACGTCGCGCTGCTCGGCTATGACGCGTTCGCGCGTGATCCCGCGGCGTTCGTCGCAGCCTTGGGCGCGGCGACCGGCATCGCCTGCCGCGAGCCGTTCGTCCCGATCACCAGCTACAAGGGGCAAGGCCATGCCCCCTATGTCCCGACCGCATATCCCGAACTCGCGCCCGCCGATGCCGAGCACATCACCGCATGGCTCGATCCGGAGACCGAAGCGGCATTCGGACTGAACGCGACCTATGCTGATCGACATCAATCGCCTTCGGAGAGCGTATCGGTACAGACGTCGGCATGACCAAGCCGATCACGTTCTTCATCCATCATCAGGGTCGCGGGCACGCCAACCGCGCGATGGCGATCATTCGCGAGCTGCCGTCCGCGCGCGCGGTGACGATCCTGACCGCCAAGCCGTCGCTGTTCGACGGGTTCGAACGCTCGATCACGATCGCCGCGCTGCCCGACATGATCGGCGCGCCCGTGCCGACCCCCGGCCTGTTCGCGCAGGCGACGCCCGAAGTGATGCACTGCGTCCCGCTCGGCGTCGCGAAGACGCGCGCGACGATGCGGACGATCATCGACCATCTGGATGACGTCGATCCGGCGCTGTTCGTGGTCGATGTCTCTGCCGAGATCGCGCTGCTGGCCCGGATCGCGAGCGTGCCCGCGATCAGCATCAGGATGCACGGCGATCGGCTCGATCCCGGCCATCTCGGCGCATACCAGGCAAGCGTTGGCCTGCTCGCGCCATTCGGCGAGGCGCTCGAACAGGCGGACACGCCGGACTGGGTCCGCGCCAACACATGTTATGCAGGCGGGCTTTGCACCACCGTTGACCCCGTCCCGACCAAGGCAGAGGCGCGCGCCAAGCTCGGCCTCGACCCGACCAAGGAAATCATCGTCGTCCTGACCGGCGGTGGTGGCGCGGGCACGCCCTACGCCCCGCTGACGATGGCGGCGCGCGCGGTGCCGGATGCGCTGTGGCTGGTGCTCGGGCCGGTCCACCGCGAGGGCCATGAGACCGACTTCGGCAATCTGGTCGAACTTGGCTGGGTTCCGGGCGTCACCGACCACATCGCCGCTGCCGACGTGGTCATCGCCTCGGCCGGCGACAACACCGTCCACGAGATCGCCCGCGTCGGCCGACCGTATGTCTGCGCGCCCGAATGGCGGTATTTCGGCGAACAGACCCGCAAGGCGGAACGACTGGCGGAACTGGGCGCGGCGATAGCATTGCCGTCATGGCCCGGCGCGCTGGCACCGTGGCGCGGTATCCTCGACGCCGCCAAGGCGCTCGATCCGATCGCGCTCGCCGACCTGTACGATGCGGATGCGGCCAAGGTCGCCGCGGACTATCTGGAAGGGCTTGCGGTTTCGTTGTGGACGGCGGCTTAGGGCTTAGGCGTTAGTTCGATCCTCCACCGCCAGGGGGGGGTGGCTGGCACTTGCCAGTCGGAGGGGGCGGTAAGCGATACCGTCTGTTCCGTGTCCTCCCCCTCCGTCGCCTTCGGTGCCACCTCCCCCTGACGGGGAGGATCGAGATGGTGGGCCCTTTCTGAACCATACCCCCCGCAGGATTAGCTGAACAAAACCTCCGGCGGCATTTTCGAGGCGGTTACCTCGTCCGCAGTCGGCGCCCGGAGCACGGTAATCGTATCCGCATCCCAAGCGATCAGCCCTCGCTCGGCGAAATGCCCCAGCCAATAGTCCATGCACCACCGCCCCCATGTCTCGCGGAACAGTCGCGCGTTCCGGATGATCGCGTCGAAATGCTGATAGGCCGGCGTGTGGACGACATGATGCTGGTGATACGCCCGCGCGCCGCCGACCCACCACATCGGCACGCCAGCATGCTCCAGCCGCGCCGCGAAGTCGGTTTCCTCGCCGCCGTACCCGACATAGCGCTCGTCCATCCCCCCTGCCCGCGCCCAGTTGGCCGCGGAGATCGCAAACGACAGGCCCCACAGTTCGCCATGGCTTGGCGTCGGTCGTATTTCGTCCGACGCGATCGGCGGCTTGGCGGGATGGCGTACGCCGACCCCGTCGAGCACGGGCCAGTCCAGCCCGGCATCCACCGCGCCGACCGGAAGATACAGCACCTCCCCCAACCGGATACCGCCCGGCGCGATCGCTGTAGCCGCATAGCGTTCAATCAACGTCGGCGAAGGAATGCAGTCGACGTCGAGGAAGATCATTTGATCCCCGCTGGCGGCCTCCGCTGCCCGATTGCGCGCCGCCGCCAGCGGCATCGCATCGCCCTCGACAAACACGGCGCGCACCGGAAAATCGGTGGGCGGGAGATCGGCATGCGGCGCGTCCTGCATATACGCGATCACCAGCTCGTCAGGCTTTCGGGTCGCTGCATTGAGCCCGGCGATCAGGTTCACCAGATGCGCGCGGCGACCGCGTACCAGCGTCAACACGCTGACCGTCGAGGCGCTCACGATGCTTTCCGGAGTCCCTCGACGCCGATCCCGGCTGCAGCATCGCGGAAGAACGCGACACCTTCGATCACGCCGCGCGCATGATGGCCGATCGCGACATAGCCGTGCGCCAGGTCGGCCCGCGATCCCAGGCCGTCCGAATAATTGCCGACGATAATCGCGTGGCGCGACGAACGCAGCATCTCGATATCGTTACCGCTGTCGCCCGCGACGATCACCTGCCGCGGTTCGAGACCGAGGCGGCGGCGGACATGCTCGACCGCCGTCCCCTTCGATGCGGCATGCGGCAGGATATCGAGGTACCGGCCATGGCTCTGGATGATCGAGCAGCTATGGCCATGTTCGGCCAGCAACGCCCGCACCCGCTCGGCTGCCGCCATGTCGCCATCCGCGAAATAGCTGAGCTTGAACCGGCGTTGTTCGAGCGGGCTTTGCGGCGTCAGTCCGGCATATTGCCCCATCAGCGCGGCGACCGCGTCGCGGTCCCAGCCGGCGGCGATGATGCCGTCCCATTCGGTGTCGCGGTCGTACACCGCACCGCGCACCGTCCGGTAATAGATCTCCGACCCGACCGAGGTAATCAGGATCTCGGGACGTGGCGCATCATGCTGCCCCAGCACCGCCATCGCGCTGTGGAAGCTGCGCCCCGTGGCGATCGCGAACGCAACGTCGGTCTGCGCCTCGTGCCATGCGGTGAAATCTTCGACACCCGCGGCACAGCCGATCAGCGTCCCGTCGATATCCGACACCAGCAGCAACGCCGGCGCGCGATCGGCGACTGCCGGTGCCGACGCGCCAACCACCTCTTCGAGCAACCTGGTATAGAGCTGCACGTGACGATCCCAGTCATACGCGCGGATCGCGACCGACCCCGCGGCCGAATAGCGGGACCATAGAGCCCGATCGTCGAGGATCTTGAGGATCGCCTCGGTGATCGCGGTCGAGGAGCGCGGGTCGACGAGGATGCCGTTGCCGCAGGTCTCGACGATATCGTTCGGCCCGCCGCTGTCGGTAGCAACCACCGGCAGGCCGCTTGCCGCCGCTTCGAGCAGGGTGAGCCCGAACGGTTCGTTGAGCGCCGGATTGACGAAAATGCCGCGCCGGGTACGGGCATGCGCGTAGACGGCGGCGATATCGTCGGGCCGGTGCTGCTTGGGATAGGAGACCTTGCCGTACAGATCGTAGCGGTCGATCAACTGGAGCAGTTCGGCGATGTTGTCGCGGATCTCCGGCTCCAGCGTCGCGCTGTCGTCGCGCGTGCCCGCCAGGATCACGAGGTTCGCCGCGGCCTGCAGCGCGGGCGAGCGGCCATAGGCATGGACGAGCGCGGCGAGGTTCTTCTTCGTCACGGGCCGCGCGATCGCCAGGATCACGGGCTTGGCGGGATCGTCGAGAAACCGGTTTATCAGCGCGTCGACGCGCGCATCGGTTCGGCAGTTCGCGAACTGCTTCAGGTCGCTGCCCGGTGCGAACACGCGGATCCGACCCGGATCATACGCGTCGTAATCGGCATATTGGACCTCCGCCTCGTCCCGCGACGAGGCGATGATCGCGGCCGCGCTGGCGATCGCTTCTTCCTCGATAGCGATCCGGCGATCGATGCCCGCGGTCTCCGCACATTCGCGATCGAACGCGGCGCGCTTCACGCGGCCCAGCGAGTGCGCCGTGAAGACATACGGGATGCCGGTCCGTGCCGAAACGCGCGCTGCGACAAGCCCGGCATCGGCGTAATGCGCGTGCATGACCTCTGGCACGCGATCGAGCGTGGCGATGTGCACGACCAACGCCTCGACCAGGCTGTCATGCTCGGTCCACAGGTCTTCCTTGACCAGATACGCATCGGATGCGGTGAAGAGGCGGACGATTCGGGTGGTACCGTCGATCGTCTCGATCGGCTCGGCATAGCATTCGGCATAGGCGGCATGGTGGAAGGCGCGAGTGACGATCTCCATCCGGTCGATCGCCGGGTTGCGGCCGCTGGCAGCGACGAGATCGAGGAGATAACGGATATGCCCCCCGGTATCGGCGGTGATTCCGTATTCGACGTCGGTTGCGCGTAAACACCCCTGCAACGCGATATGTAGTACGAACACCCTTCCCCCGTTCATCTGCGATTCATTTGAGGAACCGCTCGCGGGGTTGCCGAGTTCCGGCGAAATGACACTTAAAACTGTTGTGTTGACGCAGGTTAGCACATTCTACTCGCCATACGATTTGCCGTGCGACCTGGCATCGTGAGGATCGCTCTACTTACCTGGGCGTATCCCCCTGAAAAGAGCGGACTTACCCGTGCAGCGAGGGAAATTGCGCAGTCGCTGGCGGGTGCAGGCCATGACGTCAGCGTCTTTGCCATGGATCGGTGCCAAGACAGTCGCGACGGCCGGGTTTCGGTCTTCGGTTGCGGCTTGCGGGAAGGATCGGTCGTGGCACGGCTCCGGAACGTTGCCGGGATCGGGCACCTCGTGGCACCGTTCGCGTTCCGCCGCGCGGTCGCCCGCGAGCACCGCCGCGCGCCCTTCGACGTGGTCGAGGCGACCAACTGGTACGCGCCCGGCCTGGCGATCGCACTCACCGGCCCCGCACCGCTGGTGACCCGCAACTCCACGCCCGCCGCGACCTCGGCCGAGACGGTGACGAGCCTGCGCGATCGGTTCGATCGCCGCGCCGCGATGCTGGCAGAGCGCATTGCCGCGCGGTTCAGCAAGGCGCTGATCTCGAACACGCAACTGCACGGCGACAAGATCGCCGCGCTGTACGGCGTCGCGGCCCCTGGGACGGCCTCAGGGCACGCGGTGATCGGACTGAGCCTGCCGCCGGAGATCGTCGCGCGCGGCACAGCGGCGACCTACCCGCTCGGCGAACCGATCGAACTGCTTTTCGTCGGCCGTGACGAGCATCGCAAGGGGTTCGACGCGTTGATCATGGCGCTCAGGATCCTGTCGCGCCGTGCCGACGCGGGCATGCCCGATTTCCGGCTGACGATCGTTGGCGTGCAGGCCAAGGACGTCGGCGCGATCCCCGCATCGGTCCGCGCGCGCCTGACCTGCCACCACCGCGTCAACGAAGCCACGCTGCACGACCTGATGGAAGCCGCGCACGTGATCGTCGCGCCCTCGCGGTACGAGAGCTTTGGACTGGTGTATCAGGAGGCGATGATGTTCGGCCGCCCGGTCGTCGCCTCTGCGGAGGACCCCAGCGCGCGGCTGTTCATCGGCGAGAGCGGCGCCGGATTGCTGGCGAAGACCTGCACCGGGGACGATCTCGCGACGCAGGTCCAGCGGATGATCGAGGACCCCGGATTGCGCGCGCATTATGCCGCGGCGAGCCGTCGGGCCTCGGGGATGTTCACGCGCGACACACTCGCCGCGCAGACCATCGCAGTCTATCGCACCGCGGCAGGATCGAAGGCGGCAAGCAGCAACGTCTCGTCCTCTGGCCGCCCCGCGCCGGTCGACATCACCTCGTAGATCCGCGTCCGCTCGCGCACCCGCTCGCCGTCGAGCCGGTGTTCGAGCGCACCGGCCAGTGCCAGCGAACTCTCGAGGAACGGCACGACCGGCCGCTCGTGGACACGGCCGGCGAAACGGATGTCGCTGCGGTTCAGGCGGTACTGGATGTCCGGATAGGATGCGGACTGCACCCCGTCGACAAGGTTGCGCCGCGGCAGGCCAAGCGAGCGCAACCCGTCGCAATCCGCCGCCGCGACCAGCCAGCCGAGCGCGTCAAGCAAGGCTGCATCGGGGCGCTCGTCGGTGTCGATCTGCAACACCCAGCGGGTCTGCATCATGTCTTGGAGGCGATTGCGTTGCGCGGCGAAGTCGCCCGCGAGAGGGTGATGGGCGACCTCGATCCACGGGAGCCGTTCGGCAAGGGCACCGGCGTCGTCCGACGTGCCATCGAGCAGGACGACGATCCGGGTGAAGTCGTCCCGGAAATCGGTGGCGATCGAGACGATGTCGTCCGCGTCGGCGGGGCGCGCCATCATGCCGAGCCCGATCTCGTGGGGCACCGATGTCGCAGGGGTCGCACGCGCGCGGGCGGGCCGATCATCGGGGGGAAAGCGGACGGTATCGGGAGCCACGACGATCGGCTCGACCTCGAACCCGAACCGCCAAGCGGCGTTGCGCAAGCCGGCAGCGTCGAGGGTCCAGCGGTCCGCCGGGTCGCGCACCAGATCGACGGTGCCGCCGTCGAGCCGGGCGACGATGTCGCGCGCCACCGCGCCGACGTCGTTCACATCGCGTACCAGCAGGCGGCAATGGCTACATTCGGACCATGCGTCGCGCGCGATCCAGTCCCAGTTCCCGCAGATCGAACATCGTATTTGCATGATCCCGGCAACCCACAGCGTGAGGGAGCGGTTCCCGAGCCGCTATCCGGCACCTGGGCACCCGGTTTGTACCAACTTCCGCTGTCATCCTGACGAAAGTCAGGACCCAGGGTAACCCGCGCCGTCTTCCGTGGCTCTGGGTCCTGACTTTCGTCAGGATGACGGGAAGAGGAAGCAGAACCGATCTGCCCTCAATACCCCAGCGAGTGTGCCAACATCAGCAACAGCCAGTACAACCCGCCCGACAACAGCATCGCCACTGGCAAGGTCATGACCCAGGCCAGCGCCATGTTCATCACCGTACGCCGCTGCAACCCCGCACCGTTGGCGACGCTCGCGCCCGCGACGCCTGACGACAGGATGTGCGTGGTCGACACCGGCATGCCGTATCTCACCGCCAGCAGGATCGTCGCCGCGGCGACCAGCTCGGCCGACGCGCCCATGCCGTAGGTCAGGTGAGTCTTGCCGATCCGCTCGCCGACCGTGACGACGATCCGCTTCCATCCGACCATCGTGCCCAGCCCCAGCGCCAGCGCGACGGTCACCTTCACCCAGGTCGGAATGTACCGCGTGCCCTGTTCGAGCCCGCTATCATAGCTTTTGAGCGTCGTGATCTCCTGCGCGGTGAAGCGGCTCTGCGCGGACGTGTCGGCGGCGATCAGCTTGGTCGTATCGAGCACGAGGTACATGTCGTTGCGCAGGTTCGGCGTCGCCGCGGCCGGCACCTTGCCGAGCGAGCCATAGCTTTCGATCCGGCTCGACACGTCGTCCGACAATGTCGCCAGCGCGCCGTAGATGACCGGGTCGGCGACATGCTTGGCTTTCAGCGCCTGCGTGACCTGCGCACGCGCGGTACCGACGTCGACCGGCGTACCATCGGCGTGCGCGCGGTACGCGGCCGATGCGGATTGCGCCGTCTGCACGAACGCCGGCATCGCGCTCTCGCGCATCGTCCGGTTCAGGGCATAGGCGGTCGGCGCGCAGCCGATCAGGATGAGCATGATCAGACCCATCCCCTTCTGTCCGTCATTGCTGCCATGCGCGAAGCTGACCGCGGTGCAAGTGCCGATCAGCAGCGCGCGGATGCCGCGCGGCGGTGGCGTCTGCCCCTTGGGCGCCTCGTACAGTTTCTGGTCGCGCAGGAACCGCTTCATCACGAGCAGCAGCAACAACGCACCGACGAACCCGACGAGCGGGCTGAATGCCAGCGCGGACAGAACCTTCCAGACCTGCACCATGTCGACGCCCGACGTCCCGTCCGCGACGCCATTGATGAGCTGGTTGGCGAGGCCGACGCCCAGGATCGAGCCGATCAGCGCATGGCTGGACGAATTGGGAAGCCCGGCCGCCCAGGTTGCGAGGTTCCACACGATCGCCGCCAGCAACAGTGCGAATATCATCGCGAAACCGCCGACGCTGCCGACGTTGAGGATCAGGTCGACCGGCAACAGCGTGACGATCGAATACGCCACCGCGCCCGACGACAGCATCACGCCGAGGAAATTGAAGAACCCCGACCAGACGACCGCGAGCGGCGCGGGCATCGAGTGCGTGTAGATGACGGTGGCGACCGCATTGGCGGTATCGTGGAACCCGTTCACGAACTCGAACCCTAGCGCGATCAACAGCGCCAGCGCGAGGAACGCGAACGCCCCGCCAGCCAGGCTCTCGCCGACCTGCGCGGTGTCGAACGCGATGCTGACCCCTGCATAGGCGAGCCCGCCGATCAGCACGGCCAGGAAGATCCACCGCCCTGCCGGGTGCAGCGAATGGTCGAGCTTGGGACCGGTGTGCGGCGCCGATGTCGCACCGCTCGAATCAGCAGTCAGCGCGGCGGGTGCAAATGTGGAGGTTGCCATGGGAATTCGCAGTCGGCCCTTACGATGACAATCTTATGACAAATGTAAATCAAGCGATCGTTCGGCCTGATCTGGGACGGCGCTCTTGACGATCCTCCCCCGCCAGTTGGGGGGGCGCCGGAGGCGGCGGTGGGGGAGGACAAGGAACGGACGCGGCCCCTTTCCTCCCCCTTGCGGGGGAGGATCGTCGGAGCGTCTCTGACTAACGATCAGCCGTCCTGCGCGAGTTTACCGAGCCCCACCGATGCTCGCGAGCTGAGTCCCGCTGCGCGCGAACAAGACGGCCAGCTTCACACTGGCATCCGCGGTCATTTCCTTGCGGCACCGCTGCGCATTGGCAAGCGCGTCGAGCCCCCCGCTGCGCGGCTGGCAGGCGCTGCTGATTGCGGACCGCAGCCGGTGCTGGAACGCGGTCCGCCCGGCGTCGCTGGTCAGGTCGAGCCCGGCGCGCGACACGCGCACCGACACCGGCTCGCGCCCGGGACTAGCCGAAGCGATCGTGGAAAACAGGCATGCGCCGACAATCGTCGCCGAAGCGACGCTGATGAAAAGCTTCATGATGATGTTCCTCAATATGGTCCTGCGGTCCGCAGGACTCAGCCTGCGGGCGACGGCGCCAGCGCGTCGGGACGCCTTTCTGGATGCGGTGTCTCCGACGACGAACCACGTCGCTGCGCATGCTCTAGTCGTACTTCATGACGCCCGCGCGACGCTTTCGCGACGGTTCGAAAGCATGTGAAAACTCCATCTGGAGCGTCCGATGACATCCGGGAGACCGGTCCAGCGCGGTCATGTAGACCATCGGCATTCCCCCGCACGGTCAGCAATCTCCGCCTTGGCGCAGCGCATGATACTCAGGTGCGCCTCCGCTGAAGTTCCCTTCCTGTTCCGGCTATTGCGGATGCCGACAGGTCATACTTGCTTGCCCCATCGCCCCCCGTTCCCTACCTGTTCACCGGTGAACCAGATCGCCCACACGTCCGCGCCGCACGCCGAGCCTCCCTATCTCCGTGGCCTCAATCCGCCGCAGCGCGAGGCGGTGCTGACCACCGACGGCCCCGTCCTGATCATCGCAGGCGCCGGAACGGGCAAGACCGCGGCGCTGACCGCGCGTCTGGCGCACCTGATCTTCACCAAGAAGGCATGGCCGTCCGAGATCCTGAGCGTCACCTTCACCAACAAGGCCGCACGCGAGATGCGCGAGCGAGTCGGCGGGCTGGTCGGCGACGCGGTCGAGGGGATGCCGTGGCTCGGCACCTTCCACGCGATCGCCGCCAAGATGTTGCGCCGCCATGCGGAGCTGGTCGGGCTGCAATCCAATTTCACGATCCTCGACACCGACGACCAGCTGCGGTTGCTCAAGCAGCTCATCCTGGCCGCGGATATCGACGAGAAGCGTTTCCCGACGCGCAGCCTCGCCGGGTTGATCGACCAGTGGAAGAACAAGGGCCTCGTCCCCGCCGATATCGATGCGGGCGAGAGCGAGCGCTACGCCAATGGTCGCGGCGGCGAACTCTATGAGCAATATCAGACCCGGCTGCGCGCGCTCAACGCCTGCGATTTCGGCGACCTGCTGCTCCACATGCTCGTCATCCTGAAAACGCACCGCGACGTGCTGGGCCTGTATCAGCAGCGCTTCAAATACATCATGGTCGACGAGTATCAGGACACCAACTCGTCGCAATATCTCTGGCTGCGGCTGCTCGCGCAGGAGCGCAAGAACATCGCCTGCGTCGGCGACGACGACCAGTCGATCTATTCGTGGCGCGGCGCGCAGGTCGAGAACATCCTGAAGTTCGAGCGCGACTTTCCGGGCGCGAAGGTCATCCGTCTCGAACAGAATTACCGCAGCACCCCGCACATCCTCGGCGCGGCCTCGGGCGTGATCGCCAACAATGGCGGCCGCCTCGGCAAGCAGCTCTGGACCGAGCTCGACGTCGGCGAGAAGGTCAAGGTCATCGGCGTTTGGGACGGCCCCGAGGAAGCGCGCCGCGTCGGCGAGGAGATCGACAGCGTCCGCCGCTCGGGCAAGTCCTTGGACGAGGTCGCGATCCTGGTCCGCGCACAGCACCAGACGCGCGAGTTCGAGGATCGCTTCATCGCGATCGGCATGCCGTACAAGATCGTCGGCGGCTTCCGCTTCTACGAACGCGCCGAGATTCGCGACGCGCTCGCCTATCTGCGCGTGGTCAACCAGCCGGCGGACGACCTTGCCTTCGAACGTATCGTCAACGTCCCCAAGCGGGGCTTGGGCGACAAGGCGGTCGCGCGCATCCACCAGCTAGCGCGCGCCACCGGTACGCCGCTCACGACGGCCGCGGCCCGCATCCTCGACACTGACGAACTGACCGGCGCCGCGAAGAAGTCGCTCGGCCGCCTCGTCGGCGACATCGCGCGCTGGCGCGACATGGCAACCACGCTGCCGCACGCCGAACTCGCGCGCCAATTGCTCGACGAGAGCGGCTACACCGCGATGTACCAGGCCGAGAAATCGGTCGAGGCGACCGGTCGGCTCGAGAATCTGAGCGAACTCGTCCGCGCGATGGAGGAGTACGACTCGCTCGGCGCGTTCCTCGAGCATGTCTCGCTGGTGATGGACAACGACGGCGGCGCGCAGGATCCGCAGGTCACGATCATGACGATCCACGCCGCCAAGGGCCTCGAATACGACACCGTCTTCTGCGTCGGCTGGGAAGAAGGGCTGTTCCCCTCGCAACGCTCGCTCGACGAGGGCGGCGTAAAGAGCCTCGAGGAGGAGCGTCGCCTCGCCTATGTCGCGATCACCCGCGCCCGGCGCTTGGCCGTCATCATCCATGCCGCCAATCGTCGGATCTACGGCCAGTGGAACTCTTCGATCCCGAGCCGCTTCGTCGCCGAACTTCCCGCTGAACACACCGATACGGAAACGACGATGTCCGGCGGCGCGAGTCTCTGGCAAGCCAATTGGTCCGACCGCGCGGACCCGTTCGCCGACGTGGCGCGCGGCACGGGTCGAGGCCCGGGCTGGCAGCGCGCGGCAGGCACCGGCAGCACATTCTCGGCCAAGCCCGCCCGCGTCGTCGAAAGCCGGTCGAGCGCGATCAGCCTCGGCAACAAGGGCCGCGACGATCTCTCGCTCGGCATGCGCGTGTTCCACCAGAAGTTCGGCTATGGCAGCATCGCCGAGATCGAAGGCAACAAGCTGGAGATCGACTTCGAACAATCCGGTCGCAAGCGCGTGATGGACAGCTTCGTGACGCTCACGCCGTAACGGCATCGGACCGGAGAAGGATCAGCCGGCAGTCTGATCCGCGAGCGAGAAGATCCGCTCCATCACCGCCCATTTCGGTCCGGCCGCGTCGATCGGCGTCTGATAGACGTCCATTGCCGCTTCCCAGGACGCGACGACCGGCTGCAACGCCGGATCGGCTGCGCGCGGGAAATCGTCCTCGACCTCAGCGATCATCACGAGGCGGTCGGCGACCTGCCAGATCTCCATGTCGCGATACCCCCGCTGGACGATGTCCCGCACGACCTCGGGCCACACGGCTCCTGGCGCGTGGCGTTCGCGGTAGGCGGCGATCAGCTCTGCGTCATCGACCAGGTCAAGCGCGGTCACGATGCGATACGTCACGGTAATTCCTTCGACACGGCGTACTCCCGCGACAATAGCGCCGTCGCCTCTTTTCAAAAGTAACTTTGACTAATAAAACCGGCGAAACGCACAACGACGCGCAGGAGATGGAATGAGACTGTCCGGCAAGACCGCGGTAGTGACCGCGGCGGCACAAGGCATCGGCCGCGCCACCGCAGAACGCTTCCGCGACGAGGGTGCACGGGTCTTCGCGCTCGATCGTGACGGCGATGCGCTACAGGCGATGGACGGCGTCGAGCGGCTCGTCGTCGACCTGCTCGACGCCAGCGCGATCGCGGCGCTGCCCGCCACGATCGGCGACATCGACATTCTCGCCAACGTCGCCGGCTTCGTTGCGGCAGGCGACATCCTGCAAGGCAGCGACGATGACTGGATGCTGTCGTTCGATCTCAACGTCCATGCGATGCACCGCATGATCCGGGCGTTCCTGCCCGGCATGCTCGCGCGCGGCGGCGGCGCGATCGTCAACATGAGCAGTATCGCGTCGAGCGTGAAGGGCATTCCCAACCGCTATGCTTACGGCGCATCGAAGGCGGCGGTGGTCGGGCTGACCAAGGCCGTCGCCGCCGATTTCGTCGGCCGCGGGATCCGCTGCAACTGCGTATGCCCCGGCACGATCGAGACCCCGTCCCTGCGCGAACGCATCGTCTCGCAGGCGGGGACGCAGGGCATTTCGGTCAGCGAGGCCGATGCGGCGTTCGTCGCGCGCCAGCCGATGGGCCGCCTCGGGCGCGCCGAGGAGATCGCCGCCCTGTTCCTGTATCTTGCCAGCGACGAATCGAGCTTCACCACCGGCGCGGTCCACGTGATCGACGGCGGCTGGGTCAACTAAAGGAATCCGCATGAAACTTCTGCGTTACGGCCCGCGCGGCCAGGAAAAGCCCGGCATCCTCGATCAGGACGGTGCGATCCGCGCGCTGCCCCCCGAACTTGGCGATATCGCCGGTGACCTGCTGTCACCCGAGGGTCTTGCAAAGATCGCCGCGCTCGACGTCACGACCTTGCCCAAGGTCGATGGCGCGCCGCGGATCGGGCCGTGCGTCACGCGGACCGGCAAGTTCATCTGCATCGGCCTGAATTATTCGGACCACGCCGCGGAGAGCAACATGGACCTCCCCGCCGAGCCGGTCGTGTTCGGAAAATGGACCAGCGCGATCCAGGGCCCGAACGACGATGTCGAGATCCCGCGCGGATCCGAAAAGACCGACTGGGAGGTCGAGCTCGGCGTCGTTATCGGCACCCCTGGCCGCCATATCGCCAAGGCCGATGCGCTGTCGCATGTCGCCGGCTATTGCGTCGTCCATGACGTGTCCGAGCGCGCGTTCCAGCTGGAGCGTGGCGGCACGTGGGACAAGGGCAAGGGCTGCGATACGTTCGGCCCGATCGGTCCCTGGCTCGTCACCGCGGACGAGGTCGGCGATCCGCAAGACCTGAAGCTCTGGCTCGAAGTCGACGGCCATCGCTATCAGGACGGCACCACCGCCAACATGATCTTCGACGTCGCCACGATCGTCTCCTACCTCAGCGACTTCTGCACGCTCGAGGCGGGCGACATCATCTCGACCGGTACGCCGAAGGGCGTCGGCCTGGGCCAGAAGCCGCCGGTATATCTGCGTGCAGGCCAGACCGTGCGGCTCGGCATTGATGGCCTTGGCGAACAGACGCAGGCGATGGTCGCCGCCGCATGACGACCATCACCGGCCTCAGGACGATCGACCTTCGTTTCCCGACCAGCGCGGGGCTCGACGGGTCCGACGCGATGAACCCCGATCCCGATTACTCGGCCGCCTATGTCGTGCTGGACACGGATACCGACGGCCTCGAAGGCCACGGCCTGACCTTCACGATCGGGCGCGGCAACGACATCTGCGTCGCGGCGATCGAGGCGATGCGGCATCTTGTCATCGGGCTAGACCTCGACTGGATCATCGCGAATCCGGGGCGGATGTGGCGACATCTGACCGGTGACAGCCAGTTGCGCTGGATCGGCCCCGACAAGGGCGCGATCCACCTCGCGACCGGCGCGGTCGTCAACGCGATCTGGGATCTGTGGGCGAAGGCGGTCGGCAAGCCGGTCTGGCGCCTCGTCGCGGACATGACCCCGGAGGAGTTGGTCCGGACGATCGACTTCCGGTACCTGACCGATGCCATCACCCCGGAGGACGCGCTCACGCTGCTGACGAACCGCGCGGCGGGCAAGGCCGAGCGGATCGCCGATCTCGAGGCCAACGGCTTCCCCTGTTACACGACATCGGCGGGATGGCTCGGCTATCCCGACGAGAAGCTGCGCAGGCTCGCGCAGGAGGCGGTCGATGCGGGCTTCGACTATATCAAACTGAAGGTCGGTCGCGACCTGGAAGACGATATCCGGCGCCTGACGATCGCGCGCGAGGTGCTCGGTCCCGATCGGAAGCTGATGATCGACGCGAACCAGGTGTGGGATGTTCCGCAGGCGATCGAGTGGATCAACGCGCTGGCTTTTGCAAAACCCTGGTTCATCGAGGAGCCGACCAGCCCCGACGATATCCTCGGCCACCAGGCGATCCGGCGCGCGATCGGAGCGGTCAAGGTCGCGACCGGCGAGATGTGCCAGAACCGCATCATGTTCAAACAGTTCATGGCGGCAGGCGCGATCGACGTCGTGCAGATCGACAGCTGCCGTCTGGGCGGCGTCAACGAGGTGCTCGCGGTGCTGCTGCTCGCGGCCCAGTACGACCTGCCGGTCTGTCCGCATGCCGGCGGTGTCGGCCTGTGCGAATATGTCCAGCATCTCTCGATGATCGACTATATCTGCTTCTCGGGCACCAAGGAGGGGCGTGTGATCGAATATGTCGACCATCTCCACGAGCATTTCGTCGACCCCTGCGTGATCCGCGATGCAGCGTACATGCCGCCGACGCTGCCCGGCTATTCGATCGAGATGAAGCCCCAGTCGCTGATCGATTATCGGTTCGCCGGATGAAGCTCGGGCTCGACGGTAAAATCGTGATCGTCACGGGTGGCGGGGCCGGGATCGGCCTTGCCATCGTCCGCACGTTGGCCGAGGAAGGTGCGATCCCCGTGATCGTATCACGGAGCGCACCGGAGGATTTCACGGCCGAGCATCTGTTCGTCGCGACCGAATTGTCCGACGACGATGCGTGCGCCGCGGCCGTCGAGGCGGCGGTATCACGCTACGGCCGGATCGACGGCCTGGTGAACAACGCCGGCGCCAATGACAGCATCGGGCTCGACCGGTCACCGGCCGAGTTCCGCGCCTCGCTCGACCAGAACCTCGTCCATTATTTCGCGATGGCGCATCACGCGGTACCGCATCTGCGCAAGACCGGCGGCGCGATCGTCAACATCTCGTCGAAGACCGCGGTCACGGGACAAGGCGACACCAGCGCCTATGCGGCGGCGAAGGGCGCGCAACTCGCGCTCACCCGCGAATGGGCGGTCGCCCTGCGCGGCGACGGGATCCGCGTCAACGCGGTGATCCCGGCAGAGGTGATGACGCCGCTCTACAAACGCTGGATCGACACGTTCGACGATCCGCAGGCCAAGCTCGACGGCATCGTCGGCCGCATACCGCTCGGCCACCGCATGACCGAGGATCGCGAGATCGCCGATACGGTCGTCTTCCTGCTCTCCGACCGGGCGAGCCACACGACCGGCCAATGGCTCTACGTCGATGGCGGCTACACCCATCTCGACCGCGCGATAGACTGACAAAACCATAATCAGGAGTAGATCAATGCGCGGAACGACCGCCGACAGGAACTACGTGCCGGCGATCGTGCTGACGGTCGCGCTGTTCTTTCTCTGGGGAATGGCGAACAACCTCAACGACATCCTGATCGCGCAGTTCAAGAAGGCGTTCACGCTCACCGATTTCCAGACCAGCTTCGTCCAGCAGGCCTTCTACATGGGCTATTTCCTGCTTGCGGTGCCGGCGGCGCTCGTGACGCGTGCAAAGGGCTACAAGACGGCGATCGTCACCGGCCTTGTCCTGTACGCGGCAGGTGCGCTGCTGTTCTACCCCGCGGCGCACTATGGCGAGTATCTGTATTTTCTGGCGGCCTTGTTCGTGATCGCGTGCGGCCTGGCGTTCCTGGAGACGTCGGCGAACCCGCTGATGACCGAACTCGGCGACCCGACAACTGCGGCCAAGCGGCTGAACTGGGCGCAGGCGGCGAACCCGGTGGGCACCGTGGCGGGGGTGCTGATCGGCAAGTATTTCATTCTGTCGGCGATCGTTCACGACGAACCGACGGTCGCGGCGATGAGCCCGGCCGCGCGCGAGGCCTTTTATCGCAGCGAGGTCGTAGCGGTGCAGACGCCCTATCTGGTGATCGGCCTCGTCGTGTTGCTGTTCGCCGTCGCCGCCGCGGTGATCCGCTTTCCCGAACATCGCGCAGAGGAATCGGTCGGTGCGCCGTCGCGGTTCGTCGACGTGTTTGCCCACCCGCGCCTGATCTTCGCGACGGTCACGCAGTTCTTCTATGTCGGCGCGCAGGTCGGCATCTGGAGCTACACGATCCGCTACGCGCAGGCGAACGTCCCCGGCATGGCCGAGCACGACGCTGCCGATTACCTGTTCGCCAGCCTCGTCCTGTTCGGGATCGGCCGGTTCGTCGGGACCGCGCTGATGGGCAAGATCGCGCCCCCTCGCCTGCTCGCGATCTTCGCCGGTGTCAGCGCGGGGCTGGCCGCGATTGCAGGCCTCGTCGGCGGACAGGGCGGGCTCTACGCGCTCGTGCTCGCAAGCCTGTTCATGTCGATCCAGTTCCCGACGATCTTCGCGCTCGGCATGGACGGACTGGGGCCGCTTCGTCGCGCGGGCGCGTCGCTCATCATCATGGCGATCATTGGCGGCGCGGTGCTGACCGGTCTGATGGGACACATCTCCGATCTCGCCGGCATCGATACCGCGATGCTGGTGCCCGCGGCGTGTTTCCTGGTGGTGCTGGGGTTTGCGGTGAAGGTGGCGGGGACGCCAGCGGCAGGCAACGGTCCTCCCGCGACCATTCACTAGTCCGTTCTTCTGCGGACGCAGGAGCCCAGGGTATCATAGGGCGGCGTTCGCAATCCTGGGCTCCTGCGTTCGCAGGAGAACAGGACTGGATATTCAGACGAGGATATTCCGGTCGATCTCGGCAATCGATCGCACCCCGGTGAGCGCCATCGCGACGCGCATCTCCCGCTCGATCAGCGTAAGCAGCTGCGTAACGCCCGCCTCGCCCCGCGCCGCCAGCGCATAGAGCCAAGCCCGTCCGAGCAGCACGCCATCCGCACCCAGCGCCAGCATCCGCACCACGTCCAGCCCCGACCGAACCCCCGAATCCGCCAGCACGGTAAGCTGCCCCTTCACCGCGTCCGCGATCGCCGGCAGCGCTGCCGCGCTCGACAGCACGCCGTCGAGCTGCCGTCCGCCATGGTTCGACACGACGATTCCGTCCGCACCGATCGCCGCCGCCTCGCGTGCGTCGTCGGGATCGAGGATGCCCTTGATGATCAGCGGGCCGTCCCAGCCTTCGCGGATCCACTCGAGATCCTTCCACGCGATCGACGGATCGAAATTGCTGCCGAGCCAGCCCATATAATCGTTCAGCCCGCTCGCCTTGCCCAGCACCGGCTCCAGATTGCCGAGCTGGTGCGGCCGCCCGTGCAAGCCCACGTCCCACGCCCAGCCGGGCCGCCCCATCGCCTGCAACATCCGGCGCAGCGGCCCGCGCGGGCCCGACATCCCCGAATGCTGGTCGCGGTAGCGCGCGCCCGGCACCGGCATGTCGACCGTGAAGACGAGCGCCTTGGCGCCTTGCGCCTTCGCCGTCGCCAGCAGGTCGCGCATGAACGCCCGGTCGCGAATGACATAGAGCTGGAACCAGGTCGGCCCGGTGGGTGCCGCCTTCACCACTTCGCCGAGCGAGCACAGCGACACCGTGGACAGGCAGAACGGCACACCCGCGGCATGTGCCGCGCGTGCCGCCTGCGTCTCGCCGCGACGATGGTACATGCCCGCGATCCCGACGGGCCCAAGCCCGACCGGCAGCGCCTGATGCTGGCCGAACAGCGTCGTCGACAGATCGAGATCGGACACGTCGCGCAACACCCGCTGGCGCAGCGCGATCCCCGACAGGTCGCTCACGTTGCGCGCCAACGTCGCCTCCGCATAGGAGCCGCCATCGGCATACTCGAACAGGAACCGCGGCAGCCGTTTGCGCGCAGCCTCGCGGAAATCGAGCGTCGAGGCGATCGTCATGCGGCATCTCCCATATCGTGCGCATCGATCCCGAAGTCGCGGCGTGTGTCGTCCCTAGCAAGCCGACGTCCCCGCTAGCAACTTTCAGATATGAAAGATAGTTGTATCGACCCGCGGCGCTTGCGGCATAAGGTTCGCGACCGCAATCACGATCGCCCAGCCATGCCCCCTATCTCGCAACCGCCCAAGCCGGACACCAAGGATGCAGGCCCGCGCGTCTATTCCGCCCCTGCGCTGGAAAAGGCGATCGACATCGTCGAACTCCTTGCACGCGAGCCGAGCGGCCTGACGGTCACCGACATTGCGAACCGCCTGTCGCGGTCGATCAGCGAGCTGTTCCGCGTGATCGTGGTACTCGATCGCCGCGGCTGGCTGCACAAGGATCCCGCCAGCGACCGCTACCGCGTGACCTACAAGCTGCTCGAAACCGCCCACCGTGCTACGCCCGCGCAGGAACTGACGCATGTCGCCGCGCCGTTGATGCACGCCTTGTCTGCCGCCGCGATGCAATCCTGCCATCTGGTCGTGGTCAGTGGCACACGCGGCCTGATCGTGCTGCGCCAGGAAAGTCCCGGTCCGACCGGTTTCGCCGTACGGCTGGGCACCAGTATCGCGCTCGCGACGAATTGCTCGGGGCACGTCCTGCTGGCGTTCATGCGCGAGGATACGCGCACCACGATCCTCGACGAGACGATGGACGACGCGACGGACGAGACGCGCCGCGACCTGGACGCGCATCTCGCCGCAATCCGGGAACGCGGGCATGAATGGAGCCAAAGCAACCGCATGGCGGGCGTTTCCGACATGAGCTGCCCGATCTTCGGCTATGACGGGCGCGTCGTCGCGGCGCTGACGATCCCGTTCCTGGAAGTGATAGACGAGACGCCGCACATTGCTGCAGGCGAAGCGCTGGTTGTGCTGAAACGGACCGCGATGCAGATCTCCCAGGCGCTCGGCTGGTACGAACCGAGCGATGCCGCTTGGGTACCAAGACCGGTGGTGTGAGGCTGTTACGCGGCGTGGGGGTTCCGGCTACAGACGCCGACGCTCTACCGAAGCTCGCACTATTGTCTGCGTTGGAGCGGGTGAAGGGAATCGAACCCTCGTCACTTGCTTGGGAAGCAAAAGCTCTACCATTGAGCTACACCCGCGAACGGCAACTTACGCCTGTCGGTCCGGATCGTGCCCCGGCGTTCGATGATCGGTCGAGTGCCACAGTCCTGGCGGCGACGTCAACGCCAAATCGTGCCGCCGGTCCCTGCCCCCGGATCCACTAGCCGCGCAGGCCGAACACCTGCGAACGGTCGGCTTCGGGCACCAGTCCTTCGAGGACCGCCCAGAACCCGGATACCGCGCTCTGCCCGGCGCTCGCATATGCCTCCGCCATCCGGACCCGCGCGGCCTCGAACAACTCGCGCTCCATCGTCGAGCCCTCGGCGGTCAACCGCAACAGCCGCTGGCGCCGGTCGCGCTCGCCAGGACGCGTCTCGACCAGCTTGCGGTCGGCGAGTTCGTTCAACACGCGCCCCAGCGACTGCTTGGTGATCGCCAGCAGCGACAACAGCTCGCTCACCGTCATGTCGGGCTTGCGCGCGATGAAATACAACGCGCGGTGGTGCGCACGGCCCAGCCCCTCCTCGGCCAACCCCTGGTCGATCGACCGCGTCAGGTGACTATAGCCGAAATACAGCAGCTCCATGCCGCGGCGGAGTTCGGGCTCCCGAAGGAACAGGGGTGAGGCAGGCGACGCTGTGGCAGACATGTTGACCGGTTTAGACATCGCCCGTAGTCGTCGGCAACCCGCCACGAGAGAGATTTTCGATGTCCGCTCCAGCTTTTACGCCGTCCTCAGCCTTCCGACATGAGCCGAACGCGACTCCGGTCGAGGCGAACGAGCGGGCAAAGCGGCTGATCGATCCCGGATTCGGCCGAGTCTTCACCGATCACATGGCGATGATCCGCTACAGCGAGACCGAGGGCTGGCATGACGCGCGCATCACCGCGCGCGCGCCGCTGACGATCGATCCGGCGTCGTCCGTTCTCCATTATGCGCAGGAGATCTTCGAGGGGATGAAGGCGTATCGGCTCGCCGACGGCGGCACCGCGCTGTTCCGCCCCGAAGCCAATGCACGCCGGTTCCAGGATTCGGCGCGTCGCCTCGCGATGCCCGAACTGCCGACCGAGTTGTTCCTCGAATCGGTCGAGCGGCTGGTGAAAACCGACGCGAACTGGATCCCGGAGAACGATGGTGGCGCGCTGTACCTGCGTCCGTTCATGTTCGCGTCCGAAGTGTTCCTCGGCGTGAAGCCGTCCGCCGAGTATCTCTACATGGTGCTCGCCTCGTCGGTCGGCGCGTATTTCAAGGGCGGCGCCCCGACCGTCTCGATCTGGGTCAGCCAGCAGTACACGCGGGCCGCGCAGGGCGGCACGGGCGCGGCCAAGTGCGGCGGCAACTATGCAGCCAGCCTGCTCGCGCAGTCCGAGGCTATCCGCAACGGCTGCGACCAAGTCGTCTTCCTCGATGCAGCCGAGCGGCGCTGGGTCGAGGAACTCGGGGGCATGAACATCTTCTTCGTGTTCGACGATGGCAGCATGGCGACGCCGGCGCTCACCGGCACGATCCTGCCCGGCATCACGCGCGATTCAATCCTGACGCTTGCGCGGGCGAGCGGCATCGAGGTCCGCGAAGAGGGCTACACGATCGACCAGTGGCGTGCCGACGCGGCGAGCGGCCGGTTGGTCGAGGCGTTCGCCTGCGGCACCGCGGCAGTGGTGACGCCGATCGGTACCGTAGCGAGTCCCGAAGGCCGCTTCACGATCGGTGACGGTGCTCCCGGTGCGCTGACGATGCGGATGCGCGATGCGCTCGTGTCGATCCAGCGCGGCACGGCGCCCGACGACAACAACTGGCTGCACCATCTCGCCGATTGACGTCCGCAAGGGCTTTTCACGCGGCGCGGCCCCGCTATAAGGCCGCCTCTGTTGGGGCGTCGCCAAGTGGTAAGGCAGCGGCTTTTGATGCCGCCATGCGCAGGTTCGAACCCTGCCGCCCCAGCCAATTACAAAAACCACGCGGATCCATCGGGTTAGCGCAGCAGGCCTTAGCACAGTATCAGAACTGGCGCAGCGCGCGGGCGGGTTCGGCCCGTGCTACGCGCCATGCCTGGCTGGCAACCGTCGCGGCAGCGATGACCAGCGCGAGCGTGCTGGCGCCGACGAAATAGACCGGCGACAGGACGATACGGTCGTCGAATCCGCTCAGCCAGTGCGACATCGCGAACCACGCGATCGGCCATGCCATGACGTTTGCGAGGAGGACCGGCCTGAGGAACTGCACCAGCAGCAGCCGCATGATGTCGCTGGTCGAAGCCCCCAGCACCTTGCGGATGCCGATCTCCTTGACGCGTCGCATGGTATCGAACGCTGCTAGGCCATAGAGCCCGAGGCACCCGATCGCGACGGCAAGCACCGCGCCGGCCGTAAACAACCGCGATCGCTGGACGTCCTGGCGATAATAGGATTCGTACAGGGTCTGGTCGACCGTCGTGGCGGCCGGCGGAACCGCTGGCGCGATGCGACGCCACGTCGTTTCGAGGCGTTCCAGGACGAGTCCGGGATCGGCCGCGGTACGGATCACGAGAATGGCGCGGTAGCCACCACCCGGTTGATAGCTATAGGCGAACGCCTCGACGGGCTCGCGCGGCGTACCGAAGCGCATATCGGCAATGACACCCACGATCCTCACCGTCGCACCGTCTAGCGAAACGATCTGGCCGATCGCTTCGTCGGCTCTGTCGAACCCAAGGCGCCGAGCGGCCGTACGGTTGAGCATGATGTTCGCCACCCTGCCCGCCAAGGCCTTGCCGTCGGTGCGGCCATTGCCGATGTCGAGCGCAAAACGATCCGGCTCGAAGGCGCGACCCGCCAGCAGGCGCGCCCGGTAGGTTGCGAAGAAATGCTCGCCGACCGTCGCCTGGACGATCATCGGCGGCTCGCCTGTCGTGCCGGCACGCTGCATCTTGGCGATCGCGAACGTGCCGCCGCCGGGCACGACGCCGCTCGTCGTGATTCCTGCGACCCCGCGGGTATTGCGCATCGCGTCGACCAGCCGGGCTCGTTGCGCCCGATCGAGCGCGGGGTCGCCATACCCGCTGAGCATGATCAGCCCGTCGCGCCCGAAGCCTATATCCGCCTGCCGGACATGCCGGGTCTGGGCGAACAGCACCGCCGTCCCGATCATCAGCGCGACGGCGATGCCGAACTGGGTCACCACCAGTGCCTTGCGCAGCCGTGCGCCCGCCCGGTCGCCGCCGGGGGTCCGCGCCGCGGCGAGCACGCCCGCCGGCAGGAACCGGGATATCACGAACGCCGGATAGAATCCTGCGAGCAGCGTCACGAGCATGGTCGTCGCAACGAGCGGCGGCAGGATCCACCCCGCCCCCCAATAAACGATCGACAAGTCGGTGCCACCGATCGCGTTGACGAAGGGAAGCGCGATCTCGGCAAGCGCCAGCCCGATCAACGCCGCCAGCGTCACCGCAGCCAGGGCTTCGCCGAGCAATTGCCCGATAAGCATCCGCCGGGTCGCACCGACCACCTTGCGCATCGCGATTTCCCGCGCCCTCAGTCCTGCGCGCGCGGTCGCGAGATTGACGTAATTGACCACCGCCAGCAACAGCGCGACGATCCCCACGCCGCCCAGCACGGCAACGACCGTGCCGACGCCATCGCCAGTAAGATGGCGCCCAGCGAGCGGCACGATGCCTTCCTTCAGGAATTGACGCGCTTCGGAATTGAACCCGGGATCGGGATGGCGCCGCATGAACGCACCGATCCTGTCCGCCGTCGCAGCGTCGGGAAGCGCCAGAAACGTCACGACACCATTGCTGGTAGACTGGGAATCGTCGGCAAGTTCGGCCGGGATCGCCGCGAAAAGGGCACTGGCGTAAGTCTGGTTCTTCGGCAGGTCGGCGATTACCGCCCCGACGCGGTAGGTGCGCGCCGTCCCGTCGATCGCCACCGTCAGCGTGCGTCCGAGCGCGCTTGTCCTGCCGAAATACGTCTCCGCGACGCTCCGGGTGACGACGATCCCATCCGGGCGGGCGATCGTGCTCGCGGTATCGCCCTCTACGACGGGAAACGGAAAGACCCGGAAATAATCGCGGTCGACCAAGGCCAGTTTGCGCGTCGTGCTCGTGTTCCCGGTCAGCACCGTCGCGGTGTCGTAGGGCGTCATCCGCGCCGCGACGAGATCGGGAAATGCCGCCGTCAATTGAGCGGAGAGCGTCGGCGAGGACGGGATCTGCACCTCGGGGTTGCCAGGAAACTGGATCGTGCGATTGATCGTCCAGACCCGCTCCCACCCCGGCAGCACGCGGTCGTAGCTGGTCTCGAACCGGACGAACAACATCAGCACCAGGAACACGGCGATGCCGAGCGCGAGCCCACCGATGTTGAGGATAGCGTACAGCCGATGCCGGGTGAGCGAGCGGTACAGCGTCAGCAAGGCTGAGGACATTGATCGGCCCCTATTCGTGGCGCAGCGCGCGGGCGGGTTCTGCGCGGGCGACACGCCACGCCTGGCCGAAGACGGTGGCGCTCGCGATCAGCACCGCAGCGAGCGAGGCGCCGACGAAGAACAGCGGCGACAGCGCGATCCGGTCGTCGAACCCGCCGAGCCAGCGCTGCATCGCGACATAGGCGAGCGGCCACGCGACGAGGTTGGCGAGGATCACGGGCCGCAGGAACTGCCCGATCAGCAGCCGCAGCACTTCCGCGGTCGACGCGCCGAGCGTCTTGCGGATACCGATCTCCTTGACGCGCCGCGCGGTGTCGAATGCCGCCAAACCGTACAGCCCGATACAGCCGATCAGCACCGCCAGCACCGCGCCGATCGTGAACAGCCGCGAGCGTTGCGCGTCCGCCTTGTAATACCGCTTGTACAGATTGTCCTCGACCGAGCGCGCGTCGAACGGGACGCCCGGCACGACGCGCTTCCACGCCGCCTCGAGCGCCGCGGTCATCGCCTTCGCATCGCGACCGGCGTAGCGCACCGCCGCGAACGGAGAGAGGATGTCGACCGTGTTGTAGGTATAGGCGACCGGCGTGACCGGATCGCGCGGGCTCCTGAAGCGGAGGTCGTCGACCACGCCGATGATCGTCGAGTCCCGCTCGCCGTCGTTGATCGCCTGCCCCAGCGCCGCCGTCGGCGAGGCGAAACCGAGCGCGGTCACCGCCGTCCGGTTGACCACCAAGTTGGGCCCTGCCCGCTTGCGTTCGGCGACCGTCAACAGGCCCCGGTCATCGGCGTGCGCGGCGTCGAACAGACGCCCCGCGACGAGCCGCGCGCCGTACACGCGGAAATAGTCGCGGCCGGTGCCGACATCCATCAACGATATCTTGCTGCCGGACGTGCCTGCGCGGCTGTACCCCGAGAAATTGGTCGTGCTCTGGTCGCCCGGCGCATTGTTGGCGACCGTGACGCCGTTGACGCCGGGCGCCCCCGCAAGGCTGCGCAGGATCGCCGCGCGCTGCGGGGAATCGATCCCGCCGGTCATCAGCGATCGCACGATCAGCAAACCATCGCGACGAAAACCGAGATCGGCGTCCCGGATATGCGCGGTCTGTCTGAGCATGACGCCGGTCGCGATGGCGAACGCGATCGCGATCGCGAACTGCACAACCACCAGCGCACTGCGCAGCCGGGTGCCGCTGCGTCCACCGCCGGGCGCGCGCGTCGAGGCGAGCACCGCGGCGGGGCGAAAGCCCGACAGCACGAACGCGGGATACAGCCCCGCGACCAAAGCGATGCCCAGGACCAGCAGCACTAGCGGCAGGACGACGCCGTCCCATCCGGCATAGCGGATCGCTAGCGTCGTTCCGCCCAGCGCGTTGATGAACGGCAGCGCGATCTCGGCAAGCGCGAGCCCGATCAGCGCCGCCACCGCGACGGTCGCCAGCGCCTCGCCAAGGAATTGTCGCACCAGCGACCGGCGCGTGCCGCCCAGCACCTTGCGCATCGCCACTTCGCGCGCGCGCAGCCCTGCGCGCGCGGTCGCCAGATTGACGTAGTTCACGATCGCGATCAGCAGCGTCAGCAGCCCGACCGCGCCCAGTGTCGTGACGATCGCGCGATCGCCCGGGCTGTACAGATGCATCGCGGTCAGCGGCCGCAGCGACTGGAAATACTCGCCTTTCTTGAGATTGCCGTCGGCATAGGCGTGGCGGCCAAGGAACTCGGGCAACTGCGTCTCGAACGCGCGCGCGGCGGCGGCATCGGGGAACCGCAGAAGCGTGGTCAGCGATGCGCTGCCCCAATGGTCCCACCATTCATTGCCGAAGCGCGTGCGCGCCAATTGCGCGAACATCTCGCTCTTGAACGTCACGTCGGCGGGCATGTCGCACAGCACCGCACCGACCCGGTAGGGATAGCTCGTCCCGTCGATCGACAGCTGCAGCGTCCGGCCGATCGCCGACTGGCTCCCGAAATATTTCCGTGCCGCCTGCTGCGTGATGACCAGACCGTTCGGGTCCGCGAGCGTCGCCGCAGGATCGCCCTCGACCGCGGGAAATCGCATCAGGTCGAAGAAGTTCGGGTCGACCGTGCCCAGATCCTCGGCGGTCGCCTGCCCGCCCTGCTGCACGGTCGCCGCCGTGTTCATGTAGCGCGTACCGACCAGCTGCGGGTAATCGGCCTGCAGGATCTTGAGTTCGCTGCCCATCGTGTTCGGATTGGTGTCGGCCGGATAGCCCGGCATCACATAGCGCTCCTCCAGCACCCACAACCGATCCTGTAGCGGCAACACGCGGTCATACCCGGTCTCGAACCGGACGAAGAGGAACAGGACAAGGAACGTCGCGATCCCCAGCGCAAGACCGCCGATGTTGAGCAGCGCGAACAACCGGTGATGCGCAAGCGAGCGATAGAGACTGGTGAGCGCGGTCATGGCGGTTCCTTCAGGCGTCGCTAGCGGGCTTGGGGGCGGGCTTGGTCGCGGTCTTGGTCGCGGGCTTGGTCGCGGCGAGATGGCGGACGAGGACCACCACGAGCAGCATCAGCACGATCATCTGGAGAGAGCGGCGCATCATGCCGCCCTCCGCGCCGACGACAGGATGCGGCCGTCGAGCATGTGCACCGTCCGCTTGGCGATATCGGCGTGCGACGGGCTGTGCGTGACCATGACGATCGTCGCGCCCTCCGCGTTCAACTGGCCTAGGATGTCCATCACCTGCGCGCCGTTCTCGGTATCCAGGTTGCCGGTCGGTTCGTCGGCGAGGATCAGCCGCGGTTCGCCGACGATCGCGCGCGCGATCGCCGCGCGCTGTTGCTGGCCGCCCGACAATTGGTGCGGATGATGCCGCTGGCGGTGGGCGATACCGACGCGGTCCATCGCCGCCGCCACGCGCTCCTTCTTCTCGCGCGCGGGCATGGTGCGATAGGCGAGCCCCAGCGCGACGTTCTCGGCGATCGTCAGCTCGTCGATCAGGTTGAAGCTCTGGAACACGAAGCCCAGCCGGTCGCGGCGCAGTCTGGCGAGTTCGGCTTCGGGTGCCCGCGCGATGTCGGCGCCTTCGAACAAATACCGCCCGTCGGTCGGCCGGTCGATCGTGCCGATGATGTTGAGCAAGGTCGATTTGCCGCACCCCGACGGCCCCATGATCGCGACGAATTCGCCCGCCTCGACGTGAAGGTCGATGCCGCCGAGCGCGGTCGTCTCGATCTCGTCCGAGGCATAGGTGCGGCTGAGGTCCTGCAGGTGGATCATGATCGATTCCTATCGGATGAGGAGGGTCTGGAAGGGGGTGTAGGTGCCGAGCGCAGTGGTCACGATCCGCTCGCCGGGCGCGAGGCCGGAGACGATCTCGACCTGATCGGGATTGCGGCGGCCGGTGACGATCGCGCGCCTGACGGCCTTTGTGTTCCCGTCGAGCACGAACGCGGTCGTGCCGCCCGCATCGAGCCAGCCACCCGACGGCGCCACCACCGCAGGCCGGTCCGCGCCGAGCACGAGCCGTACGTCGAGCGTCTGGCCGCGGTTCAGGCCGGCCGGCACGACCCCACGAAAACCGAGTTCGACGCGAAACCGGCCCTCGGTCACCTGCGGCAGGATCTTGATGATCGCCATCGGATAGCTGCGGCCGTCGATGTCCGCCGCCGCCGTGAGCCCGGTCCGGACTCGCCCGAGGTAGAATTGGTCGACGTCGGCGGTCAGCTTCCACTGGCCTTCGGAGTCGATCTGGCCGACCGGATCGCCGGGCTTTAGCGTCTGGCCGGGCTGGAGCGTAAAGGCGGTCAGCCGTCCCGCGACCGGCGCGCGCAGCACCAGTGCGGACAGGCTCGCGCGGACCATTGCCAGGCTCTCGCGCAACTGCCGTGCGGTGGCGGCGATGCCGGAGGACTGATCCGCAAGCGTCGCCCCCGCCTCGGCGGTCCCGCGGTCGAGCGCGCCGACGCGCGCCTGCTGATATCCGACATCCTCGCGCACCGGATCGATCGCGGCGCGCGTGATGATCCCCCGGTCGAACAGCACCTGCTTCTGCGCGAGCAAGGTCCGCGCCTTGGACAGCGCATTGCGCGCCTCGGCCAGATCGCGTGCGCCGTCCTGCCGCGTGTTCTGCACCGACAACCGCTGGCCGCTGATCGCGCTCAACTGCCCGACGATGTCGGCGGAGCGGCTGGCAACGTCGAGTTCGAGCGATGGGTTGGACAGACGCGCGAGCGGCGTACCGGCGTCGACCATCGCGCCGTCGCTCGCCGCGAGTTCGGCGACCTGTCCGCCCGAGATCGCCGTCACGAAAACGGTACGCAGTGGCGCGACCTCTGCCCGCAGCGGCACGAAATCGCGGAATGGCGCGCGTACGACGTCGCCCGTGCGGATCGCGACGGCATCGACGGTCAGTGCATTGGCGCCCGGCATCAGCAGCCACAGCAGCACCGCCGCAGCCACCACCGCAAGCGCAAGCGCACCGCGCACGATCCACCGGCGTCGCTTGGCATGCGGACGCTCGATACGCCGGTCCATCGCGGCGCCCGTTCCGGGAAGGGTCGTTTCCGTCATGCGAGCAGTGTACGCGACGCACCGCAGACAACCTAAGCAGCTGTTGTTAATCAGCTTTCTACGCGGAAACGCCCCAGCGGACACCACCACTGTACCAACTGTCCGTTTCCGGACACTATCATGGGCATGTCAACCGAATCGCATATCCTGGTCATCGACGACGATCCCGACATCGCCAAGGCCGCACGGCTGTTGCTCGAACGGCACGGCATGCGCGTCTCGACCGCGGCGAACCCGGAGGCGGCCTGGGTGCTGCTCGCGGGCGAACCGATCGACGTCATCCTGCTCGACCTGAATTTCGCGCGAGGACGGACCACCGGCGAGGAGGGCTTCGCGATGCTCGACCGGTTGATCGCGGCGGACGCGCGCGCGGTCGTGATCGTCGTCACCGGGCATAGCGGGATCGCGGTCGCGGTCCGGGCAATGCGCAGCGGGGCGACCGATTTCGTGATCAAGCCCTGGAACAACGAACGCCTGCTGACCACGGTCGAGCGCGGACTGGCATTGCGCCGCGCGAAACTGGAGATCGCGGCGACGCCGCCCGTTCACGACGGGATCCTGCTCGGCGAGAGCGCCGGGATCGCGCGCGCCCGCGGACTGGTCGCTCGGGTCGCGCCTACCGCAGCCCCGATCCTGATCCTCGGCGCTGCGGGCACCGGCAAGACGCTGATCGCTCGGCTGATTCATCAGGCCTCGCCGCATGCCGGGCGTCCGTTCGTCACGTTGGACGCCGAAGCTGCGGACGCCGCCGTCATCGCCGAGCGAAGCGCGGCGGCAGCGGGCGGGATGCTGGTGATCGATCACATCGACCGACTGCCTCGTGCGCTGAGCGGCGTTCTGCTATCTGCGCTCGACGGCATTCGTGTCATCGCGACCACGCGCCTGGATCGCACCGGCGTTCGAGGGGCGATCGGCGAAGACCTGCTCGACCGGGTCGGAACGATCGAGATCGCCCTCCCGCCGCTCGCCGATCGCGCGGGCGATGCGGTGCTGCTCGCACGCCACTTCCTCGCGCTGTTCGCCTACCGCCACGGCACGCCGCTCAGACCCCTTGATGCAGACGCCGTGCAGGCGATCGCAGCAGATCGCTGGCCCGACAACGTCCGCGGCCTGCGCCAGACGATGGAACGCACGGTGCTGCTCGGCACTGGCGAGACGTACGCGATCGGCGACCTCCTGCTCTCTACCGCCACCGCCGAGCCGCAATCGCTCGCACCCGATCTGTCGCTCGCGCGCAACGAGGAAACGCTGATCACCGCAGCGCTCGAACGCCACGCCTTCAACGTCAGCCGCGCCGCCGCGCAGCTCGGATTGACCCGCGCGGCGCTCTACCGCCGGATGGCGCGCTATGGCCTCTGACCGGACTCGCGCGGCGGTTCGCGCGCTGGTGATCGCCGCGGCCGGTGCCGGTGGTGCGGTCGCCGCGACGCGCGGTCTGTATGCCACCGCGCTGTTGGCGGCGATGATCGCGATCTGGATCGCCGCGCTCAACCTGGTCGACACGGGTCAGCGCGCCCCGACGCCGGCGCCACCACTCCCGGCCGCCTCTGCCGGAGACGAGGAACGGCGGCGCCTGAACGCCTATCTCGATTTGTCGCCCGCGCCCCTGGTCGCGTTCGACGACGGCCGGTTGCGCGCCGTCAACCGCGCCGCGCGGCGATTGCTTGGCGCAGGCGACCTCGTCGCCGATCCGCCCGAGGGGCTCGTTACCGCGCTCGCCGATACCCGCCCCGGTCGGACCACCACGATCGACATCGGCCATGACGTCGACATGCGGAGCTTTGCGTTGGCCACAAGCGACCTCGTCCTCGCCGGGCGGATGACGCGGATCGGCGCGCTGATCGACATCGATGCCGAACTGAAGGCCGCCGAGGCCGCCGCGTTGCGCGAACTCGTCCAGGTCTTGAGCCACGAGATCGTCAACGCCCTCACCCCGATCGCCTCGCTGGCCGAGACCGCGGTAGCGATGCTCGACGATCCGGATCCGATGCTGCCCAAGGTGCGCGACGCGGTCGAGACGGTCGCGCGCCGTGCCGCCAGCCTGCACCGCTTCGGCGAAAGCTACCGTGCCTTGGCGAAGCTGCCTGCCCCTTCCGCGGTGCGGGTTCCCGTGGCCGGGTTCGTCAGCGATCTGGCAGCCTTGTTCACGACGCGGTGGCCGACGATCGCGTTTACGACTGACATGCTAGAGGCACCTGCCTATCTGCTGGTGGACCCGGATCAGTTGACGGCAGCGCTCTGGGCCGTGTTGCAGAACGCAGCCGAGGCGTTGCACGCGTGGCCCGATACGCGGGTCACGCTGTCCATTTCCGCCCGCGTCGGCCAAACGCAGTTCACGATCACTGACACCGGCCCGGGTATTCCAGCCGGAAACCAAGCCGACATTTTCCGCCCCTTCTTCACCACCAAGAGCGAGGGCACGGGTGTAGGTCTGGCGCTCGCTCGGCAGATATTCCGCGGCCACAACGGCGATCTCGGCCTCGCACAGTCATCACCCGGTAGGACACGGTTCGAGGGCACGCTGCCTTCCGTTCCGATCAGCTGAACACGCATCGCCAGCCCAAGCGCCATGACACCTCGAATTTTCGGCGCGACGTACCACATGCCGGTCAACGGAGGTTGTTCATGACCAGCTACAGCAAGACCGATGCCGCCGTCGCCGCGCTGACCCCGGAGCAGTTCCGCGTAACGCAGCAAAACGCCACCGAGCGTCCCGGCACCGGCGCGCTGCTGCACACGACGGCCGCGGGGATCTACGTCGACATCGTCTCGGGCGAACCGCTGTTCGCTAGCGCCGACAAATACGAGTCCGGTTGCGGCTGGCCCAGCTTCACCAGGCCGATCGAACCCACCAGCGTGACCGCCAAGCGCGACTGGTCGATGCTGATCCCGCGCACCGAAGTGCGCTCGACACACGGCGACAGTCACCTCGGCCACGTCTTCAAGGACGGTCCCCGCAGCCGCGGCGGACTGCGCTACTGCATCAACTCGGCGGCGTTGCGCTTCGTCCCACGCGCGGAAATGGCCAAGCAAGGCTATGCGGCCTATCTCGATCAGGTTGAGGACGTTCCCGCCAGCTGAGGCGCGTCGATCATGGCGCGTTGATCGCCGCACTCGGCGCGCCTATCGCACTCGAATGACCCAGAATCGACGTTGGCGAAGAGTCCTGATTGCACTGTTCGTCGTCGTGATAGCCTTCACCGGATATCACGCGGTCAGGACGGTTAGCGACGCGATCTATTGGAACGCGCACCGCGACGAGCCGATCGAGCGATGGATGACGATAGGCTATGTCGCGCATTCGTATCATGTCCCGCCGCACGTCCTGCACCAGGCGCTGAACCTGCCGCCGATGCCGGACCGTCGTCCGCTCGGCCGGATCGCCCGGGAGAGCGGGCGCTCGATGAACCAGATCGAGGCGAAACTGAAATATGCGATCGTCCACGCGCGGCCGCCCTACCCGGCGCCCGGCCCGCCCCCGCGACCGTTCATGCCGTCACCGTCGTCGTCGTCGCCCGCGAAATGACCGACCAGCTGCTTGAACTGCTGACGACCTACGGGCTCCCCGCGCTGTTCGGCGCGATGATCCTCGCTGCGGCGGGGATGCCGTTCCCCAGCTCGCTGACGTTGGTCGCGATGGGGTCGTTCGTCGCGCAGGGGGAGCTCGCATTCTGGCCTGTGGTATTTGCAGGCGCCGCCGGCGCGATCGTCGGCGACCAGATCGGCTACGCCTTCGGACGATATGGCGGCCGGCCCTTGCTCGCTGCGGTCACGAAGCGGATCGGCGGGGCGGACAAGGTCGAGCAAGCCGAAGCATATTCACGCAAATGGGCGGGTTGGGGCATCTTCTTCAGCCGGTGGCTGATCGGCCCGCTTGGACCATGGATCAACGTCACCAGCGGACTGACCGAATACCAGTGGATGCGATTCATCGTCCTCGACGTCGCGGGCGAAGTCCTTTGGCTGCTGATCTACGTCTCGCTGGGCCGCGCCTTCAGCGACCAGGTTCAGACGATCGCCAGCCTGCTCGGCAATCTGACCTGGGTGATCGTCGGCCTGCTGGTCGCCGGGCTGCTAGGGTGGAAACTATTCGGCCGTCCGACGAAAGTTTCGGACGACGCGGCATGACGGCTGACGCTGGACCGCATTGAGGCGGACGAGATTTCCAGGCTCGGTCCAACACCTTGCCCGATGCCGAAACTCCCGTAAGTTCCAGGCTCTCGATCAAGCGTTTGGCTGCCGATCCCTGGCGCCAGACGATCTGACGCCAGAGACAAAGGAATTCGAATGCGCGCCGGTGTCTGTCTGATTGCCCTGCTCCTCACCACCACCGCCTTCGCTCAGACGCCCGGCGGCAGCGCCTATCACCGCGCGCCCGATGCGATCGCCAAGGCGCTGGAAGCGCCGCCCACGCCGGGCGTCGCCGTCAGCCCCGATCACCGCACGCTTGCCATCCTGGGGCGCGAGAATTTGCCCTCGATCGCCAATCTGTCGAAACCGATCCTGCGCCTGGGCGGCTACCGCATCGATCCCGCCACCAACGGTCAGGCCGAGGTGCGCGTCCAGTGGCTGAACGCGCTCAGCTTCAAGGACGTGGGCTCGGGGCGGACCGTGGCGGTCAAGCTGCCTGCCGGCTTGCGCTTCGCCGCGCCCGATTGGTCGCCCGACGGCAGCCGCCTCGCCTTCTACGCGCAAGACGCCGACGGCCTGTCGCTTTGGATCGCCGAGCGCGACGGCAGCGCCCGCGCGGTTGCCCGGGGGCTGAACGGCACGTTCGGGACACCCTTCGTCTGGATGCCGGACGGCAAGGCGCTGGTCGCCTATACCGTGCCCGCCGGTCGCGGCGCGGCACCCGTCGCGAACACTACGCCGACCGGCCCGGTGATCCAGGAAAGCGCCGGCCGCACCTCGGCGGCGCGGACCTATGAGGATCTCCTCGGCGATGCACATGACGAGGCCTTGTTCGACCATTACTTTACGGGCCAGCTGGTCCGGATCGATCTCGCCGGCGCTGCACAGCCGATTGGCACGCCGGGCCTGTTTACCGATTTCAGCGTCTCCCCGGACGGTCGCTACCTCCTGACCGAGCGGCTCAAGCGACCCTATTCCTACCTGCTGCCCGCCCGTTTCTTCCCGACCGAGATCGCCGTATCCACGATCGCGGGCCAACCGGTGAAGACACTGGCCGATCGCCCGCTCGCCGACGATCTGCCGGTCGATTTCGACGCCACCTTCAAGGGGCCGCGCGAGGCGGTCTGGCGGTCGGATGCACCGGCGACGCTCGTCTGGGCCGAGGCGCTGGACGGCGGCAATCCGCGCGCGAAGATCGCGTTCCACGACAAGGTGATGATGCAGGCCGCGCCGTTCGACGCCGCGCCGGTGGAACTGGCGCAGACCCCGGCCCGCTACGCGACGACGATATGGGGCGACGATGGTTTCGCGCTGGTGATCGATCGTGAATGGCGCACGCGCACCGAACATCGCATCGCCGTCGCGCCGTCGCGACCGGGACCGACCCGAGCGGTGCTGACGCGTAACTACCAGGATCAATATGGCGATCCCGGCGTCCCGATGGTGGAGGAGAATGCTGCCGGCAAGCCGGTGATGCGCTTCACGCCCGCGCATGACGGCGTGTACGTCACCGGCGACGGCGCGACGAAAGCGGGGGCGTTCCCCTTCCTGGCGACGATGCCGCTGGCCGGGGGCGAACAGACGCGGCTGTGGACCGCCAAGGCGCCGTATTACGAGACGGTCGTCGCGTTGATCGACGCGCGCGGGCAGCGGATACTGACGCGGCGTGAGAGCGCGAAGCTTGCACCCAACTACATGATCCGCGACGTGAAGGGGAGCAGTGCCAAGCCCGTCACCGCCTTCGCCGATCCCGCCCCGGTCTTCGCCGGCGTCACGCAGCGCACCATCACCTATCCCCGCGCCGACGGACTGCCGCTGTCGGGCTCGCTGTATCTACCCGCCGGCTACGACGCGAAACGCGACGGGCCGTTGCCGACGCTGCTTTGGGCGTATCCGGCGGAGTTCACCGACGCGAAGGTCGCCGGCCAGACGGTCGATCAGGGCAACCGGTTCGTCCGCCCGCGCGGCATCAGCCACCTGTTCCTGCTGACTCAGGGCTATGCGATCCTCGACAACCCGTCGATGCCGATCATCGGCGAAGGCGGTGCGGAAGCCAACGATACCTATGTGAAACAATTGCAGCAGGATGCGCAGGCGGCGGTCGACGCGGTGGTCAAACTGGGCGTCGGCGACCGCAGCCGCATGGCGGTCGGCGGGCACAGCTACGGCGCGTTCATGACCGCCAATCTGCTCGCGCATACCGATCTGTTCCGCGCCGGGATCGCGCGATCGGGCGCCTATAACCGCACGCTGACGCCGTTCGGCTTCCAGGCCGAGCAGCGTACTTATTGGCAGGCGACGCCGACCTATACCGAGATGAGCCCGTTCACCTATGCCGACCGGATCAAGGCGCCGATCCTGCTGATCCATGGCGGCGCAGACGACAATAGCGGCACCTTCCCGATCCAGTCCGAGCGCATGTACGCGGCGCTGAAGGGCAATGGCGCGACCGTCCGCTACGTCGTCCTGCCCAACGAGCCGCATGGCTATCGCGCGCTGGAGTCGACCGAGGAAACGTTGTGGCAGATGACCGACTGGCTGGACCGCTACGTCAAGCCGAAACAGAGCGGATCGACGGTAGCGACAACGACCGCGAAGAAGTAATCGAGGTGCCGGTCGCGGTCCGAAAGCCCGCGACCGGCGAGACGTTCGGCACTCATAGGCGACCGTCACTCGACCGCGTCTTAGGATACCCTGCCGCGTCGGGAACAAGCGCTACTCGGCCGCTGCAGCGTCGAGCTTGTCCTGCGTCCGCGTGTCGAAGTCGCCGGCGTCGTGGCGTTCGGGGAGTTGGCTCGAAGGCTCGCCCATCACGCGGTTGACCATCCGCCCCCGCATCACCGCGGGCCTTGCGGCGATCAGATCGGTCCAGCGCAGGACGTTCTTATAGTCGTCAACCTGAAGGAACTGCGCGGCATCATATACCAGCCCCTTCACCAAGGCGCCGTACCAAGGCCACACCGCCATGTCGGCAATCGAATAGTCGTCACCGCCGAGATACTCGCTCTCGCCCAGACGTCGGTCGAGAACGTCGAGCTGCCGCTTAACCTCCATCGCGAAGCGGTCGATCGCATATTCGATCTTCACCGGCGCATAGGCGTAGAAATGCCCGAAGCCGCCGCCCAGCATCGGCCCCGCCCCCATCTGCCAGAACAGCCACGACAGCACCTCGGCGCGCTTGGCGGCATCGGTGGGCAGGAACGCGCCGAACTTCTCGGCGAGATAGACGAGGATCGAGCCGGATTCGAAGACCCGGATCGGACTTGCGCCGCTGCGATCGACCAGCGCGGGGATTTTCGAATTGGGGTTGGCCTCGACGAAGCCGCTGCCGAACTGGTCGCCGTCCATGATCTTGATCAGCCAGGCGTCGTATTCGGCGCCCGTGTGCCCGGCTGCGAGCAACTCCTCGAGCATCACCGTCACCTTCACCCCATTGGGCGTCGCCAGCGAATAGAGCTGGAGCGGGTGCTTGCCGACCGGCAGGTCCTGGTCGTGCGTGGCGCCGGCGATCGGACGGTTGATGCTGGCGAACCGGCCCCCGCTGTCCTTGTTCCAGGTCCAGACCTTGGGCGGCGTGTATTCGGCGGTCTCGGTCATTCGGTTTCTCCGCTCCGGTTGTTCCTCGTTTGCGAAGTGGGACGTTGCAGGATTCGACGCAAGGGCGGATCAGGTTTTGGAGGCCGTCATCTCCATGGCCCGGACACGACACCCGCTTGCCGCAGGTCCGCGACGCGCTAAGCAGGGGTAACCGCTGTTCTGCCGGAGCCCTCGATGCGCCTTACCGTCACCGCTGCCCTTATCCTTGCCACCGCCGCGCCTGTGTCGGCGCAGACGCTTCACCAATATGGCGGGCTCGCGCTGTCTCCCGCGGGCGATCGCACCGCGACCGTCGAGAGCAGCGGCGCACACGGGGTAGTGACGCTGCGCAGCGTCACCGACGGGCGCGTAATGCGGACGATCGATCCATGCGCGACATGCAGCTATACGGGGCTGACGTTCGCGCCCAATGGCGACCTGGTGTTCCTGGTCCGCGACAGCGCCGCAGGCACCGTCCGGCTGACCTATGCCGATGCCAAGTCGACACGCACCGTCGCGACCATCGCCGGCATCGCGCAGACCCCGCGCGTGTCGCCCGACGGCACGCGTATCGCGCTATTGGTGACGCTGGGCGCCGCCAAGGAATCGGGTGCGACGCAGGCCGGTGTCCGGATGATCGGCGAGATCGGCGAGAAGAGCGATGAGCAGCGCCTCGCCGTATTCGACATCGCCAAGGCGACGACCGCCGTCAGACCGCTCTCGCCCGCGGGTCGCTACGTCTACGAATATGACTGGACGCCGGACGGCCGCGGCTTCGTCGCGACCACCGCGCTCGGCAATGGCGACAACAATTGGTGGGTCGCGACGCTCGACGCAATCGATGCTCAGACCGGCGCGGTCCGCTCGATCGCCAGGCCGACGACGCAGATCAACCAGCCGCGGGTGTCGCCCGATGGCCGCACCGTCGCGTATGTGGGTGGCCTGATGAGCGATTTCGGCTCGATCGGCGGCGACGTCTTCACGGTCGGATTGGCGGGCGGCACCCCGCGCAACGTCACGGCTGGCGCCAAGTCGACCGTGACGACGATCGCCTGGACCCGCGGCGGCCTTCGCACGGTGACGCTGGCGGGCGACCAGATGCAGTTCGGCACGCTCACCCCCGGCCAGCCGGTCGTGCCGGGCTTTGCGAAGCCGGCAAGCTCGACCGCAGGCGATGGCCGCGCGGTGTTCTCCGCCGACGGCAGGATCGCCGCTGCGGTAGTGCAGGATTACGAGCACGCACCGGCCATCTACGCAGGTCCGCTCGGATCTCGGGACCAGGGCGTCAAACAGATCACGCATGATAACGACGCGATGCCCGCGCTCGCCGCCGCGCGCAGCATCAGCTGGAAGAACGAGGGATACGACGTTCAGGGCTGGCTCCTCGCCCCCCGCGTCGCGCCGACCGGGAAGGCGCCGATGATCACGATCGTCCATGGCGGCCCATCGGCGGCCTCGACGCCTGCGTATCTCTATCCAACCTCGCTCAACGCCGCTTTGGTCAAGGCTGGCTATTACGTCTTCCTGCCCAATCCGCGCGGCAGCTACGGACAGGGCGAGGCGTTCACCGCGGCGAACAAGCACGACTTCGGCGGTGGCGATCTGCGCGACGTGCTGGCCGGCGTCGATGCGGTCGAGGCGGTGGCACCGGTCGACGACAAGCGCCTCGGCCTTGGCGGGTGCAGCTATGGCGGGTTCATGGCAATGTGGGCCAACACGCAGACCAACCGCTTCAAGGGGATCGTCGCAGGGGCCGGCCTGTCGAACTGGGTCAGCTATTACGGCACCAACGGCATCGACCAGTGGCTGCTGCCGTTCTTCGGCAAGTCGATGTACGACGACATGAAGGCGTATGAGGACGTCTCCGCCATCTATCACGCGAAAACCGCCCAAACGCCCACGTTCATCTATGTCGGCGAGCGCGATATCGAGGTGCCGCCGACCCAGTCGATCGAATGGTGGCACGCGCTGAAGGATCGCAACGTCCCCGTCAGCCTGGTGATCTATCCCGACGCGGGCCATTGCGTGACGGGCCCCGACCAGTCCGCGGACGTCCGCCAGCGATCGATCGCGTGGTTCGACAAATACGTGAAGAACGCCAAGTAGCATCTGGGCGGCCGGGGGACTTCGGGATAGGCAGGCGCATGCCGCAGAACCGCTACTATCAGGGTCCCCCGTCCGACCATTTCGATGGCCTCCGGTTCTTCAATCCGGGGCAGGCGCCGACCGATCACGGGCTTGGCGACGTACTGCGGTGGAAGCTGGCGCGCGGCGCGTCGACATGGCCGCGCTCGGTGCAGGTCACAGCTGCCAAGCCCGACGCGCGCGTCGACGGCATCCGCATCACGATGATCGGGCACGCGTCGCTGCTGATCCAGGTGGCCGGGCGCAACATTCTGACCGATCCGGTCTGGTCCGAGCGCGCGAGCCCCGTCGCGTTCGCCGGACCCAGGCGCGTGGCAGCGCCCGGGATCGCCTTCGACGACCTGCCGCCGATCGACGTGGTGCTCATCAGCCACTGCCATTACGATCATTTCGACGTCGCCACCCTGCGCAGGCTGCAGGCAGCACACGCGCCCCTGTTCGCTCTGCCGCTTGGCAACGATACGATCCTGCGCGCCGCGGTGCCCGACGCCAGATGCGTCGTCGGCGACTGGTGGGACCGCCTGACGATCCACGACGATATCACCACGACGATCACGCCCGCCTATCACTGGGCGAACCGCTGGCCGAGCGACGTCAGAATGGCGCTCTGGGCCGGCCACTGGCTCGACACGCCCGCCGGCGCGATCTGGTTCACGGGCGATACCGCTTACGGCAATGGCGCGATCTTCGGCCAGATCCGCGAGCGGCTCGGCGCGCCCGACGTCGCGCTGATCCCGATCGGCGCCTACGCCCCGCGCTGGTTCATGGCCGGACAGCATGTCGATCCCGACGAAGCGGTGCGGATCTTCACCGAGGTCGACGCCAGACGGGCGCTCGGCATCCACTGGGGTACCTTCCAGCTGACCGACGAAGCACGCGATGCGCCGCAAACGGCGCTGGCCGAGGCGCTATCCGCAGCCGCCATCGCGCCCGACCGGTTCATCGCGGCCCCGGCCGGCGGCGTCTTCGATTTCGCTTGATCGAGCGTCGGCCGGTCTCGCGACCTACCGGATCGGACGGCCATGCTATCGAACAGAGACCATCCCGCGGCTAGTGTCTCACCACCCGGCCGTCAGCGCTAGCGTCCCGCCAGAGCCATTTCGGCATTGCGACGTTCCGAGGCAGCCAAGGTCCTCGTCAACAGCGCGACCAGCGCGTCGTCCCGGTCGAGCACGTTCAGCCCTTCGCGCGTCGATCCGCCCGGGCTCGCCACGCGGTCGGCAAGTACGGCCGGCGAGACGTCAGCCTCGGCGGCCATGATCGCCGACCCTTCCAAGGTCGCGATCGCCAGACGCGCTGCCTGCTCGGCCGGCAAGCCCAGCGACACGCCAGCCCTAGCAAGCGCGTCGGCGAACCGGAACACGAACCCGGGGCCGCATCCCGCCAGCGCCGTCACGGCGTCGAAATGGGCCTCGTCCGCGATCCATTCGTAATGGCCGAGGGGGGCCGCGAACGCTTCCGCCGCTGCCACCGCGGCATCCGATGCGCATACGGTGTAGAGCGACGTCACGCCCTTGCCGATGGCCACCGGGAGGTTCGGCATCGCGCGGACGATCGTCTCCGCTGCGAACCGCTCGGTAAGCGCCGCGTGATCGACGCCGGCGAGGATCGACAGCAACAGGCCCGGCGCACCGCGCATTGTCGTCAGCAACGCCTGCGCCGCATCGATCTGTTGCGGCTTGAGTGCGAGCATCAACGTGGGAGGGGCATCTTCGTCAGGAAGCGCGGTCAGCGAACGGACACCCTGAGGCGCCCCCTGCCCGCTCCGCGTGATGACGGTGACGCTAGCCGGATCAAGCCCTGCGGCGATCCAACGGCGCAGCATCGCCCCGCCCATGTTGCCGCAACCGATCAACCACAGCGGCCCCGCCGGAAAGCTTGCGCCCAGCCTCATGCCTCGCCGTGCGTTTCGATCAGGGCTGCGGCGATGGCCTCCTTGGGGCTCTTCCCGCCCCACAGCACGAACTGGAACACGGGATAGAAACGCTCGCATTCCTCGATCGCCGACTCGACCAGCAGTTCGGCCGCATCGAGCGACATCGTGCCTTCCTCGCCACCATCGACCATCGCCGCATGCCGGAACAGCAATATGCCGCTCGACGACCAGAGTTCGAAATGGCCGATCCAGAGTTGTTCGTTGACCAGTCCGATCGTCTCGTAGACCGCCTGGCGACGTTCATCGGGCACTTTAATGTCCGGAAAAGCCAGGAATTGCAGGACGCTGTCATCCTCGCGCCACAGCGCGCGCAGCTCGTAGGTCGTCCAGCTTCCCTTTACCGTGGCAACAATCTCGTCGTCATGACGTTCATGTTCCCAGCCATGCGCAGCGTAATAGCTCTCGAGCATGTCGATCGGGGCAGCGTCTTCATGGTCGTGGTCGGCGTGTTCAAGCATCATAGGGTCCTGGCGGTCCTTATCGCACGACAAAGGGTGCCGAGGCAAAAACGCCGCGGCAACCCCATTGGCCCCAATCTTGCGGAAAACTGTGGAAAAGTCAGTCGACCGACGCCCCGAACGGCGCATTTACTGTCGATTGTGCCGCGAATTTGGCATCGAGCGCATCGAGCCGAGCCTTCAACACGTCGTTTTCATCGCGCGCTGCAGCGGCCATAGCCTTGACCGCGTCGAACTCTTCGCGGCTCACGAAGTCGAGCCCGCCGAGCCATTCGCGCGCGCGTTCCCGCGCACCGGAACCGGCTTCGCGACCAACGCCCGCAAGCGTACCGGCAGCACCGTTCAAGACCTTGACGATATCGTCGAACACGCGGTTTTCGGACTGCATTGCTTCAAAATCCCAAAGTCTGTCGCAGTGAGTGCTGCGTCACAGCATTTGGGACGTATGCGGCGCGGGTGCAAGGGTTTCGGCATCGGGGTTCAACTGCCCGATGCTGAAGGCGAGCACGCCGGCAAAGCTGATCCACACCATGTACGGCACCATCAGCCACGCTGCGGCGGGGCGAATCCGCGCAAACACGAAAGTCGCGGCGATGGAGAGTGCCAGCATCGCAACGATCACCAGTACCGACAAACCGATCTCGTGCGCACCGAAGAAGATCGGCGTCCAGGCAAGGTTGAGCACGAACTGTCCGACGAACAAGGCGACCGCAAGTCCGCGCAACCGAGCGCCACGGGCATTGAGGATCATCGCGAGCGCAAGCCCGATCAGGATGTAGAGCGTGGTCCACGCAATGGGGAACACCCAGCCCGGCGGGTTCAGCGCGGGCTTGGCAAGCGCCGCGTACCAGCCATTCTCGCTGCCGACGCTGACCGATCGACCGGAAACGAACCCCAGCAACAGGATCAGGGGCACGGTCACGACCGCCCAGCGGAGGAACGACATCCTCAACTGGCCCTTCGAAGCGATACCGCCCACACACGTCCTTCCGTCTCTACGCGGGCTCGTCCTGGCGCGCATTTGGCGATCGGTAAACCGAGTTTGGTGAAGAATCGTTCCGCTAGTGGTTCATTCCGGCACGGTGGAGAGCATCTGCCGCGGTCTCGGGTATGTCACACGTTACTCGTCATCCTGACGAAAGTCAGGATCCAGAGCCAAGCAAGGCCGCGCTCGGCACCTTGGGTCCTGACTGTCGTCAGGACGACGGTGGTGACTAGGGATCGCTTAGCGCGTCGGACTCCAACTGTTCCACCGTCGAACGCTCACCATGCAAAGCGGCAATCAGGAACTCCACATTACCCTCGGGTCCCGTGATCGGGCTCTCGACCACGCCGACCACGCGCCACCCCTGCCCCGCCAGCCACGCTGCCACCTCCTCGCAGACGCGCTGGTGGATCGCGGTATCGCGAACCACGCCGCCTTTCCCTACCTCGCCGCGTCCCGCCTCGAACTGCGGCTTTACCAGCGCCATCAGCCGCGCATCGGGTTTGGCAAAGGACATCGGCCGTTCGAGCACCTTGGCCAAACCGATGAAGCTCGCATCGCAGACGATCAGATCGATCGGCTCGGGGATATGCGCGGCCGTCAGGATCCGCGCGCTGGTCTGTTCGTGGACGATGACGCGGTCATCCTGCCGGAGCGCCCAGGCAAGCTGGTTGGTCCCGCTGTCGACGGCATAGACCCTGGCGGCGCCATTCTTCAGCATGACGTCGGTAAAGCCACCCGTCGAGGAGCCGACGTCGATCGCGACTGCGCCGCGCACGTCCCACCCGAAATGCGCGAGCCCGTGTGCGAGCTTGATCCCGCCGCGCGAAACCCAGGGATGATCCCGTCCGCGCACGTCGAGCAGGACGTCGTCGGGCAGGGTCTGGCCCGGCTTGTCGACCTTCTTCGTGCCCGCGAACACGAGGCCCGCCATGATCAATGCCTGCGCGCGCGTCCGCGACTCGACGAGGCCTCTGTCGACCAGCATCTGGTCCGCGCGTATCTTTGCCATCGGGCCGCTATTGCCGCCCGATCCAATTGCCGCAAGCTGCCTTCCTTTCGCCGCAATGTCATTGCCTACCGAATGAGTAGGATTAGATCCAGGGCATGGGATCGTGACCGGATGGCGTACCTTCGGCCACGCTCCCGACCTCGCAGAACGAGGTTTTGGAGAAGGAGAAGCGCTGTGGGTTCTTTCGCACCGTATGATGCCGTCCAGCCGACGATCCTGACCCTGCCGGGTCTTGGTGGTTCGGGCCCTTCGCATTGGCAGACGTTATGGGAAGACGCCCGGCCCGATACGGTCCGCGTCGAGCTCGGCATGTGGCACACGCCGCACCGCAACGCCTGGGTGACGCGGTTCGACGAGGCGATCCGTCGCGCGGACGCGCCGGTGATCCTCGCCGCACACAGCCTGGGGTGTCTCGCGGTGGCATGGTGGGCCGAACTCAGCCCGCAACCTTATGGCTGGCCGGTGGCGGGTGCCTTGCTGGTGGCGCCGGCGGACGTCGATGGCGGTGGCGCGCAGGCGGAGCTGAAGGGCTTTTCGCCGACGCCGAGGACCTCTTTGCCGTTCCCGTCGATCGTGGTGGCCAGCAGCGACGACCCCTGGGTCACGCCGGAACGCGCGCACAGCATGGCTGCCGATTGGGGCAGTCACTTCGTCGACGCCGGCCCGCAGGGACATCTGAACGCCGCGAGCGGGATAGGCTGGTGGCGCGAGGGGCAGGATCTGCTGGACCGGGTCATCGCGGCAAGTGGCGATGGTCGGGGCCAGGCCTTGCCGCCGAGCGTCGCACGCTCGATCCTGGCGGTGAGTGCGACCGATGCCGCGCACACGCATTATCTGGGCGGCTAACCCTGCCGACCAAACTATAAACACTACCCCGGCGAAGGCCGGGGCCCAGTTGGGGGACGCCGCTAACGGACCACAGTCCGCCGTTACTGCGACCTCACCAACTGGGCCCCGGCCTTCGCCGGGGTAGTCCTCAGAGGGTGGAGCTCCGTCACGAAATCCGAGAACCGTCCTCATCGAACAGTTCGGGGTTAGCCACCTGCTCGGCTTTCGCCGCGGCGAGCCCACCCCGCATCCGACGCCACATCGCAATGTTGAGCGACACGACCACGATCACCGCCAGAACGATGATCACGATTCCCTTGGTCGGTCCCGTCATGCGCGCGCTTCGGCGACCCCGCCCGAATTGTGACGAAGCGCCTTGAGCACGGTATCCACCAGCGCGGTCGCGTCGAGACCGGCTTCGGCGTACTGGACTTCGGGCTTGTCCTGATCCTGATACATGTCAGGCAGGCGCAACGTGCGCAGCTTGAGCCCGCCGTCGATCAGGCCCTCGTCCGACGCCATCGTCAGGACGTGCGCGCCGAAGCCACCAACCGAGTTCTCCTCGATCGTCACCGCGACTTCATGCGTGGTGAGCAGCTTGCGGATCAGGTCGACGTCGAGCGGCTTGGCGAACCGAAGATCGGCCACGGTGGTCGACAGGCCCTTCGCCTCGAGTATTTCGGCGGCTTTAAGGGCCTCCTCCAGACGCGTACCGAGCGACAGGATCGCGACGGCCTTGCCCTCGCGAACGACACGCCCCTTGCCGATTTCCAGAAGCTGCGGCGTCTCGGGCAGCGCGACACCAGTGCCGTTGCCACGCGGATAGCGCAGCGCGATCGGGCCGGTGTCATACTGCGCCGCGGTATGAGTCATGTGGACGAGTTCGGCCTCGTCCGCCGCCGCCATCACGACGAAGTTCGGGAGCGTCGCAAGGTAGGTGACGTCGAACGATCCGGCGTGAGTCGCGCCGTCCGCCCCCACGAGGCCCGCGCGATCGATCGCGAACCGGACCGGCAGGTTCTGGATCGCGACGTCGTGCACGACCTGATCATAGGCGCGCTGGAGGAACGTCGAATAGATCGCGCAGAACGGCCGCATGCCTTGTGCAGCGAGGCCAGCGGCAAAGGTGACGCCGTGCTGCTCGGCGATGCCGACGTCGAAGAACCGGTCGGGATAGGCCTTGGCGAACGCGTCGAGTCCGGTACCCGACGGCATCGCCGCGGTAATCGCGCAGATCCGGTCGTCCTTGGCAGCCTCGGCGACGAGCTGCGCGCCGAAGACGTTCTGGTATTGCGGCGGCCCCGGGGGGGCCTTGGTCTGGACGCCGGAGATCACGTCGAACTTCTGGACGCCGTGATATTTGTCCGCGGCGGCCTCGGCGGGGGCGTAGCCCTTGCCCTTCTTGGTGACGACGTGGACGAGGATCGGGCCCTCCTCCGCATCGCGGACATTCTCGAGCACCGGGATCAGGTGCTCCAGGTTATGCCCGTCGATCGGGCCGACATAATAAAAGCCGAGTTCTTCGAACAGCGTGCCCCCCATCGTCATGCCGCGCGCGAACTCGTCGGTCTTCCGTGCGGCGTTGTGGAACGGACGCGGCAGGCGGCGGGCAAGCTTCTTGGCAAGCTCGCGAATGCCCAAAAACTCGCGGCTCGACACGATTCGGCTCAGATAGGCAGACAGGCCGCCCACCGGGGGCGCGATCGACATGTCGTTGTCGTTGAGGATCACGACCAGGCGGTTACCGGCCTGCTCGGCATTGTTCATAGCCTCGTACGCCATGCCCGCGGACATCGCGCCGTCGCCGATCACCGCGATGCCCTTGCCCGGCGTACCCGCGATCTTGTTGGCAACCGCAAAGCCCAAGGCCGCGGAGATCGAAGTGGACGAATGCGCCGCGCCGAACGGGTCATATTCGCTCTCGCTACGCTTCGTGAAGCCGCTGAGCCCCCCGCCCTGTCGGAGCGTGCGGATGCGATCGCGGCGCCCGGTGAGGATCTTGTGCGGATAGCATTGATGGCCGACGTCCCACACCAGGCGGTCGCGCGGGGTGTCGAAGACATAGTGGATCGCGGTGGTCAGCTCGACTACGCCCAGGCCCGAGCCGAGATGGCCGCCGGTGGTGCCGACTGCGGAGATCGTCTCGGTACGCAGTTCGTCGGCGAGTTGACGGAGTTGGTCCGGACGCAGCTTGCGAAGGTCGGCGGGAGTCGAAACGATGTCGAGCAGCGGTGTCGCAGGAAGGTCGGCCATTGGACCGGCTTAATGCAGCGCGGGTATCGTGTCGATTGTTACCGTGTGTTGACGTAGCATTCGCGCTGAAATCGCTCGGGAAGTGCACAATGATGAACTTTACGCACCGTGCTGCCGTCACGGCGGACATTCCCGCGATCGCAGCCTTGATGGCGCGGGCAATCGGCGCGTTGCAGGTGGATTTCCTGACGCCGGCACAGGTCGTTGCGAGCCAAGCGGTGATGGGACTCGATACGCAGCTGATCGCGGACGGGACGTACCTGCTCGTCGAGGCGAGCGGACGACTGGCCGGATGTGGTGGATGGAGTCGACGGGCGACACTCTACGGCGGCGATCACAGCACGGCGTTGCGGGATGCGGCGCTGCTCGATCCGGCGCACGACGCGGCGCGGATCCGGGCGATGTATACCGATCCGGATTTCGTTCGGCGCGGTGTCGGGCGGCTGGTGCTGTCGGTTTGCGAGACGGCCGCTCGCGAAGCGGGATTCGCGCGGGCGGAGATGATGGCGACGCTGGCGGGAGAGCCGCTGTACCGGGCTTGCGGATATATGCCGATCGAGCGGATCGAGACGCCGGGAAACGTGCCGGTACCGATGATCCGGATGGGGAAGAACTTGGCCTAAACCTGGTCCTCCCCCGCAGGGGGAGGATCGATCGGCTGCGCCCAGTCTAAGAGGCAAAGGCTACTTCGCTTCGCACTCCGCACAGCGACCGCGGACTTCGATCACAGGGCGGACAGGCGAGAAACCCGCTGCCTCCGCCGCATTGCGGACACCCTTGGTGATGGTGTCGTTGTCGAGATGCGTCGTCTGGCCACACGAGTCGCAGACCAGGAAGATGCAGTCGTGCAGACAGTCGGGATGCGCGTTGGCGACGTACGCGTTGGCGCTCTCGACTCGCCGCGCGAGATTGGCGCCGACGAACAGATCGAGGATGCGGTACACGCTGTTCGCGGCGACGCGGCGACCTTCCGCCTTGGAGACGGCTTCGGCGATGTCGTAGGCGGACGCTGGTTTCTCGAAGCTGGCCAGCGCGGCGAACACGCTGGCGCGCATCGTCGTCCACTGCTCTCCCGCCTTTTCGAGCGTCGATTGTGCCGCGACGGTCAGGTCGGCGCCTTGCGGTTCGGTGTGTTGGTGAGCGTGCGCCATGGTAGTGAAGTAAGGTGCCGAAGGGGTTCCAGCAACCCGACTTAACTGTCCGCGCGACGGTTGAGATCGTGACCGAACGCCAGCAGCCCGACGCCGACGATCGTCCACAGCGTCTCGCCTCCACCACTATCGTGCGGCAGCGTCATCGCGCCGGCCATGATGCCAAGCCCGAGCGCACCCATAGCGGCAGGCATCATATACCCATGGTGGAGCACGCCGCGTCCGAGCGCCAACGCGCCGAGGCCGATCGCGATCGTCAGGCCGATTTCGTGGAAGATCGGATCGAGCAGGAAACCGCCCGCGGTCGACATGAGCGCGACCAGCACCGAGGTCGCCAGGCAATGTACCATGCACAGGCCCGACAGCCCGATCGCATAGCGATCGAGGCCGGCGAAGCGGTGGGTATGCGTGGCCGAGGGCGTCATCGTCCGCCGAATATAGGCGCGTCGACGAAAGGATACAACATTACATCGCATTTTTATTGCAGGGAATTTTTGGGTTTTCACGTCCGATAGCGATCTTACGACGCGCGCGAGCCACGCCCCTCCATCAGCCCGACAAGGACACCGTCACCCCCCTCCGTCATCCTGACGAAAGTCAGGATCCAGAGTAACACATGCCGTCGCTTGAGGCTCTGGTTCCTGACTTTCGTCAGGATGACGGGACGATCGATATGGCTCGACGCCCCACCTCCGCCAAGTCCGGCAACATGGAGCAACGGCAAACCATGAAGCAATGGCGCCGCGACGCGCAAAGCACTATCTCCAGTCCATGCTTCAACCCAGCGCCGCCTTCCTCACCAAAGCCCGTCCCCGTTCGGTAGCCTTGTGGCTGCTCACCGTCGCCGGCCTGATCGTCGCGATGGTGGTGATCGGCGGTATCACGCGGCTCACCGAGTCGGGGCTGTCGATCACGCAATGGAAGCCGATCAGCGGGATCATTCCACCGCTCAACGACGCGCAGTGGCAGGCCGAATTCGCCGCCTATAAACGCATCCCCGAATATGCCGCGTTCAACGCCGACATGACCGTGTCCGGGTTCAAGGCGATCTTCTTCTGGGAATATCTCCACCGGTTGTGGGGGCGCGTGATCGGCATCGTTTTCGCCGTGCCGCTGATCTGGTTCGCGGTGCGCAAGCGTATCCCGGTCGGCTATGGCTGGCGACTGTCGGCGCTGTTGGCGCTCGGCGCGTTCCAGGGGGCGATCGGCTGGTGGATGGTCGCCTCCGGGCTGTCGGTGCGGACCGATGTCAGCCACATCCGACTCGCCGTCCACCTGCTGACCGCGCTGACGATCCTTGCCGGGATCGTGTGGACCGCGCTCGACCTGATGGCGCTGTCTCGCAACCCGCTCTCCGCCCCTGCCCGCATGCGGCCGGTCGCGATCGTCGCGCTCGCGCTGCTGTTCGTGCAGCTCGTCTATGGCGCGTTCACCGCCGGCCTCGATGCGGGCTATGCGTTCGCGAGCTGGCCGCTGATGGGCGACGGGCTGTTCCCCGCCGATGTGCCGATGGTGAACCCCGCCTGGAGCAACGCGGTTGACAACCCGATCGTCATCCAGTTCATCCACCGCTGGTTCGCGTTCGCAGCCGCCGCGGGTTTGATCTGGCTCGCGATCAAGGCGACAAAGACCGGCAGCAGCGCGGGGTTCTTCGTCGTCGGCCTCGTCACACTCCAGATCATGCTCGGCATCGCCACGCTGATGACCGGCGTGCAGATCGACGTCGCGGTCGCGCATCAGGGCAACGCCGCGTTGTTGCTGATCGCCGCGATGTTTGCCGCGCATGCGGTCGGCAGCACGCCCCGGCTGGCGCGACGGGTATAATGATACCCGTCAGCAAACCGGCGGAAAGCTTGACTTAGACGCCCCCCTTCAGCATTAGCCCTCCATTCGCGGCGTCCGGATTCGGCAGCTGCGTGGATTTCAATCTGGAAGGTCTAACGCCCATGAAGGCGCTCATGAAGACCACCAAGTCGGCAAAGCCGGCTGAGGTGGAGAAGCAGTGGCATATCGTCGACGCGGAAGGTCTCGTCGTCGGTCGTGCCGCATCGATCATCGCCAACGTCCTGCGCGGCAAGCACAAGGTGTCGTTCACCCCGCATGTCGATTGCGGTGACAACGTCGTCGTGATCAACGCCGACAAGATCCGCTTCACCGGCAACAAGGCCGCGAAGAAGATCTATTACAAGCACACCGGTTACGCCGGCGGCATCAAGGGCATCACCGCCGCCAAGGTCCTCGACGGCCGCTTCCCGGAGCGCGTTCTCGAGAAGGCTGTCGAGCGCATGATCCCGCGCGGCCCGCTGGGTCGTGAGCAGATGCGCAACCTGCGTATCTTCAAGGGCACCGAGCATCCGCACGAGGCACAGAGCCCTGCCGTACTCGACATCGGCAGCATGAACCGCAAGAACAAGGTGGGCGCATAATGTCCGACAACCGCCAGTCGCTCGCCGATCTCGCGAGCCTGACCAACCAGCCCGCGCCGGCTGCCGCTGCCGAGCAGACGCTGCCGACCAGCGAAGGCGATCTCGCCGCACCGGTCTCGAACGAGCCCGTCCGCGAGCCTATGCCGCTGCGCGAGCAGATCCTCGACAAGCAGGGCCGCGCCTATGCGACCGGCCGTCGTAAGGACGCCGTCGCCCGCGTGTGGGTCAAGCCCGGCACCGGCAAGATCACGATCAACGGTCGTGACCAGGAAGTGTATTTCGCACGTCCGACGCTGCGTCTCGTCATCAACCAGGTGTTCGGCATCACCGAGCGCGAAGGTCAGTATGACGTCGTCTGCACCGTCAAGGGTGGTGGCCTTTCGGGCCAGGCCGGCGCGGTCAAGCATGGCATCAGCCAGGCACTGACCCGCTTCGAGCCGGTGCTGCGCGCCACGGTCAAGGCCGCAGGCTTCCTGACCCGCGACAGCCGCGTCGTCGAGCGCAAGAAGTACGGCAAGGCGAAGGCCCGTCGTAGCTTCCAGTTCTCGAAGCGCTAATCCCGCTTTCAGTATCTGCGTATCAGAAGGGCGGTCCGGCAACGGGCCGCCCTTTTTCGTATCATGTTCTCCTGCGAACGCAGGAGTCCAGGATTGCAGAATGCGCCGATCGTGACCCTGGGCTCCTGCGTGCGCAGGAGAACGGCGGCGGGCAAACGACGAACGTTATCCCAGCGCCACGATGATCTCATCGAGCGAGGCGTTGCGGATCCCGCGGCGATCGAACTCGTCGAGCATCGTCGTCCACCATGCATGGAACCGCTTCAGGTCGGCGGCGTCGCGGACATACGGTGTGTGACCCGGTGCCAGAGATGGCGAATGAAACGACAGGTTGAACAACCGCAACCCCTCGCCCGCCGCGACCGCGACAGCCTCCAACGCGGCCGCGATCGGCATGTCCTCGGGGGTTAGCGCGATCCGCGACAGCAGACCGGTGCGCGCGAACAAACCCCTGCCCTTCGGCACATGGCTGAGCGCACGGTACAACCGACCACCACCAGCGCGCGCGCGGCCGGTAAAAACCGTGGTCAATGGCAGTTCGACGATGCCCTCCGAACGATAGGCCTCGGCATCTGCCATCATGAAGTCGGGGCCGCCGTCGCTCCGATAGTCGTAACCAGGGCGGACCGAGCTATCGATCCGGTAGCCAAGTCCAGCGAGCAGCGCGAAACTGTTGGAGCCGATGCCGTAGCGACCGGCGCGATAGGCGCGCGGGGCACGACCAAACGCGGCCGTGATTGCCCTTGTCAGGGTTTCGAGCTTGGCCGCTTCCGATGCATATGGAAGGTTGCCCGCATAGCTCGATCCCGGCGGCGCGCTGTCCGCGAACGGCGGATTGACCCAGGCGTGCAGTTGCGTTCCGATCTCCGACCGCGTGTCCTCGACGACGCTCGACAGGATCGAGACCGACGCCGGGTCGGTGGCGATCGGGTAGTCGATCATGCAATTCAAGGCTACGCCGCGCTCGACGAACCGCCGGTGGGCGGCAGGAAACGCAGCCATCGCCGTCGTTGCGCGATTTCGGCGATCGAGGGGGGCGGTCCAGTCGAATTCCTCTTCGACGTCCACAAACACGGTGAAGCGGGTGCCGAAATCGTCGGGCCACACCACGCGTTGCGCGTCCGTCGGGCGCGGTGGGCGATACGTCACCGCTGTTCGTCGGCGATCCGCTCCACATCGACCATGTTCGCGGCCGGAAGCCGGAGAGTCAGGCGGTCCAGCCCGATCGTCAGCACCCCGCCCAGTTCGACCGCGAGATTCTGCGCGAGACGAAGCGCGAACCCCGTGCCCAGCAGAGGCGCGCCGTCGCCCTCCTGTTCGGCGTCGATGCTCAGCAGAACATCGGTCGCATAGGCAGCAAGCGCGGCGGGGCGATCGAACTCGATCGTCACGGCATCGGCGGCCGGACGCACGACGATGCCGAGATGTTCGCCGTTCCGGCCGGCCGAGACCAAGGCGGCGAGCAGGCGACCGACCAGTCGTTCGACGGCGCGGTCGTCGCCCAGGATCTCACAGTCGCCCGCCGGCATCGCGGTGCTGAGGCGAGCGCCGCGCAACGACGCCAGCGGCGCCAGATCGCGCGTCACGCGGTCGAGCAGCGGGCCGACCGGCACCGTCGTCGGGCGGAGGTCGAGCGCACGGCCTTCGATCCGCGCCGCGGTGTCGAGATCGTCGATCGCGGAAAGCAGGTCGCCGGCCTGCGTCCGGATTGCCGTGGCGCGGTCGCGGTAGGTCGGCGACACGGGGCCGAGCAACTGAGTCTCGATCAGTTCGGCAAACCCGGCGATCGCGTTGGTCGGCGTGCGCAACTCGTGGACGAGCTGGCGCAGCGAATCGGACACGGGCGAGGATACGGGCTTGGCCGGTGCCGCCGTCTCGTCGGACCGCGGGCGACGCCCGGTCCCGCGAAAACCGATGAACCGTCCGGAGGCGTGCTCGAACGCGGGCACGCCCGACAGCCGCCACGATCCGAACGCGTCGGACAATCCGCCCACTTCGAGTCGCGCATCGCTGAACCGCGAGCGGCGACGGAACGCCCCCGCCGCGACGCCGTCGAGATGCGCCTCACCCTGTTGTGCCGCATAGGCGAGCGACACGCCGACTAGCGCCGATCGCGCGACGCCGTCGACCATGCGGATGATGCCTTGCGCGTCGGTTTCGAAGCGGAAGCCCTCGATCTCGGCGGCCGCTGGCGTCGGCGCCGCAGCGTCGACGGTGCGATCGCGGTTGAACGCCTCGATCCGCGCGACAAGGTCGGAAATCTCGAACCGGTCGGCCGGCGGCGGTCCGACAGGCTCGACCACGGGCGGCTCGGTCTCGGCCAGCTTGGCGTGGCGAAACGCCTCGGCAACGAACGGCAGGCCGCGCGCGACCGCGCCGAGCGCCATGAACGGGGTCTCGCTCAGTGGCGCGGAATAGAGCGACAGTTCGGGACCGTCATCGGGAGCAGGTTCGGCAACCTCCATGACCGGTGCCGCGCGGATCGGCGCCTCTTCGACTGCCGCCTGTTCGACAGGCGCCGGCTCGGGTGCGATCGGTTCGGCGACGATCGGTTCGGCGACGACCGGTTCGGCGACGACCGGTTCGGCGACGACCGGCTCATCCTCGGCGACCACCAGTTCAATTGGCGCGTCGGGGTGCGGCAAAACGAAATCGGTCGGACCAAAGCTCAGCAGCCCGCGCTGGACCTCCGCCGCAAGGTCACGACGATGACGCAGGACGGAGCGGCTCTGCGGCGTCAGTCGGGGCAGGAGTTCCAGCCATTCGTGGGGCTCGAGGTCCGCTGTCCGCAACACCGGTGCGGCGATCGCCAGGACGTCTTCTGCGAAGAACCCGACAAGGTTCGCATCGGGCCTTGCAAAGGCGAGCGCGCGCGCGCTGGCTGCACGAACCTCGACCGGCACCGCCTGACGCAACAGGCGCAACCGGGCAATGGCCGGCGCGTCGACCGCCATGCGGCCGCGTCCCATCAGGTCGACCAACTGCCGCCATGCCGATTGCGCACCGAAATCGGTGGCCATGTCGGCGGCAAGGATCGTCTTCAGGCTATCGTCGAACCGCACATCGTTCCCCGGCTTCAGCGGGCTTAGCACGCTCTCCGTACCGATTCCTTAACGCGCGCGGCCTGGCGAAGGAACAACCCATTTCGGTAGGCATTGGCCTTCGTCGCATTGTGGGACAATTGCGTTTCGTCGCAACAATCTTATCGCTATGAAGAATGAATCGCTTGGTTTGCGATGCCTATCGGGAGTTGCGTGAAATGAGTTTTGACCGGATCGATCGCCAGATCCTGTCGCTGTTGCAGGCCGACGGTCGGATGACCAATGTCGATCTGGCCGACCAGGTGGGGCTCACTGCGCCGCCTTGCCTACGGCGTGTCCGCGCCCTTGAGGAGGCCGGTGCCATTCGCGGCTATCACGCCGATCTCGATGCCAGCCGCCTGGGCTTCCCGATCACCGTGTTCGCGATGGTGTCGCTACGCAGCCAGGCCGAGCACGACCTCGCCGCGTTCGAGCATCACATCGCCGACATCCCCGAAATCCGCGAATGCCACATGCTCAACGGTGAAATCGACTTCATCCTGAAGATCGTTGCGGCAGATTTGAAGAGTTTCCAGGAAATCCTGACGACGCATCTGACTCCGGCGCCCAACGTCGCGAGCGTGAAGACGTCGCTGACGATCCGGACGGCGAAGGCGCTGTCGGGGATCCCGGTGGTCGTGGAGTAATCTTCGCTCCTCGATCCTCCCCGCAAGGGAGAGGATTGAGACGTCGACTAACCGCCGCCCCTCTCCGGAAGGGCGCGGAGTTTGGATGCGGCGCCCGGCCGGCCAGAACCACAAACGAAAACGGGGCGGCATCTCTGCCGCCCCGCTTCCCGATTCAAGACGCTGTGGCCTTAGGCAGCCGGTGCGCCGAGCCAGGTCGTCCACAGACCGGCGACGTCCGCCCGCGGCGACGCCTTGACTGCCGAGAAGGCCGTCGCAGCGCCGGCCTTGTCACCCGACCGCGCAAGCGCGATGCCAAGATGCAGGTTCACGTCGTCGGCATCGACGCCACCCTTGGTCAGGGCCAGGCGATACAGTTCGATCGACTTGGCATAGTTGTTCTGGCCGAGATACGCGTCGGCCGTACCCGCGGCGAGCTTGCCGTTCGGTGCGGCCGCGGCGCGCTTCTCGAGACCCGACAACGGACCATCATTGGCGATGTTCTTGCTGGCGTCGGCCAGCAGGCCCTTGGCCATCGTATTCGATGCCGGGATCTTGCCCTGAGCCAGACCTTCCTTGATCACAGCCTGCGCTTCGCTCGGCAGGCCGCGACGGTTCACGCTGTCGGCATATTGCAGATAGTCGGTCTGGTCGGCGAGCGCGTTGGTCGCACGCATCAGGCGGAACACGTCGACCTTCTGCCCCTCGTCGAGCGGGATCAGCGCGTTCGCCTGGATCCCCGACAGGATCAGCACGTCACGCCAGTTCTTCGCGGTCGGATAGGCCGTGATCCACTTCTTCAGCCACGCCATCGTATCGGCGTTGCGCTTGGCAGCGTAGGACTTGGCGATCGCGTACCGGTAATATTCCTCCGGCGCCTTCTGGCCCGACGCCGTCATCTGCGCGATGCTGGCATCCAGGTCGGCGGTCGCACCCGCGACGTCGCCGCTGTCCATCTTCGCCTTGATGACCTGCAGCGGCAGGTTCGGATCGGTGTAGCCGAGCTCCTTCGCCTTGGCGAAATACTGGAGCGCGATCGGATACTGCTTGCCGTTGAACGCGAGCACACCGCGGCGATAGGCGTACCGGCCCCGATCCGCGACCGGCGTCGCCGGGTTTGCGATCAGCGCGTCGAGCGGCTTTGCCAGCGTCGTCTCGTTCATCGGCGCGTTCGGGTTGGCGGTCTGCGCGGCGACCAGCTTCTCGCTCTCGAGCTGATAGCGAAGCGCGGCGCCGATATACTTCTCATAATCGGTCTTGGCGGCGACATCGATCTGGTCGATCGCGGTCTGCGCGCCGGCGTAATCCTTGGCCGTCAGTGCGGTCTGCGCAGCGATGCCGGGCTTCTGGACTTCGGGGCTCAGCTTCATTGCCGGCGCCGCATCGGTCTTCTTGTCCTTGGCGAATGCAGGCGCCGACAGCGCAAGGCCGCTCGTGCCGGTGGCGAACGCCGCAATCAGTGCAAGCTTGGAAATGGTCTTCATGCGGAAACTCTCCCTCTGCGTCGGCCCGCTTACGTAAGTGGCGCGCGACGACGCTATATGATCCGCCATGCATACGTTCAAGCGAGCGGCTTGGATCCCGCGGATGTGCGATTGCGCGTGAACGTCGATTGAACGCGCCCCCGGCCGTCGCTAGATCGCGGCGATGATCGCTGTCCTCTCGCCCGCCAAGACGCTCGATTACGAGAGCGCGTTGCCCAAGCTCGACCCGACCACCCCGCGGTTCGCCGACGAGGCGAAGACGCTGGCGCATGCCGCCGCGCACCTGACGCAGAAGAAGCTGGCGGAGCTGATGCATATCTCGCCGGCGCTGGCGAAGCTGAACGCGGATCGGTTCCGCGATTTCGACACGTTGCCCGAGCGGCCGGCGATGTTCGCGTTCGCAGGCGACGTCTATACCGGGCTGGAGGCGAAGACGCTCGACGAAGCGGCGGTCGACTATGCGCAGGATCATGTGCGGATGCTGTCGGGGCTGTACGGCCTGCTGCGGCCACTCGACCAGATGCGCCCGTACCGGCTCGAGATGGGCACGCGCTGGGCGCCGCGGAAGACGAAGCTGACCGACTGGTGGGGCGACCGCATCGCCAAGCTGCTTGCCGACGACGTCGAGGCGGAGGGCTCGGGGACGATCCTGAACCTTGCCAGTCAGGAATATTGGGCGGCGGCGGACGGTAAGCTACCGTCTTCCATACGGGTGGTCGCGATCGATTTCCGCGAAGGCGAGGCGCAGAAGTTCGTCAGCTTCCACGCCAAGAAGGCGCGCGGCATGGTCGCGCGGTGGCTGGTCGAGCACCGCGTCGACGACGTCGAGGGGATCAAGGGGTTCGACAGCGACGGCTATGCCTATGACGCGGCGGGCAGCAGCGACGCGCAGTTCCGGTTCGTGCGCAAGTGAGCAGCGCGGTCGTCATCGGTGCCTCGGGCGGGATCGGCAAGGCGCTGGAAGAGGCGCTGATCGAGGAAGGTGCGTTCGATACGGTGTTCGGGTTCGCCCGCTCCGAGAGCGGCGACCGGCATCTCGACCTGGAGGACGAGGCGAGCATCGCGGCGGCGGCTTTGCGGGTCGGCTCGCCAACGCTGGTGGTGGTCGCGACGGGGTTGCTCCACGACGGCGACAAGGGGCCCGAAAAGGCGATGCGCGAGCTCGACCCGGTGTGGATGGCGCGCAACTTCGCGATCAACGCGATCGGGCCGGCGCTGGTGGCGAAGCACTTCCTGCCGACCATGCCCAAGGCGGGACGGATCGTCTTCGCGGTGCTGTCGGCGCGCGTGGGGAGCATCGGCGATAACAGGTTGGGCGGCTGGTACGGCTACCGCGCATCGAAGGCCGCGTTGAACCAGTTGGTGAAGACGATCTCGATCGAGGACAAGCGCCGCAATTCGAGCGGCATCGTCGTGGGCTTGCATCCGGGGACTGTGGACACCGGGCTGTCGGCGCCGTTCCAGGGCAATGTGACCCCGGGCAACCTGTTCAAGGCAGACCGGGCGGCGGTGCAGTTGCTCGACGTCATCGACGGCCTGCGCGCGCCCGACAGCGGCAAGCTGTTCGCGTGGGACGGGGTCGAAGTCACGCCTTAGTCATTGCGCCCTGCCGTTCTCCTGGCGCCGTTCTCCTGGCGCCGTTCTCCTGCGCACGCAGGAGCCCAGGACCCCAAGCGATACCGCCCGTAACCCTGGACTCCTGCGTGCGCAGGAGAACTGAAATGGTCACGTCACCCCATCGTCATCCCCGCGCAGGCGGGGATCCATACGCTCGGACGGCAGCGATCGCACCGCGAGTTTCTCCATTATGGGTTCCCGCCTCCGCGGGAATGACGAGGTGATGACAGCCCCCCCTCCCCGCGGATGACGCGGATTTCACCGCGCTGCCACTCTCCGGTCAGGTCCCCGCGCCCATTCTCTGCGCATCGTCCACCAAGGCCGAAACGAGAGGATACCCGCATGAAGAAGTCCCTCCCCCTCGCAATTCTCGCCGGCGGCGCGCTCCTGTCCGGCACCGCCGCGATCGCCGCGACGCAAGCCAAGACCGTGCAGCCCAAGACTGTCGCAACGCACACGACGACGACCAAAACCACCACGCCGATGGGCAACACCAAGGTCGCCAAGCGCACGACGACCGTCGCCAAGGGTCGCATGGTCACCGCCAAGCTCGTGAACGGGAAGACCGTCACGTACAATTGCTCGCTCGCCGGCAACAAGACCAAGGCCGCCTGCAAATAACCCCTGAATTAGCGATGAAACCCTTCTCCCCCCCTCGTACGTAAGCGCGTGCGTACGCGTGCGCGGGGGTAGTAAGGCGTACGCCCCTCGGCTAAGGTGTGTCATCATACCGACACAACCGGAAAGCGTTCAGATTTGACCGACGAGACCATACTCGCCGAACCCACCGGCGGCGAGACGGCCGGCATTGCCACCATCTCGATCGTCGACGAGATGAAGTCGAGCTATCTCGACTATGCGATGAGCGTTATCGTCGCGCGCGCGCTGCCCGACGTCCGCGACGGCCTCAAGCCCGTCCATCGCCGCATTCTCTACGGCGCGCATGAAAGCGGCTTCGTCGCCGGCAAGCCCTACCGCAAGTCCGCACGCATCGTCGGTGACGTGATGGGTAAATACCATCCGCACGGCGACAGCTCGATCTACGACGCATTGGCGCGTATGACTCAGGACTGGTCGATGCGCGTGCCGCTGATCGACGGTCAGGGCAACTTCGGTTCGATGGATCCCGATCCACCCGCGGCGATGCGCTACACCGAGGCCCGTCTCGGCAAGGTGGCGAATGCGCTGCTCGGCGATCTCGACAAGGACACCGTCGACTTCACGCCCAACTATGACGGCTCGGAGCGCGAGCCCTCGGTCCTGCCGGCACGCTATCCCAATTTGCTGGTCAACGGCGCAGGCGGCATCGCCGTCGGCATGGCGACCAACATCCCGCCGCACAATCTCGGCGAAGTGATCGACGCGTGCCTCGCGTACATGGAAAACGGCGCGATCACGACCGAGCAGCTGTTCGAGATCATCCCCGGTCCCGACTTCCCGACCGGCGCGATCATCCTCGGCCGCGCGGGCGCCAAGTCGGCGTACGAAACCGGCCGCGGCTCGATCATCGTCCGCTCGCGGCATATCGTCGAGGAGGGCAAGGGCGATCGCCGCTCGATCGTGCTCACCGAGATCCCGTTCCAGACCGGCAAGAACGGCCTGGTCGAGAAGATCGCCGAAGCCGCCAAGGACAAGCGGATCGAAGGCGTCAGCGACATTCGCGACGAATCGAGCCGCATGGGCGTCCGCATCGTCATCGACCTGAAGCGCGACGCGACCCCCGACGTGGTGCTCAACCAGCTCTGGCGCCACACGCCCGCGCAGTCGAGCTTCCCCGCCAACATGCTCGCGATCCGCGGCGGCCGCCCCGAGCTGCTCAATCTGCGCGACATCATCGGCGCGTTCATCACGTTCCGCGAACAGGTTATCACGCGCCGCTCGAAGTTCGAGCTCGCCAAGGCACGCGACCGCGCGCATCTGTTGCTCGGCCTCGTCATCGCGGTCACCAACCTCGACGAAGTCGTCAAGATCATCCGCGGGTCGTCGAGCCCCGCCGAAGCCCGCGGCAAGCTGCTCGCGCGCGAATGGCCGGTCGAAGAGATCGCGCCGTACATCGCGCTGGTCGAGGCGGTCGAGGACAAGCAGCAGGAGGGCATCTACAAGCTGTCCGAGCCGCAGGTCCGCGCGATCCTCGATCTCCGCCTGCACCGCCTGACGCTGCTCGGCCGCGACGAGATCGGCGACGAATTGAAAGCACTCGCCGCGACGATCGGCGAGTTGCTCCACATCCTCGGCGACCGTGCGAAGCTGTACGAAGTGATGCGCGGCGAGCTGATCGCGATCCGCGACGAATTCGCCACGCCGCGCCGGTCCGAGATTGCGGCTGCCGCCAACGGCATCGACGACGAGGATCTGATCGAGCGCGAGGACATGGTCGTCACCGTGACGATGCAGGGCTATATCAAGCGCACCAGCCTCGACACGTTCCGCGCGCAGGCGCGTGGCGGCAAGGGTCGCGCGGGCATGTCGACCAAGGACGAGGACGTCGTCACCGAGCTGTTCGTCACCTCGACGCACACCCCGGTGCTGTTCTTCTCGAACCTCGGCAAGGTCTATCGCTACAAGGTCTGGCGCCTGCCAGAGGGTGGCCCCGCCACGCGTGGCCGGCCGATGATCAACCTGTTGCCGCTGGCGCCGGGCGAGACGATCTCGACCGTGCTCCCGCTGCCGGAGGATCTGAGCGAGTGGAGCCGTCTCCACGTGATGTTCGCGACGCAGCGCGGCACCGTCCGCCGCAATTCGATGGATGCGTTCACCAACGTGCCGTCGAACGGCAAGATCGCGATGCGCTTCGAGCCCGGTGAAAACGGCGAAGGCTCCGAGGACAAGCTGATCGGCGTCGCGCTGCTCAGCGAGCATGACGACGTGCTGCTCGCGACCCGCCTCGGCAAGGCGATCCGCTTTGCCGGCGACGACGTCCGTGAGTTCCAGAGCCGCACCTCGACCGGCGTGCGCGGCGTGACGCTGAAGGGTGACGACGAGGTCATCTCGCTGTCCGTCCTCCACCGTGTCGGCGCGACGCCCGAGGAGCGCGAGACCTACCTGAAGTTCGCCCCCTGGAAGGGCGAGCGCGAGGGCGATCACGGCATGGGCGACGAGCGCTACAACGATCTGAAGGACCGCGAACAGTTCATCCTGACGGTCTGCGAGAACGGGTACGGCAAGCTGTCGAGCGCCTATGACTACCGCCGCACCGGCCGCGGCGGTCAGGGCATCACCAACATCGACAACATCGCGCGTAACGGCCCGGTCGTCGCGAGCTTCGCCGCGGCCAAGGGGCATCAGCTGATGCTGGTCACTAACCAGGCCAAGCTGATCCGCACGACGCTGGCGTCGCTTCGAGTCATCAGCCGCAATTCGGCGGGCGTGAAGCTGTTCGACGTGGCCAAGGGCGAGGTCGTCGTCTCGGCCGCACGGATCGAGGAAACCGAGGAAGACGCCGAGATCAACCTGGCCGACGCAACGCCAGAGCTGGCGCCCGACACCGGCGCGACAATCGGCGAGGATACGGCGGCGGGCGATCCTACTGAGGGCCTGGAGGACGGCGAATGAGCCGCGATCCGATCGCCTATAAGGTCTTGACCGGCGAGCAGCTGGCGACGCTCGAAAGCGGCAGCTTTGCCGGCGCGCCGGTCGATCTGGCCGATGGCTATATCCATTTGTCGACGGCCGAGCAGCTGACGGAGACGGTCGACAAGCATTTCGCCGGTCAGTCGGATTTGCACGTCGCGGCGATCGATCTCGAAGCGCTCGGCGACGACGTGACGTGGGAAGAGTCGCGGGGCGGGCAGCTGTTCCCGCATATCTACGGTGGTCCGCTGCTGCTGGAGGTCGTGTTGTCGTACGGCGCTTTGGAGCGTGATGACGATGGCAAGGTGAAGCTTCCCGTCGCGGGCTGAGCCCCACGCATAACGTGTTCTCCCGCGAAGGCGGGAGCCCAGTCTGGGCTCCCGCCTTCGCGGGAGAACAAGGCGATGGGAGATGGCGCTCGATTGACTAACTGCGTCGCCTCAGGTTGCGCAGTTGCAATTCACCGCAATCCAACCGTCAGGTGCGTCCGTCACCTCCCACAAAGCCACCTCCCCGGCGAAGGCCGGGGCCCAAATGGGGGCGGTAGCTGACGGAGCGACCCCCTCGATTACGCCCACCTTTCCAATTGGGCCCCGGCCTTCGCAGGGGTAGAGCTACCTCGTGAGTGATCTCCGCGTTCCGAGCCTCACCCAGCCGCAAACGCAGCCCGCACGAACCGCGCACACGCCTCAGGCGCAGTGATCGGGATCATGTGCCCGCCCTCGATCGTGTCGATCGTGGCGCCTGGAATAGCAGCCGCCGTCCGGTGACCGTTCCAGGCCGGATCGAGGATCGCATCCTGCCGCCCGAACAGAATCCGCACCGGCACGCCGATCTCCGCATACCGGTCGACCATCGCCGCCACGTCGTCATTCGCCCCGGCGAGATCCGCCGCCGCCGCCGCGATCGCGATCGGCCGTGCCGACAGTGCGCCGCCGCCCCTCGTCACGAAATCATCCGGCACCGCCTCGGGCGCAAACACGCCTTCGAGCGTCTTCTTCGCGGTTAACCGGCTCAGCGGTGTGCCGAGCACCTGCGCGAACGCCAGACGCGCGCCCGAGGGGATGCGGGCAAGCCCACGGAAGCTCTCGGGCACCTGCTCCAGCGGCCGCGTCAGTGGCGCGATCAGCGCGAGCGCGCGAACCAGGTGCGGATGGTCGAGCCCGACCGCCAGGCTGAGCGCACCGCCCAGCGAATGCCCGACCAGCAACGGTCGATCGAGCCCGAGTTTCTGGATGAAGTCGGCGATGATCGCGCCCTGCCCGATGATCCCCGGCATGGCCCCGGTGGCGGTCGAATAGCCCGAGCCCGGCCGGTCGACGACGATCACGCGATAGTCGTCCTTCAGCAGGTCGACGAGCGCATAGCTGAAATTGCGCAACTGCCCGCCAAGGCCGTGGACCATGACGATCGTCGGCCCGCTGCCGACGTCGATATAATGCAGTCGTGCCCCCGCGACGTCGAGAAAGCGTCCCTCCGCCGGCACCAGTTCCTCGGCACGACGCGCGATCCGGCTCGAATAGAGCGACAGCCCGATCCCCGATACCGCCGCCAGCAGCGCCCCGCCGATCAATCCCTTGCCCGTCCGACTCATCGCAATCTCCTTCGATTCCATAGTGCGCTGAACGCCCGGCCTTGTCCAAAGTCGCAGCCGCGTAATCCATGGAACCGGTCGCAGCCTCCGGACGTCCGATCCGCGAAGGAGATGCGCGGGTGGATCCACAGGCTCGAACGATACTCGACACGATCACGGCACTCGCGCCCGACGTCGATCCGAACGCCGACGATGCGCGGTGGCTGGCTGACTTCCGCTACCAGACGGCGCTCTTGAAGACCTTCTCCGGCGATCCGGAACCGGTCCATGCGATCACGCATCTCCTGATGCCCTCCGAGTCCGGTCCGCTGACCGTCCGCCTCTATCGCCCGAAACCCGGCCCGTTGCCGCTCCTGCTGCATATCCACGGCGGCGGCGCGATCGCGGGGTCGATCGACGGACACGATCCGGCCCTGCGCGCGCTGGCGAACCGAACCGGGTGGCTGGTCGCCGCACCATCCTACCGCCTGGCGCCCAAACACCGCTTCCCCGCGCAACTCGACGATTGTTGGACGGCGTTGCTGGGCCTGACCGGACACGCCGACGCGCAAGAGATCGACCTGTCGCGCGTCGTCATATCGGGAGACAGTATAGGCGGTACGCTCGCCACGGCGCTCACCGCCCGCGCAGCATCCGAAAATGGACCTGCGCTACACGGCCAGATCCTGCTCTACCCGAACACCGACCTGCGCCGCCATGCCGCCTACCCGTCGCGCCGTAGCGAGACTGGCAACATCATCGACGCGCAATCGCTCGAGCGGCAGATCGACCTGTATCTCGCTTCAGACGCAGACCGCGCCGATCCGCGCACGTCGCCTGTCCTGGCAGACGACCTTGCCACTTTGCCCCCGACCCTGCTCATAACCTGCGAGAACGATCCCCTGCGCGACGAGGGTGAGGCATATGGCCAGCGTCTCCGCGACGCCGGCGTCGCCGTCGACCATGACCGGTTCGACGGCATGATCCACGCGTTCCTGCAGATGGGCGGGCGAATGGACGCGACCAACCGGCTGCTGGACCGCATCGCCCGCTGGCTCGACGCCCGATGATGGAAGAATGGTGCACCCAGAGCGATTCGAACGCCCGACCCTCAGATTCGTAGTCTGATGCTCTATCCAGCTGAGCTATGGGTGCATCGCCTTGCCATGATGGCTCAGCAGCGCCGCTATGAAGCGGAAAATCCTGGTGCACCCAGAGCGATTCGAACGCCCGACCCTCAGATTCGTAGTCTGATGCTCTATCCAGCTGAGCTATGGGTGCACTGGAGGGGCGCTGATAGCAGGCATTTTCCGGGGCGCAAGGGTTTGCCGCGATAAAGTTGTGTCGAACGACGCGGACGCATAGAGCGGCAGGCATGAAACGCGCCTCCTCGCTTCGATCGCTGTCGCTCATTGCCGTGCTCGCGGTGTCGGCGTGCAGCAAGGATACCACCGCCTATCCGTCGCTCGGTCTACGGCCCGTCGAGAAGCTGGGATTCGCCGAGCCTGAGGTGAAGACGGTGGTGGCGACGCCCGATCCGGCGCTCGACGCGGATATCCGGACGATCGCGGGCAGGCTCGATGCGATCAGCACCGGGTTCACGCGCGATGCGGCCAGGGCCGATGCACTCGCACGGACGGCCCGCGGCGCCGCGGTCGGCAGCGATGCGTGGCTCGCCGCGCAGACCGCGCTGGCCGGGCTCGACGACTGGCGCGCGCAATCGTCGGCGCTGGTCACCGACATCGAACAGCACGCCACCGATCGCGCCGCAACGCTGCAAGCCGATTACCCCGCGCTGGCCGCGATCCGCGACAAGGCGCAGGCCGAGAATGATCGCCAGGGCGCCACGATCGCGCGCATCCAGGCAAGCCTTCCGGCTGCTTGAGCCATCCGCAATCCTCCCCCGCCAGGGGGAGGTGGCTGGCACTTGCCAGACGGAGGGGGAGGTAAGCGCCAGGATCGGTTGCGTGTCCTCCCCCCTCCGCCACCTGCGGTGCCCCCTCCCCGCCGGGGGAAGGATCGAACGGCTAGAACCCATTCAACAACGGCAGGACCGTCGAGTAATCGTCGGTCCATACGCCGAAGCCCTTGCGCGGCACCAACGGCGCCCAATCGGGATCCCCCGACCGCAACGCCGCGATCGCGCGCGGATCGCGCGACAACGCCACCCAGTCTGACGCCGATGCACGGTCGACCAGCTGGCTCGACGGACGGTATTTCAGTTCGACCGTAGTCCACCCGCCCTCTCGCGCCGCCGCTGCGATCACCGGCTCCAGGTCGATGAAGCGGTTGGAGATATGCACCAGCAGCAGGCCGCCCGGCGACAAGACTCGGCCATAGGTCGCGAACGCTTCGCGCGTCATCAGGTGCATCGGCACCGAATCCGACGAGAACGCGTCGAGCGCGAGCAAATCGAGGCTGTCGGGCGCATCGTGCGCCAGCGCTATCCGGGCATCGCCCATCCGGATCTCGGATCCGGGCAGGCAGCGCGACAGATAGGTGAACTGCCCCGTATCGCGCGCGATCCGCACCACCGCCGGGTCGATCTCGTAGAACCGCCAGCGCTGGCCCGCTCGCGCGTAGCACGACAGCGTCCCCGTCCCGAGCCCGACGACGCCGATCCGCGCCTGCGGACCGTACAGCCTGGGCGCGGCGAGCATGGCCTGCCCGACGCCGGATCCAGCTGCGTAATAGGTCGTCGGCGTCCGCTCGCGCTCGGGTGACCCACGTAACTGGATGTCGTGCACCGTCGTCCCGTGATCCAGCTCGCGAACGCCGCCATTCGGCCCCGGCGTGTCGCGCACGGTATAGACGCCGAAATAGCTCCGCACCCGCGCCCCCGGGTCCAGCGAGAACTCGAGCGATCGATACCCACCGAACAGCACCAGCGCCCCCGCCAGTACGACCAGATACGGCCGCCGCGCACCGATCGCGACGGACCCCATCGCGGCAATCACGAGGAAATCGAGGCCTTGGCGGCTGTCGCCGAACACGCCATCCGGATTGCCGACCCTGAGCCCGGTGAGGACGAGGATCGCGGTGACGATCCCCAGCAACGCGACGTGTTTCGCAGGTCCCTTGCCGCTCCACAGCGCGCGGAACCGTCCGAACAGATAGAATTGCGGCACCAGCGCGCCCGCCGCCAGGATCAGCAGCGGATATTCGTACGTCCAGTCGAACACCACTGGAGCCACCAGCGCGGCGAACACTCCGCCGAGCGCACCGCCCGCCGACATTGCGAGATAGAAGCCGGTCAGCCGATCGGGCGCCGGTCGCTTGCGATACAGCGCGGTATGGAGTGCGACCGAGATCATGAACAGCAGCACCAGCGCGATCCCCGCGCTGAAGAACGGCCGCTCGTTGACCCCACCCATGATGATCCCGCCGAACAGCAGGATCGTGATCGGCGCGATCCGCGTCAGCACGTCGGCGAGCCAGCGATCGTTCGCGAACGCCACGCTGAAGCTCAGCAGGTACAACCCGAGCGGGATCACCCACAGCAGCGGCATCGCGACGATATCGGTGGTGATATAGGTCGAGGTCGCCAGCATCATCCCCGACGGCACCAGCGCCAGCGCGATCCAGTGCGCGATCCGCCTGGCGCTTGGCGGCGGGCTGGTCGCGGCGACATGGTCGACCGCCGCGGTCTTGGGCAGGCGCGTGGCGCACGCGAGCACCAACAGGATCAGCAGCAGATACCCGCCGCTCCACAACAGGCTCTGGCCATGCACCGCCATCAGCGGCTCGACCAGCAGCGGGTAGGCGATCAGCCCGGCGAAACTGCCGAGGTTGGAGGCGGCATACAGCGCATAGGGGTCGCCGCCGCCGCTCGCCGCGCTGAACCAGCGCTGGATCAGCGGCGCCTGCGCGGACACTGCAAAGAACAACGGCCCGATCGACAGCCCGAGCAGCCACGGCACCCAGAGCGCGGGCAGCGCATCCGCCGGCAGGTCCATTGCGATCAGGCCGATCGGCAGCCACAGGGCCGCGACGATCAGCACGCCGAGGTGGATCGCCGCCTGCGCCCGCGGCCGAACGCGCCCGAGCCAATGCGCATAGGCATAGCCCGCGAGCAGCAGCGCCTGGTACACCAGCATCGCCGAGTTCCACACAGCCGGCGCCCCGCCCAGCCGCGGCAACGCCATCCGCGCGACCATCGGCTGGACGAGGAACAGCAGGAATGATCCCGTCAGGATCGTCGCGACGAACATCGTCCGGCACCAGCGTGCCATCAACGGACGATGCTCGCCCAAATGGTTCTCAGACATAGGCGGGACGGTCGATCCGGTAGAGGATGTGGCGGCGGAGAGGATCGTCTTCGGCGAGCTTGGGATGATCGAAATCGCCGTCGACCACGCGGCTCATGCCGAGCCGTTCCATGAGCGTCCGGCTCGACCGGTTGGCGGCCACGGTGATCGCCCAGATCGTCGGCAGGTCGAGCCGAGCCCAGCCCCAACTCAGCGCCGCCTCGGCGGCTTCGCGCGCGTACCCCTGCCCCCACGCGTCGCGGACCAGGCTCCAGCCGATCTCGGGCTTGTCTTCGATCGGCGTACCGACCGGCCCGGGCTTGATCCCGCACCAGCCGATAAAGGCACCGGTATCGCGCCGTTCGAGCGCCCAGAAGAACGCGCCATAGTCGGCGAGGATCGCGGTCTGACGTGCCACCACCGCCGCCGACTCGGCGAGCGAGGGCGGCGGCCCGAGATAGGCCATTACTGCCGGATCGGCGCACATCGCGTGATGCGCGGCGGCATCGTCGTCGCGCCAGCCGCGCAAGGTCAGCCGCTCGGTCTCGATCATCCGCCGAGCAGTTTGGCCGCATGCGCCGCGTGATAGGTCAGCACGCCCGAGCAACCCGCGCGCTTGAACGACATCAGCGTCTCCAGCACCATGACGTCGCGCTCGGCCGCCCCTGCGGCGACCGCGGCCTCGATCATCGCGTATTCGCCCGACACCTGGTACGCGAACACGGGCACCTCGAACGCCTGGCGCACGCGGACGATGATGTCGAGATAGGGCAGCCCCGGCTTGACCATCACCGTGTCGGCGCCCTCCGCCAGGTCCATCGCGACCTCGCGAAGGGCTTCCTCGGCGTTGGCGTTGTCCATCTGGTACGTCTTCTTGTCGCCCTTGAGCAGCCCGCGGCTGCCGACCGCATCGCGGAACGGGCCGTAGAACGCGCTGGCATATTTGGCGGCGTAGGACATGATCTGGACATTGTGGTGCGAGTCCGCCTCCAGCGCGCTGCGGATCATGCCGATCCGGCCATCCATCATGTCCGACGGCGCGATGATGTCCGCGCCCGCATTCGCCTGGTTCAGCGCCTGCGCGACGAGCATCTCGGCGGTCGTGTCGTTGACGACATAGCCCGCCGCGTCGACCAGCCCGTCATGGCCGTGGCTAGTATAGGGATCGAGCGCAACGTCGGTCAGCACGCCGACCTCTGGCACCGCGTCCTTGAGCGCGCGGATTGCCTGGCACATCAGATTGTCCGGGTTCAACGCCTCGCGCCCGTCGTCGGTGCGGCGTTCGGGTTGCGTGTAGGGGAACAGCGCGATGCACGGGATGCCGAGGTCGCGCGCCTCGCGACCGCGCGCGACGATCCCGTCGACCGACCAGCGCGAGACGCCGGGCAGGCTGGCGATCGGTTGCTCAATCCCCTCCCCCTCGGCCACGAACAGCGGCCAGATCAGGTCGGCGGGAGTCAGCACGGTCTCGGCATGGAGGCGGCGGCTCCAGGCGGAGGCGCGGGTGCGACGGAGGCGAAGCGCGGGATAGCTTGCGGTCATGCGCGGGCTTTGCGTGATGCGCGCGGGCCAATCAAGCGTTACGGGTCGAGCGTTACGGGTGCGAAACCGCATTCCGTGCGTTGGGGTGCTCATGCCGAACGATACGATCACCTCCGCCGCGCTCGTCGTCAACGCCAAGTCGCGCAAAGGACAGGCGATGTTCAAGCGCGCCTGCGCGGCGATGTCGGGGCTGCCCTACGATGTCGATGCGCACGCCGTCGAGAATCCCGACGAGCTTGAGGCGACCGTCCTGCGCGCGCTGGCCAAGAAGCCCGACCTGCTGATCCTCGGCGGCGGCGACGGCACGGTCAGCGGGCTCGTCGACCTGATGGTCGGGCATGACGTGATCCTCGGCGTGCTCCCGCTCGGCACCGCCAACAGCTTTGCCCGCACGCTCGGCATTCCGCTGAACATCGAAGGCGCGGTCGAGGTCATCCGCACCGGCAAGCCGCGCCGCATCGATCTCGGCATGATCGACGGCGATTATTTCGCGAACTGCGCGGCGATGGGCATCAGCCCGAAGATCGCCGAGACGGTCCCACACGGCCTCAAGAAGGTCTTCGGCAAGGTCGGCTATCTGACCTGGGCGGCCTATCAATATCTCCGTTTCCGCCCGTTCACGCTGATCGTCGGCGAAGGGCCCACCGCGGTGAAGATCCGCGTCGTCGAGGTACGGATCTCGAACGGGCCCTATCATGGCGGCACCGAACTGGTCGACGCGGCGGCAGTCGATTCGGGCGAGATCGTCGTGCAGGCGGTGATGGGTCACGTGAAGCGCCGGCTGGTGCAGAACTGGGTCTCCAGCGTGTTCCGGCTCGAGTCGCGGCACGAGAAGGTGCGCGATTTTCGGGGCAAGAGCCTGAAGATCAACACCATCCCCCCGCTGCCGATTTCGATCGACGGCGAGGTGCTGGCGAAGACCCCGGTGACGGCGAAGGTGGCAGCGGGGATCATCCGGGTGATGGCGCCGGCTTGAGGGCTGCGCGCGACGGCCGCTATCGGTCGACGCCCTCGCATCCCTGTTTCCTGCTCCCTCTTGTTCTCCCGCGAAGGCGGGAGCCCAGTCTGGGTCCCCGCCTTTGCGGGGATACATTTTGGGGAGGAGTAACCCTCCCACACCACCCCGGCGAAGGCCGGGGCCCAACTGGGGGACGTCGCTAACTGAGGGCGGCGTACCGTTACTTCAGCCTTGCCAATTGGGCCCCGGCCTTCGCCGGGGTGGAAACGGAAACGGAACCCCTACTTAACCCGCCGAACCGTCAGCACCTTAACCGGCGCGGCGATCATCTGACCCTTCATCACCCCCACCCCAGCCGTCGGCGAGGTCGGCGCAGCAAGAATGCGCTTCACCACGTCCATTCCCTCAACCACATGCCCGAACGCCGCAAACCCAGCGGTGTCCCCAGTTCCCGCCGGGTTCGCGTCCAACGACAGCACCGGCCCGACCGTGATGAAAAAGTCCGCCGTCGCGCTCCCCGGCGCAAACCGCGCGAGCGAGATGGTGCCGTCGACATGCGACAGGCCGGTGGTCGTCGTCGGCTCGTGCGGAACAGGCTTCAGGATACGCTTCGGATCGCCCTGCGGCCCGCCCTGGATCAACCCAGACTCCGCGCCGAGCTTCATTGCGCGGTAGAACGTGACCCCATCGAGCCGCTTCTGGTCGACATAGCGCAGGAAATTGGCGGTCGTCAGCGGCGCACGATCCTTCTCCAGCGCCAGCGTGATCACCCCCTCGCTCGTCGTCATCACGATCGAAACGGTCGCCGCAGGCACAGCCTCGGCCGGAACGGGCGTTGCGGGTGCCGCCGGCGCTACGGTTTGCGCCGAACCGGCAACGGCACAGAGAAGGACGAGCGACGCGCCAAGTGTTTTCAAGATCATGGCCGAGGCTACCGCGCCAAACGCGCGCTGTCAGCCGAGAACATCAGCCGAGAACGATGCGAGATTGCCCACCGCAAAGTTTTGCTTGGGTTTGCACGTCCGCACGCAATGCGTATCCGTCGAACGATGACCGATCTCGCCATTCTCTACGAGCACCCGCTCTGGTTCGAACCGCTGTTCGCCGCGCTCGATCGCCGCGGCGTCGACTTCTCGCGCGCCACGCCCGACGGATGCTGGAACCCCGCGGACCAGACCGCTCCCGGCCGCGTGGTGTTCAACCGCATCGCGATGTCGAGCTTCCTGCGCAACGACGAGCATCCGATCTTCGACACGATGGCGATGCTCGACCACTGGCGCCGCACCGGAGCGCGCGTGATCAACGGCGCCGACGTGCTCGCGATCGACGCATCCAAGGCGCGCCAATTGTCGCTGATCGCGTCGCTCGGGCTCGCGATCCCCGAGACGCGCGTCGTCCACCGCGCCGCCGACGTCGTCCCCGCCGCGCAGACGCTGCGCTTCCCGCTGGTCGTGAAGGCGAACATCGGCGGATCGGGCGCGGGCATCATCCGCTTCGACAGCCTCGAGGAGCTCCGCACCGCCGCGGCCGATAACGGCCTGCCGAGCAGCGTCGACGGCGTGTTGCTGGTCCAGGAATATGTCCCCGTCCGCGACGGTGCGATCACCCGGATCGAGACGCTCGACCGCAAATTCCTCTACGCGATCGAGGTCGCGGGCGGCGGCGCGTTCGATCTCTGTCCCGCGGATGCGTGCGTCGTCCCCGGATCGGGCATCAGCATGGCCGCGGTCGAGCCCTCGCCGACCCTGCGCGACGCCGCCGAAGCGATCGTCCGCGCGGTCGATCTCGACGTCGGCGGGGTAGAGGTGATGATCGACGACCGCGACGGCGTAGCGCGCTTCTACGACATCAACGCGCTGTCCAACTTCGTCGCCAAGCCCTTGGACGTCCTCGGCTGGGACCCGCACGACCGGCTCGTCGATTACCTGGTCGAACAGATCGAGAAGGCCCGCTGATGCGCTACGGTTACTGGACTCCCGTCTTCGGCGGCTGGCTTCGCAACGTCCCCGACGAGGGTATGGAGGCGAGCTGGGCCTATACCAAGGCGCTGACGCAGAACGCCGAGCGCTGGGGCTACGACTTGACGCTGATCGCCGAGCTGAACCTGAACGATATCAAGGGCCTCGAACAGCCCGCGCTCGATGCGTGGTCGACCGCGGCGGCGCTGGCTGCGGTGACCGACAGCATCGAACTGATGGTCGCGGTCCGCCCGAACTTCCACCACCCCGCGCTGTTCGCCAAGGCGGCGGCGAACATCGACCGGATCTCGGGCGGGCGGCTCGCGCTCAACGTCGTGTCGTCCTGGTGGGCGGACGAGGCGAAACAGTACGGCCTCCAGTTCGACCAGCACGACGATCGCTATGCGCGCACCGCCGAATGGCTGACCGTGGTCGACGGGCTGTGGACGCAGGAGCGGTTCGACTTCGCCGGGCAGTTCTACACCACCGAACAGGCGATCTGCGCCCCCAAGCCCGCCAAGCGCCCCACCGTCTATGCCGGCGGCGAGAGCGAGAAGGCCAAGACGCTGATCGCCGCGCAGTGCGACGCGTACGTCATGCACGGCGACCCCGCCGCCGCGATCGCACCCAAGATCGCCGACATGGCCGCACGCCGCGAAGCAGCAGGCGGCGCACCGATGCAGTACGGCATGGCCGCCTATGCGATCGTCCGCGACAGCGAGGCCGAGGCGAAGCGCGAACTCGAGCGCATCACCAGCGTCACCGAACTCCCCGCGGGCTATGCCAATTTCGACCAGTGGCTGTCGGGCACACAGCTCGAACGCGAGATGAAGATCCAGGAATATTCGGTCTCGAACCGCGGCCTGCGCCCCAATCTGGTCGGCACGCCCGAACAGCTGAAGGAGCGTATCGCGGAGTACGAGGCCGCCGGCCTCGACCTGCTGCTGCTCCAGATGAGCCCGCAGGCCGAGGAAATGGAGCGGTTCGCTGTGCAGGTCATGGGCTCGGCATGATCCGTCTCGTAGACGTTACGAAAACCTACCCGGCAAGCGAGGCCGCGGCGCTAGACGCCGTGTCGCTCGAAATCCCGGCGCGCGGCGTGTTCGGCGTGATCGGCCAGTCGGGCGCGGGCAAGTCGACGTTGATCCGCCTGATCAACGCGCTCGAACGCCCGAGTTCGGGCCGCGTCGAGGTCGATGGCGTCGACGTGGCGTCGCTCTCGTCCGCGGACCTGAGGACGCTACGCCGGCGGATCGGCATGATCTTCCAGAATTTCGGCCTGCTGTCCTCGCGGACGGTAGCCGCAAACGTCGCGTTCCCGCTGGTGCTGGCCGGCGTCGCCAAGTCCGAGCGCGAGACGAAGGTCGCCGCGCTGCTCGACCGCGTCGGCCTGACCGACCAGGCCACCAAATACCCCGCCCAGCTGTCTGGCGGCCAGAAGCAGCGCGTCGGCATCGCCCGCGCGCTGGCCACCGATCCTGACATCCTGCTGTGCGACGAGGCGACGAGCGCGCTGGATCCAGAAACCACCCGCTCGGTGCTGACGCTGCTCCGCGACCTCAACCGAGATCTCGGCCTGACGATCGTCCTGATCACGCACGAAATGGACGTCGTCCGCTACGTCTGCGACCACGTCGCCGTCCTCGAACGCGGCCGCATCGTCGAAACGGGCGCGGTCACCGACATCTTCGCGGACGCCCAGCATCCGGCGACGAAGCGCATACTGGCGGCACTCGCGGCATGAGTTTTTTCGCCAACATCGACTGGTCGGACATCGGCCAGGCGTGCCTCGACACGCTGATCATGCTCGCCGGATCACTGATCCTCACGATCGCGCTCGGCCTTCCGCTCGGCGTGCTACTCTACCTCACCGGACAAGGCCGCCTGTCGCAGAACCGTGTCGCCAACGCCGTGCTCGGCATCATCGTCAACATCCTCCGCTCGGTGCCGTTCATCATCCTGCTGATCGTGATGATCCCCCTCACCGTCATGCTCGTCGGCACCTCGCTCGGCGTCGCCGGCGCGATCCCGCCGCTCGTCGTCGGTGCCGCGCCCTTCTACGCCCGCCTCGTCGAGGGATCGCTCAAGGAGGTCGACCGCACGACGATCGAGGCGGTGCAGGCGATGGGCGCGACCACGCGCCAGATCGTCACCGGCGCGCTGATCCCCGAGGCCCTCCCCGGCCTGATCGCAGGCGCCACCGTCACCGCCGTCGCGCTCGTGTCGTTCACCGCGATGGCCGGCGTGGTCGGTGCGGGTGGCCTCGGCGATCTCGCGATCCGGTTCGGCTATCAGCGGTTCCAGACCGACGTCATGGTCGTCACCGTCGTGCTGCTGGTCGTGCTCGTCCAGATCCTCCAATATGCCGGCGACGCGCTCGCCCGCCACTTTACCCGCCGCTAGGAACCCTCATGCACCGCCGCACCCTGCTCGCCACGCTCTCGCTGCTCGCGCTCGCCGCCTGCGGGGGGACCAAGACCAACGACGGCAAGACGTTGACCGTCGCCGCGACCGCGGTGCCGCATGCCGAGATCCTCGAATCGATCAAGCCCGCGCTCGCCAAGGAAGGCGTCGACCTCCAGATCCGCGTCTTCAACGATTATGTGCAGCCCAACCTCCAGGTCGAGCAGAAGCAGATCGACGTCAGCTATTTCGAGACCAAGCCGTATCTCGACGAATTCAACGCCTCGCGCGGTACGCATCTGGTGCCCTATGCCGGCGTCCATGTCGAACCGCTCGGCGCCTATTCGCGCAAGTGGAAGACGATCGCACAGGTGCCGAACGGCGCGACCGTCGCGATTCCGAACGAGCCGAGCAACGGCGGCCGCGCGCTGCTGCTGCTGCAAAAGGCCGGGCTGATCACGCTCAAGAACCCGACCAATCCGCTCTCGAGCCTCAACGACATCGCGACCAACCCGAGGAACCTGCAGTTCAAGGAACTGGAGGGCGCCACCCTGCCCCGCACGCTCGGCGAGGTCGATCTTGCGCTCATCAACACGAATTACGCGCTCGACGCGAAGCTCAATCCGGTCCGCGACGCGCTCGCGATCGAGGACAAGAACAGCCCCTATGTCAATTTCGTCGTCGGCCTGCCCGGCGGCGACAAGGACCCGCGCGTCGTCAAACTGATCGCCGCGTTACGCAGCCCGGCGACCAAGGCGTTCATCGAGCAGCATTATCAGGGTGCGGTGCTGCCGGCGTTCTGATACCGGCGCGAGCCTTGTTCGTGTAACTCCGAGGCTCCATGACGGTCGTCGCCGCGTATCTCTATCGCCATGGCAAACGCGTCCGCGCGGTCTCGATCGACGAGAAGGTCGATTGCCCGGCGGATCGGTCCGAGTTCGTCTGGATCGGCATTTGCGACCCGAGCGACGACGAGATGCGGACGTTGCAGGAGCAGTATACCCTCCACCCGCTCGCGGTCGAGGATGCGATCAAGGCGGACCAGCTGCCCAAAATCGACGTCTATGGCGACCAGTTGTTCGTCGTCGCGCGCACCGCCCAACTCGAGGGCGACAAGATCGCGTATGGCGAGACCGCTATCTTCGTCGGCCACAGCCATATCATCAGCGTCCGCCACGGCTCGGCGCGTTCGCACAAGGCCTTGCGCGAACAGCTCGAAGCCGCACCGACCTTGCTGGTCAACGGCGTCGACTATGTGCTCCACGCGATCCTCGACTACGTCGTCGACGGCTATCTGCCGATCGTCGAAAGCATCGAGGACGAGGTGCTGGCGATGGAACAGCGCACCATCGACGCCTTCCTGGGTCGCGACGAGATCGTCCGGATCTTCGGCCTGCGCCGCGAAATGATCCGCTTCCAGCGCATCCTCGGGCCGATGGGCGAGGTCGCGAGCAAGATCGTCCGGCTCGACCTGCCGTGCGTCGACAGCAACGCGAAACCCTATTTCAGCGACGTGCTCGACCACGTCCGCCGCGTCCAGACGATGGTCGAAGGGCTGCGCGAGGTGCTGACCTCGGTGTTCGAATTCAGCAACCTGCTCGAACAGCAACGCACCGGCGCGATCACCCGCCAGCTCGCCGCCTGGGCCGCGATCCTGGCGGTCCCGACCGCGATCGCCGGGATCTACGGCATGAACTTCGAGAACATGCCCGAGCTGAAGACCGAATACGGGTATTTCGTCGTGCTGGGCGTGATCGCGGTCGTCTGCGGCGCGCTGTATGTGAAGTTCAAACAGGCGAAGTGGTTGTAGGGACGCGTGGTACCCGACCGCTAATCCTCCCCCGCCAGGGGGAGGTGGCTGGCACTTGCCAGACGGAGGGGGCGGTAAGGGAAACGCCTGTTCCGTGTCCTCCCCCTCCGTCGCCTTCGGCGCCACCTCCCCCTAGCGGGGGAGGATTGAACGCCAGACTCAAACCTTGACGAGCATCTTCCCCGTATTTCCACCCGAGAACAGCCCCAGGAACGCATCCGGCATCGTCTCGAGTCCCTCATGGACGGTTTCCTGCCGCTTCAGCGTACCCGCCGTCAGCATGCCGCCCATGTCCTTGTAGAACTCGTCGGCGCGGCTCATGAAATCGCTGACGATGAAGCCACGGATCTGGATACGATTGCCGATCAGCCGCGCAAGATACTTGAGCTGCGTCGCCGCGCCGCTGTTATAGACGTCGATCATCCCGCAGATCGCGAACCGCGCATGCAAATTGGCGTGCGCCAGCGCCGCATCGAGATGCTCGCCGCCGACATTGTCGAAATACACGTCGATGCCCTTAGGCGCAGCTTGACCGAGCGCCTTCACCACCGGCACGTCACCCTTATAGTCGATCACCGCATCCGCCCCGAGCGACTTTACCCACGCGCATTTCTCCGCGCCACCGGCCGAGCCGATCACCGTCATGCCCTTCGCCTTGGCGACCTGCACCACGGTCGACCCGACCGCGCCCGCCGCCGCCGACACGAACACCGTATCGCCCGCCTTGGCCTCGGCGACCGCGAGCAGCCCGAAATAGCCGGTCATCCCCGGCATGCCGAGCTGGCCAAGAAACGCCTGCGGTGGCACGTCGAGCGCGGGCAGCTTCTGCACCTGCGCGGCGGGCACGACCGCCTCGTCGCGCCAGCCGGCCATGTGCAGCACCATGTCGCCGACCTTGATGCCGTCGTCGTTGCTCTCGACCACTTCGCCGACCGCGCCGCCCTGCATCGCCTCGCCCAGCGCGAATGGCGGGACATAGCTCTTCACGTCGTTCATCCGCCCGCGCATGTACGGATCGACCGACAGCCAGCGGTTGGCGATACGGACCTCGCCAGCGCCCGGCGCCGCCGTGTCGAGATCGATCATGGCGAAGTCGGTATGCTTCGGCATGCCTTCCGGACGAGTCTTCAGGCTCCATGCACGGGCCATAGCTTTGCTCCTGTCTTGAATATTCGTATTCTGGGTATGGCGAAACGCATGCTCCGCGCAACCCGCAAAAAAGCCCGGACGTCTCCGCCCGGGCTCGTTGCCGGCCGGCGTCAGGCGACGCCGACCGATATCATCATGCGATTAGTACGTGCCCGAACCCGACTTGCCGAGCGTGTCCGGCATCGTGCCCGTGGTCGATGAAGCACCCGTCGTGGTCGTGCTGCCGGCCTGCGTGGTCGACGCGTAACCGGTTGCACTGGCGTCCTTCTTGTCGCCACCGGTACGGTCGGCGCCAGTACGTTCGCCCCCGGTGCGGTCGCCTCCGCTGCGGTCGCCATATTCGAACATCGCCGAGTTGCGCTCCTCTTCCTTCCACGCCGCCTTGGCTTCGTCCGCCGACTTCGACAGCGTCACCTCGCCGTCGACGGTCTTGATCCAGCGCGATGGGATCGAGTGATGCACGCCGCCCGCATCGCGGTCGTTCTTGGTCAGCAGGATGCGGTCACCCTTCACCTTGTCGACGGTGCCGACATGGCTGCCGTCGGAGCCGACGACTTCCATATGCTCGGCAACTTGCGACAGCGAACTCCGCTGGCCCTGGCGCTCGGTGCGCCACGACGAGAACTCGTTCTCGAACTTCGACCGGTTCTCGTTGCGATACTCGTCATAGTCGCGGTCGAGCGCCGCGATCTGCGTGCTGCGCCAGCTATGATAGTGATCGTCGTGCGGGTTGGACGAGCGATTGCGGTTATCCGCATTGCCGTATGACCGCTCGTCATAGCGCGCATCGGCCTCGCGGCGCCGCTCCGCCTCGTCGTCACCGAACCACGAGCGGACCTCGTCACCTGCGCGTGCGATAAATCCACGATCGTCATAGTCGTAGCCCTGCGGCTGGCGGCCATAGCCACGGCTATCGCCACGCGATGCCCCGCGGCGGTTGTCGTCGTCCGCGTCGCGGTTGCGGCCTACATCCTCGAAGCGACGCCCGTCCGACGCATAGCTGCCATGATACTCGGTATCGCCCGAGCCCTGGCTGCGCTGACCATAAGAGCGTTGGCCAGAGGATTGCTGGCCATAGGCCTGCCCCGGACGCTGCTCGCCATAGCCCTGGCCCGATCCCTGGCCGTACCGCGACTGACCATAGCGATCACCGCCCGTTGGCGGCGACCGGTCATTATGGCCACCGTAATAGTCGCGACCGCCCTGATCGCGGCTATATTGGTCGCCACGCTCCTGGTCGCCACGCCCCTGATCGGCCTGCGAACGGCCACCACGGTTGTCGTCACGGTCATATTCACCAGCAGCTTCATACTCGCGCGCGCTGGACCTGGCGTATCCACCCCCATCGGAGCGGAAATCGCGACCATAATCCTGCGAGTTGGGCCGGCCGAAATAATCGCCCGACTGACGATCCCGGGTATTGCGTTCGTAGACCATAGGAACCTCCTAATTGCTATCCTGCGGTTGCCGGCTCCGTCGATCGCTCTTGTTGATCGCGGGGCCGTACAGTCCGAAGTCTACAAACGCCAAAAGCGCGGAATGTTCCTGTACTTGCGCGGCTCGACGCCGACACGACGCAGCGTTGCGACGACGCGCCGGAGGTGAACGCGAGCACCCTCACCAACCCAGTTGCAACACACAAATCGAGCCGCTAAGCCATCGATCCTGGCCTATGGCCAACCGCGCGGGGCCGTAGCTCAGATGGGAGAGCGCTGCAATCGCACTGCAGAGGTCCGGGGTTCGATTCCCCGTGGCTCCACCACGCGGAACCCCTTGAAATCGTTTTGAATTATGCAGTGCGCTTTAGCCGCACGCTGGTGAGTGCAACCACATCGGCATCGCGCTGGTATTGCAAATGGGTATCGGCGAACTCGCCTACCGCCTACGAGAACGCTCCGGTCGAGGCAGGAAATTCGTCGAGATGCTCCGGCTGAAGCGCGTTCATCTGCCGCCTACGGCCCGGCTGCCTTGTCCAGCAACCGCATCAATCCGCGTTCGAGCACTGCAATGGCCTGAACGTCGTTTACGACTTGCACTTGATTGTGTGTTAAGGAATGGGCGCGTTTCGCTGAATGAGGAATTTGAAAAGTGCAATGGCAAGCCGATACCATTCAGGCTGTCGTCTTCACCGCTCCATTTGGATCGGCACGGGAGGCTTCTGCCGTTTGGGCCGATCTATTCCCCGGTGACACGCCCGACGGCTACCAGCGAAATCCCGCGTCTCCGAATTTGCAATCTAGCGCATCGGGCGAGCGACTCGGTTATGCCGTATCAGTGAGCACGCAAGTGGGGCACATTGCGATCAATCTGAACCAGGTCTTTCGCCAGCTACCCGGCCTCATTTCATCACCGTCGGGTCCGCCACGGATTGAAGACGTGCCTGCGGCAACGCAGTTACTGGTCGACCTAGCCAAACGAATTTCACTCGAGTCGGACCCTGTGCGAATCGCAGTCGTGATAGATCTTGGCGCGACCATTAATGGCGAGTTGAAGGCTAGCCTGTTTCAAGACTCGCTGCCGGGTGTACCCTTCCCCGAAGGGGCAACTGACCCGAGCTTCTCATTTAACGCGCCAACCCGGTTCGCCCGTGCCGCGTGGTTAGTCATGAACCGAGTATGTACGTGGTCGACCGGCCAATTTGGTTTCGTCGCCGGCAATGCTCAGGGTATGCAGGCTGGCCTTCCGATGACGATGTCGAATTATATTGGCTGCAAGGTTGACGTTAATACTGCTCCTGGCCAAATTGTACCCAGAGCATTATCACAACCTATCTTCGACGAGCTTCGTGACGAAGCTTTGGCGATCGTGCGGGATCAGCTCAGAAGGTTTGCATGACCGTATACTCTCGTCCAATTGTTGACACTGGCTCTCCAGTCTGGGACGCTCTTGCGAGCGGCAGCGCTCTAGATTTACACACGCTTCGGAATAGCACCAGCAATCGTCGAACTTATGACGTTGATATCATTACGTCAGATTACCGCTTACATAAGTCAATGTTGACAAAAAGCGGCACTGGTTCCGAAATCGCCCAGCCGTATTGCTACGTTCGAGTGAGCGGAGCGCCGTCGCAAACCACGCCCAACAGCGCGTTCTCGATGCTATCTCTGGCGGATACTTATTACGCAAAGGCCGCGAATCAACTTTCCGATCTCCGGGACGCAACTGACGATTTCGGTGACGAGCTTATGGAAGACGCCGCGATTGATACGGCGCAGGAGATTTTGCACGCCCTTCAACGGTCTAATTATGCTCCTCCAGAGCTAAGCTGGCACGGGGGTGACGCTGTGGTAATGCTCTGGGCCGTCGGAGACATGACATATGCCATCACAGTAACGGACGGCGAATGGGGGTATGTCGCTCGCCGTGGGCACCGTCAGCTACGGATTGAAGATTCATTGAAAGTTGATCGGTTTGCAATCGAAGATATGCGCTAATCATGGCCGTCAATATTGAGCATTCTGATCGCATAGCGCGTTGCCTCATTTACCCACAGTTATTTAAAGGCAATATCCACGCAAATTCCAAGCTTTGGGAATTCGGGAAGCGCGAGGAGGACGGCGGTTCTCATCAATCGGCCGTCTTGCGGCGCTTAGCAGAAACCTCGGCAGAAGTTCATCGTATCGGTTGTAAAATCGCCACTGCTCAGAACGATAACTTGAAAGAACGACTTTCCCCGGCGCCGATCCCGTTAGATAAAAAACGATATTACTGTGGCTTCAGAGACGCGACTGTTGGCGCCCTGCTCGAAGGCACCGACGAATATCGTATCTCGATAAAGAGCCTTCCTGAATTTGGCGAAGAGGCGCACGTCGACGTCGGCTTGTTCATCGCGACGGGTGTTCCGAAAAACCGTCATGCAAACCTTCGAACTGATGCAGGGCTTGCGCTGGCGTTTCACTTTTCGCCAGCATCTCCTCATCTTTGCGAATGTGACAACGGAGACGACAACCATCCGTTCGTTAAGATAGGAACTGATAGCCTTCCTGATGTGTTGCCGGGCCCATGGCAGGGGATTTCGGTAATGATCGCGGGCGGCGTCGATAACTCAGTCACTGAGCTAGCCGTTGGTTTCGCCGACGTCTTTAAAACCACTGTGCTAGACGAGATGCCAGCAGCGAGCGCCCTTAGTCTACCGCCCCCGGTTGTGGACCGTGAGGGCTGAGCCTCGTATAGAGTGCCTTGGCGACCTCTCGTTCCTTCCAGTTCGGTAATATCCATCGCCAAGGCAATTCAGCCCCGTAATCGCCTGACATTCATAATTATGATTTTCGTGGTTCTGCCGTAGCACAGATGGGAACTGGAAAACTCGCCGAACGCTTCCCAGAACGCTTCGGTCGATGTGAGAAACTCTCTAAGGTACTCCGGCCGCAGGTGGGTATAGCTCGCACCTGTCCCCTGCTCGCTGTAGCCGGCAACTGCATCAATCTGCGCTTCAGGCACGCCTTGACGCTTATGCCATGTGTGGATCGTGTGGCGCAGCGTGTTGGGCGTACCGATGCCAACCATCTTCGGCCGGCGCTTGGTCTCTCCCAGTTTCTTGCGCGGCTCTAGCCATACCGGCTCGCCGTCCGCGTCTACCACCTGCCGTGCCAAACCTAGGTCCGGCCGGGCAGCATGGGCCGCGAGCAACACGCCTTCAAAGCCGTTCGCGATGTTCGCCGTCGGGCGCTCGAACCACTCCGCCCCACCAGCCGCACGCGTCTTTACCGAGGTCGGCGTGTGATACCGTATGAGCTTGCCGGTCACCCCGTCGAGCCACGGCGCCAGCGTCGGGCAGAGCGGCACCATCGCGCGGCGCTTGCGGGTCTGCTTCTCGTCGTGCCGAAGAAAGTAGATCAGGCGCTGGCGGATCTGAGTATCGGCATCCAGTTCAAGGACGCCTCCGTCCGTCCGTCCGTCCGTCGACAGGGTGATCATCGCGAACAAATGAATGTGCGCCGGCATCATTGCGGTGCTCGCCGCTATTTCAGCCTGCATAGCATTATCGCCGGTGTTTGTTCGCGTCGTTCCGACATTTGAGCTATCGACCCTGCGGGGGGATTGCACGATGCACAAGATGTTGGCGCTGATCGCACTACTGACGATGGCACAAGCGGCGCCCAATCCGCACCTGCCGGCGGCCACATACGACAGCGTTGCTCCCGTCCTTCCGAAGGGATTGCGGAACGCAGTGCTGATCGTTTCGAAGACCAACGGCTGGCGACACATCGAGCATATTCCGCACTCGAACATCGTGCTTGACGATATCGCGAAAAGCTTGGGTCGCGCGAGCTACGCTACCGAGAATGCGGCGGTCTTCGACGACGAGCACCTGCAGCACTTCTCTGTCGTCGTGCTCAACAGCGCGAGCGGAGATTTTCTCACGCCTGCGCAACGCGCTGCATTCGCCCGTTTCGTAGCACGAGGTGGCGGCGTCGTGGCGTTGCACGCTGCGGGCGACGATAGTCACACCGACGCTTGGTACAGCGACACGATCATCGGCGCCAAGTTCACCGGACATCCGGGCGGTAGCGACCAGTTCCAGCGAGCACGGATCATCATCGACCAACCGGACCATCCCGTTATGGTCGGGGTGAAATTGCCCTGGTCACCGGTCGACGAATGGTATGCCTTCGACGCCAATCCCGCCGCCCGCGGTATGACCGTGCTCGCGCGGATCGATGAGGCCAGTTACCGCCCAGGCGCCAAGCTGGCCATGGGTAAGCACCCGGTCATCTGGACAAACCCATCGACCAAAGGCCGTGTCGTCTACTCGGCGCTCGGCCACTTGCCGGAGGCGTACGACGATCCGAACTACCGCCGCATTCTAGTCAACGCGATCCGTTGGGCGGGGAAACTTAAAGTGGGGCGAGACTGACGCAGCACGGGGATGATTCGACGAACGCAGGGCTGGCGCTGGGGTTTGATTGTATTGTCATCTCAACGAACGGTTTCATCATCGTTTCGCGCTGAGATTTTGCAAACAGGCAGCGACAACAGGTAATTAAGTTCGATAAATAATGCATATGGCCGCAACAAATTACTGCCTCAAAATACACAATTAGACAGGGGTAAATACAAAACAAATGTCGTGATCTCGCTATCTAATAGCGCGATCTCGCCCCGTTGAGCCTCGATTAAAGAGCGCGATATGGCAAGACCCAGACCCGTCCCACCCGTATCTCGCTTCGTTGTGAAAAACGGTTCAAACAGCCGTACGCGATCGGCCCGCGAAATGCCGGGCCCGTCATCGGTCAATAGAATTTCAAGACGATCATTTCTGATCGACAATTGGATCACCACGCATCGTGCGCCAGCTTGCTTACTGTTTTCTAACAGCGTGGTTAGTACAGATTCCAACGTTGTTGCTGGTGCGATGACGTCAGGTAGTTTCGCAGAGGAGACTATTTCGATCGAGAAACCGGCCGTTCGCGAAGCATCGGCAACACGCGCGACGATCTGGGTGGCATCGGTTCTTTCCTCACCCGGCTCGCCCATGTCGGCACGGGCGAGATCGAGCAACCGCGTGACCAGCAGCGCGAGACGGCGCGCGTCCGCATCGGCATTGGCAAGGAATCGACGTCGATCCTCCGCCGCCATGTCCGGGTGATCCTGCAGCAATTCCACCGCGCCGCGGATGCCGGCGAGCGGGGTCTTGAATTCGTGGCTGACCGCGTGGGCGAAGTCGCGCAGATAGCGCGAACGACGCTCGATCGCCGTCGCCATCACCGCGAAATCGGCGTAGAGGCCCTGGATCTCGATCGCCGCGGTCGGTGGTGGATCGGGAACGCGACCGCGGCCGCTCGCGACCGCGCGGGTCGCCGCGCCGAGTTGCTCGATCGGGCGCGTGACGCCGCGCGAGATGACGCCGCTGAGCACCACGAGCAACCCGAAGATCGCAGCGATCCCCAGCGCTATCTTGCCCCGGTCTTCATACAATCCCCGGAACAGCGCACGGGCGGAACGCGACAGCAGGAGCACGCCGACCACGCGGTCGCCGACGATGATCGGGCGCGCGTAATGGACGCGGATCGCTGCGGCTCGGGACAGCCACTCGAAGCGGTACGTCGCGCGATATGCGCCGTTGCGGCGGAGCACGGTCGTGGCGCTGCCGGCCAGTGCTGCGGCAACTTCGGGAAGTGCGGCATAGCTGCCGACCGCCGAACTCCCGGCGACGATGCTGCCGTTGCGGTCGAGCAGGATGATCGAGGCAAAGGTGGTGGACCGCGTCGCGTCCATGATCGGCGAAAGGAGCGTGGCGGCGACCACCGCATCGGCCGATGGTCTCGCGCCTGCCGCGACCCGTGGTCGTTCCGCGCGTATCGGCGTCGTACTGAGATCGATGCCGGATGCCGGCGCCGGCACGTAGGGGGTGTCGTCGCCTGCGACCGCGTGACGTGCAACCCGACCCGGCGGTGCGGCAGGCCAGAGCGCCGCCGCCGTCGCGGACAGCGCCGCGCCCTGCGCGACCAGCTCCGCCTCGGTCTGGCGGACAAGCGTGTTCTCGTAGACGCGCAGGAAGACCGCGCCGAAGCCCGGAAGCGCGGCGACCAGGAACAATGTCGCGAACAGGATCGTCCGCAACCGCATCCGGGGCCAGTGGCGTTTCCCCCAGTCCTTGATCCCGCCGATCACGCGCCCGTGCACGATCCGAGGCGATAGCCGATCCCGGCGCGCGTCTCGATCAGGTCGTCGGCGCCCGCTTTCGCGAACTTGCCGCGCAGGTTGCGGATGTGGCTGTCGATCGTCCGGTCGGTGACCGCGAAGCCAGGGCCATGCAGCCGGTCGATGATCGAGTCACGACTGAACACACGGCCCGGCATCGACGCGAGCAGCCGCAGGATTTGGAACTCGGTCACGGTCAGCGCGATCTCGCCCTCGTTCCACAGCGCACGCCAGCCCTCCAGGTCGAGCCGCAACCGCCCATGCGAGAGGTCGCGCCCATCCTCGACGCTTGGCGCCCGCGCGGAGGTGCGGCGCAGGATCGCCATGACCCGCGCCACCACTTCGCGCGGCGAGAAGGGCTTCACCACATAGTCGTCGGCGCCGAGTTCGATGCCGAGCACCCGGTCGATCTCGTCGTCGCGGCTCGACAGGAAGAGGATCGGTATGTCCGCCCTGCCCTCTCCACCACGGAGGCGACGGCACACCTCCAGTCCGTCCATCCGCGGCATGTTGATGTCGAGCACCACAAGGTCAGGCGCGTGCGTCTCGACGAGCGCCAGCGCGGCTTCGCCGTCCGCCGCCTCGATCGCGCTGAGCCCGGCCTTGTCGAACGCGAACACGAGCAGCTGGCGGATATGAGGATCGTCGTCGACGACCAGGATAGTGCGAGGCATCGGGCACAGGATCATTGTTGCGCACCCGGCGTCAACGGCTTTGGTGCCGGCGTGGCAGGCGCGGGCGTGTGCGGCGCTGGAGCGGACGGCGGCGCTGACGATACTGCCACCAGGGGCGGCGGCAGGATCAATCCGTCGCAGCGCCGTCCGTTCGGCGCAGACCGCAAACGCGGCGCCTTGGTGCCGACCATCGCCCGGACGGTCGCAAGCCGCCTTGCGTTGCGCAGCGTCCAGCGGCGCCAATCGGCCTGCGCGTCCGCAGTTTCGACCTGACTGTCCCACCGCAGATACGCCAGCCGGTCGCGCAGGCCGGGCTGTTTCGCATGCTGCTCCAGCATCGCCAGCGAGACCAGCGACGATGACCCGAGCCGCGCCATGTAACACAGGTCCAGCGGCGGGCCCGCCTTACCTCTGACGAGCGTCGTGCGCACATTCCATGCCGCTGCGGTCGCACCGAGATCGACGACGCTGGCCGTCACCAACACCGTGACAGCCGCCAGCGCATTGGCGTTGATCAGCCACGCCGCCGACTTGCCTGCCAGCAATCGCCAGCCGATCAGCGCCAGTCCCGTGGCCACGAGCCCCATCCACGCCAGCGCGGACAGTCGCAGCACCGTCATCCCATAGGCATCGACATAGTCGAGCGTTCGCAACGCACTCGACGCGACCAACAGCAGGTTTTGCACAATCCACACTGTCACCAGTCGTCGTGCCATCGGGCTCGCCGCGGCCGCGCTGCCCGGACGTAATGCCAGCAGCACGAACACGCCGGCGAGCAGTGCGGTCACGATCAACGAATAGGCGCCACGATGCGCATAGTCCGCCATCGTCACGCCCGCAGGCAGTCCCGCGCCGCTCCACAGGAACACGATGTCGAGCGCATTCTCGACCGCGAAAATCGCGTTGAACGTGACGAGCGACAGGATCAGCGTCGCCACCCCCGGCTCGAACGCCGTGCCGGTCGAGCGTTCGTCGAAGCGCGACGCCCGCGTCGCGCGCGCACTAGGTCGCAAGCTTGCCCAGATCGTAACCAGCACACAGAGCCCGAACACCGTCCGCCATGCCACCGTCCACGGATCCGGCAGCATGATTTGCGCAAACGCCTGACCGATCAGCGGGTTGGCGCTCGCGAACAGCGCGACGAACACCGCGCCGCCGACCAAGGGCAGCGCCACGACAGCCCCGATCGCGCGCATACCGCCGGAGGACGACCCTCGACGCTGGCGAATCGTCGACAGCCGCGCGGCATCCTTGAGCGGCGCAATGACCGCGGACATCGCGTGCCAGCCAAGCCTGCGCGTCCACGCCAGCGCATCGTCGAACCCGTGACGCGGCAGGAGTGCGGCGAGCGATAGCGCGATCCAGAACAGAACCCAGCCGAGCACGCTTGGATCATCGACGAGCACCACTGCCAGTCCGGCGCCAACAATCAACGCCAGTCGCGCCGATCCATCATTCCAGATCACCCGGCGCGTGAGAAAGAGGGCAGCGATCCAGGCGAAAGCGAACCCACCCACGACCGCGCCATTGCCATCGTCGATCAGTATCTCCGCCAGGACGATCAGCGCCAGGGCAGCGCCGATCTTGGCCATAAGTCTTCCATGACGATTCATTTTCGCGCTCCCCGATTGTCGAGGACAGCTTTGCCGCGGTCTCGTGAGCGTCGGATCGCGCGGTCCGTGTGCGGTCCGTTCGCTTGTCGTGCAGATCCTGTGCAGGGGATGAATCCAAACCCGGCCGGTTTACCTTAACTCACATTGCGAACGCCTCGACGTAGGGCTAGCCTCGCGCTGGGGAGTATCGACACATGGCGTGCAAAGACGGGATCGGCCTGCGTTTCGTAACGAAGCGTTGTCGTCTGTCCGCTACCCGTTCGCCGATGCAGAACCAGAGTCCTCCCCAGCGCTACGGCCTATGTTCGCGATCTTCCTGACGCCCGCCTACGCGCCGTTTGCGATCGCGTTCGTCGTGATGATCGGGATCGGGCTGATCGAGGCGATCGGCCTCGGGCTCGGCCATCTCGATCTCCACGCGGACGTCCATGCCGAAGCGGATGGCGGCGGCGTGCTAGACTGGCTCGGGCTCGGCCATGAACTACCGATCCTGATCTGGCTCACGTCTTTGCTCGGCTGCTTCACGCTTTCAGGGATTGCCATTCAGCAGGGGGCGTCAGCATGGACCGGCGGCCCGCTGCACTGGGGCCTCGCCTCGGGTGGCGCATTGATCGCCGGCAGCCTGCTCAACACGCTTGCCGCCAACGGCCTCGCGCGCATCATGCCCGGCTTCGAGACCAGCGTGATCTCGACCGACGACTTCCTCCGCCGCCGCGGCACGATCCTCGAAGGCACCGCGCGCCGCGGTAGCCCTGCCCGCGCGAAGATCGTCGACCAGCACGGCCAGGCGCATTTCATCATGGTCGAGCCGCATGACGACGCCGACGCGATCGCCACCGGCGAGACCGCGCTGATCGTCCGCCGCGACGGCAAACTCTTCTACGCACTGCCCGAGGCCAACGCGCTTCTGCAGTCGATCTGACCACAATCATCACCGGGGAGGGTTTCATGCCCGCACAGCTTCTGAACGTCCTGATCTACGCCGGTATCGTGTTGTTCTCGCTGGTCGTGATCGGCATCATTTTGACCCGGCTGTATCGCCGCGCGACCAAGGACGTGGCGCTGATCCGCACCGGCTTCGGCGGCGAGAAGGTCGTGCTCAACGGCGGCATCATGGTCATCCCGGTGCTCCACGAACTGATGCAGGTCCGCCTGACGACGGTGAAGCTGGAGGTGTCGCGCCTCAACAAGGACGCGCTGATCACGCTCGACAAGCTGCGCGTCGACGTCGTCGGCCTGTTCCACATCAAGGTGAAGCCCGACGCGGAATCGATCGCCGCCGCCGCACAGACCTTGGGTGACTCGGTCAACAGCCCCGACGCGGTGAAATCGCTGCTCGACGGCAAGCTTGTGTCGGCGCTGCGTTCGGTCGCCGCGACGATGACGATGGAGCACCTCCACGCCAACCGCGCCGACTTCATCCAGAAGGTGCAGGAAGCGCTGATGACCGACCTGGACATGAACGGTTTCCAGCTCGAGTCCGTCAGCATCACGCATTTCGACCAGACCGCGTTCGAGCATTTCAACGAGAACAACGCGTTCGATGCCGAGGGTCTGACCGTGCTCACGCGGACGATCGAGGAGCGCAAGAAGATCCGCAACGATATCGTCGCGACCAACCGCGTCGAGATCGAGCAGCGTAACCTCGACGCGAACAACCAGTCGCTCGAGATCGCGCAGGCCGCGGAACAGGCGCGCCTGACGCAGGAGCAGACACTCTCCGCCCGCCGCGCCGAACAGGCGACCGCGATCGCCACCGCGGAGGCCGAGCAGACGCGCCTCGCCGAGATCGCCCGCATCACAGCCAGCCAGGCGCAGACGGTCGCGCAGACCGAGGCCGACAAGGTGATCCAGACCGCCACCATCGCCCGCGACGGCGCGATCCAGACCGCGACGATCGAACGCGACCGCACGATCGAGATCGCGCGCATCACGACGGCTGTGCAGACCGCGCAGAAGTCCGAGGAGGAATCGACCGCCACCGCCGCCGCCAACGAGGCCCGCGCACTCGCCGTCCGCGCCGAGGAAAGCGTCGCCACGGCCAAGGCAACCGAGATCGCCAACCGCAACAAGAACGTCGCGGTCATCGCCGCCACGCAGCGCGCGCAGGAAGAGGCGGTCGGCATCACCGTCGCTGCAACCGCCGAGAAGGAAGCCGCGGAGGCCCGCGCCAGTGCCCTGCGCACCGAAGCGACGGCCGAAGCCGATGCCGAGAAGGCCCGCGCGGAAGGTCGCGAGGCAGCGTTCAAGGTCGATGCGGCGGGTCAGGCATCGCTCAACGAGGCGACCAACCTGTTGAGCGACGCGCAAACCGCGTTGCTGATCCGCCGCGCGATGCTCGAAGCGCTGCCCGCGATCATCGCTGCCGCGAGCAAGCCGATGGAGAACATCGACAAGATCAGCATCCTCGATGCTCGAGGGCTACACGGCGACGGCGGCAGCGACGGCGCATCCGGCGGTGGCCAGGGCAATCTCGCCGATGCCGCGGTCGCCGCCGCGATGCGCTACCGCGTCGGCGGCCCCCTCATCGATGGCCTGATGGCGGAACTCGGCATGACCGGCAATTCGCTGAACGGCATGCTCGCCGGAAGCAGCGCGGATGCAGCGCCTGCCCGAACCACCTCCCCCGATACCCACAAACAGCCCGCTGCACTCAACGGCGGATCGGGCAACTCGCCGGCCTGATCGCGTGAACGCGAAGGCCCAGCCCCGGGAAACCGATCTGCGCTTCGAGGAAGACGGCGCACAGATCTTTGCGGGTGCCCTGGATACCGCTGCATGCCTTTCGATCGAACAGGCCATCGCAGACCTACCGAGCGACGTGGCGGGCGTGAGGATCGGGTCCGCCCCTGCCCTGTACGCGATGCTCGCGGTGGACGGTCCCATCGGCAGCATCGCCGCATCGGCCTTGGGCCCCGATGCGCGCGCCGTTCGCGCCGTGCTGTTCGACAAGACGGCAGCGCGGAACTGGGCGCTCGGCTGGCATCAGGATCGCACGATCGTCGTCGAGGAGCGCGCTGACGCCGACGGCTTCGGTCCCTGGACGGTCAAGGCCGGCCTGATCCAGGTCGAACCGCCCTTCGCGATTCTGGAGCGGATGGTCACGATCCGCGTCCATCTCGACCCGGTCGACGCGACGAATGCTCCGCTTCGCATCGTGCCCGGATCTCACAGGCTTGGTCGCTTACCGGAAGCGAGCATAAAGCACGTCGTCGAGGACCGCGGCGAGCGCGCGTGCCTCGCGAACCGCGGCGATGTCTGGCTCTACGCGACGCCGATCATCCACGGCTCGCGCGCCGCCGATCCCCCCCGTCGACGACGCGTGCTCCAGGTCGATTATTCGGCTATCGACCTGCCTTCGCAACTCCGCTGGCGCGGACTATGAAGGTCCGCTCGGCCCGCCATTCTGGGCCGAATGCTTCGACCAGTCCCGTGACGGTGGCTGACCGCGCCGGTTGCTTGGCGCATGTGTTCGATGAACGGCTGCCTGAGGTGTGGAATGGACGAATTGACGCTGAACGTGGTCGGCATCGACTTTCCCAACGCGGACAAGAGCAGGAGCAACCGGCGGATGGAGCTGTTGCTCTGCAAGCCCGGCGAACCGATCGCGCTTCGGCGCGAGCCCAAGAACCCGCATGATGCCAATGCGGTCGCGGTATTCAGCCCGCGTGGCGTGCAGATGGGCTATCTCTCCGCCGAACGCGCGCCGTTCATCGGCCGGCGCATGGAGCAGGAACCCTATGAGATCATATTCCAGGCGCTGACAGGCAACATGGCTTATGTCCGCATCCGCTTCGGTGGCGGCTCGCCGACTCTGCCGGAACCGGCCAAGTCGCCACCGCCGTCGCGCCACGCACCCTATGACCCCGATGCCTTCTATCCCGATCCCGACGGCCCCGAATGGGGCGCATGAGCGGCGTCAGATCCCCTGCGCGGTGACGATCCGGCCGGTTGCTTCGAGATCGCGCGTCAGGTCCGCCAGGCACCGATCGACCAGTGCCTCGTCCGAACTGCGCACCACGAAGTTCGCACCGGTCTTGCCATCGCGAAAGAACGGGTAACTGCCGATCGCGACGCCCTCATGGGTCTTCTCGGCATCACGCAGAAGGTCGGCGACCTCGCTCTCCGCGACCCAGCAGCCGATCGTCTTCGACACCACCGGACGTCCACCTTCGAGCGTCCCCGTCAGCGCATCGAGCATCCCCGCGGTGATATGCGGCACCCCCGCCATGATGAAGATGTTGCCGATCCGGATCCCCGGCGCGCCCGACACCTTGTTGTCGATCAGGTCGGCCCCCGCCGGCACCCGCGCCATCCGCGCCCGCGTGTCGGTCAGCCCGCCGCGAGTCGCGTAATAGGCCTCCAGCACCGCCATCGCGCGCGGATGATGCTCGACCGCGACGCCCAGCGCCTCCGCAATCGCATCGACCGTGATGTCGTCGTGAGTCGGCCCGATTCCCCCCGTCGTGAACAGGTAATCGTTGCGCGCCCGGAGGATGTTGACCGCCTCGACGATCGCCTCGGTCTTGTCGGCGACCACGCGCACCTCGGCGAGGCGGATGCCCTGCACGTTCAGCCAGGCCGCGATCTGCGCGACGTTCTTGTCCTGCGTGCGGCCCGACAGGATCTCGTCGCCGATGATCGTCAGCGCGGCCGTCCAGATGCGTTCGTTTGTCGGGGCTTGGGTCATGCCCCTCGCATAGCCTCGCAAAACCGCCGCCGCCACGCTATATCGCGCGTCATGACCGAATATGTAACCGTCACCTCAGACCAGCCCGACGCGCGCACCGGCGCCATCAAGCTGCACGGCCCCGCCGCGTTCGAAGGCATGATGAAGGCGGGCCGGCTCGCCGCCGAGACGCTCGACATGATCGTGCCGCACATGGTGCCCGGCGTGACCACCGCCGAGATCGACCGGCTGATCTACGACTTCATCATCGCCGGCGGGGGCGTCCCCGCGACGCTCGGCTATCGCGGCTACACGCACAGCGTCTGTATCTCGATCAACCATGTCGTCTGCCACGGCATCCCGAGCGACAAGACGCTGAAATCGGGCGATATCGTCAATGTCGACGTGACCCCGCTGCTCGACGGCTGGCACGGCGACACGAGCCGGATGTACCTGATCGGCGACGTGCCCATCAAGGCACGCCGCCTCGTCGAAGTCACCTATGAATGCCTGATGATCGGCATCGAGCAGGCGAAACCGGGCAACCGCATGGGCGACGTCGCCAACGCGATCCAGCGCCATGCGGAAAAGCACCGCTACGGCGTGGTCCGCGATTTCTGCGGTCACGGCGTCGGCCGCCTGTTCCACGACGCCCCCGAAGTCGTCCATGTCGGCAAGCCCGGCACCGGCCCCGAACTGCGCCCCGGCATGATCTTCACGATCGAGCCGATGATCAACATCGGCCGCCCCGACGTGAAGCTGCTCGACGACGGCTGGACGGCGGTCACCCGCGACCGCTCGCTGTCCGCGCAGTTCGAGCATTCGATCGGCATCACCGAGACCGGCTGCGACATTTTCACGCTCAGCCCCAAGGGCTACACGCAGCCGCCGTACGTCTGACAGCCGCGCAGGCGGCGCTGCCAACAGCGCCGCACCTTCCCACCAGTCGCTCCCTCCCTCCCCGTCATCCTGACGAAAGTCAGGATCCAGAGCCACACGGCGCCGCACTCGCTTACCCTGGATCCTGACTTTCGTCAGGATGACGGAACGGTCAGCACAGCCTACACGTCGCGGCAGAAGATAGACGCCTTACGCAATTCTACCTCGGCTCGCTCGCCCGCTGCGGCATCGCCCTTGGCTTCCCCACCCTTGGTCTGCACGGTCAGTTCGCTCGGGCCTTCGATCCGGCAAACTATGCCTTTCGTCGATTGCGTGCAGGCCTTTGCAGCCTTGTCGTACGCGGCCTGGGTCTGTTCGCCTGCCGGTCGAACCATGAACGAGACTATCGACGATCCACCGAAGAGATGCGATCCGAGACCCATGGTGTTCACGCGCCATTCGGTCGCCCGTGTCGGCTTGGATCCTACCTGTTTCATGTTGAGCTTGGGTGCCAGACGCTCGCAGAAACTCGTCGATGCCTGCGCAGGCAGTTGAGTCGTCGAGCCTCCAAATACCATCATCGCCAGTATCGATACGATCTTCATCTCATTCCCCCAAGTAAACCGTCCGATAGCGCTCGCTTCACATGCGGTCTGACTGAGATATGTGACGCCGTTATGTGACACCGCCGCGGCACCGCGCCAATCCTCCTCAACTGCTGCGGATCGACGCTGGCAAGTCGCCCCCCACCCCGCTAAAGCCCGCCCCATGCCCCAGATCACACCGCAGATCGTCGCCGACCACGGCCTGTCCCCCGAAGAATATGAGCGCGTGCTTCACGCGATCGGCCGCGAGCCCAATCTCGTCGAGCTCGGCATCTTCTCGGTGATGTGGTCCGAGCATTGCAGCTACAAATCCAGCAAGATCCACCTGATGAAGCTACCCACCAAGGGCCCCCGCGTCATCTGCGGCCCCGGTGAGAATGCCGGCGTCGTCGATATCGGCGACAACCAGGCGGCGATCTTCAAGATGGAGAGCCACAACCACCCGTCCTATATCGAGCCCTATCAGGGCGCAGCGACCGGTGTCGGCGGCATCCTGCGCGATGTCTTCACGATGGGCGCGCGGCCGATCGCCAACCTGAACGCGCTTCGCTTCGGCCGGCCCGATCATCCCAAGATGCGCCACCTGATCTCGGGCGTCGTCCACGGCATCGGCGGCTACGGCAATTGCGTCGGCGTGCCGACCGTCGGCGGCGAGGTGAACTTCCACAGCGCGTATGACGGCAACATCCTGGTCAACGCGATGACCGTCGGGATCGCCGATCAGGACAAGATCTTCTATTCGGCCGCCAGCGGCATCGGCAATCCGATCGTCTATGTCGGCAGCAAGACCGGCCGCGACGGCATCCACGGCGCGACGATGGCCAGCGCGGACTTCGGCGAGGATTCGGACGCCAAGCGCCCGACCGTCCAGGTCGGCGATCCCTTCACCGAGAAGCTGCTGATCGAGGCCTGCCTCGAACTGATGGCGACCGACGTCATCGTCGCGATCCAGGACATGGGCGCCGCCGGCCTCACGTCTTCGGCGGTAGAAATGGCGTCGAAGGGCGGCGTCGGCATCGAGCTGACGATGGACGACGTGCCGCAGCGCGAGACCGGCATGACGCCGTACGAGATGATGCTGAGCGAGAGCCAGGAGCGCATGCTCATGGTGCTCAAGCCCGGCCGCGAAGCCGAAGCGGAAGCGATCTTCAAGAAATGGGAGCTCGATTTCGCGGTGATCGGCCGCGTCACCGACACCGGACGCATGGTCCTGAAATTCAAGGGCGAGACAGTCTGCGACATCCCGCTCGGGCCGCTCGCCGACGAGGCGCCGCTCTACGATCGCCCGCACGTGCCGACGCCCAAGCCCGCGCCACTCGCAAACGCGCCGCACAGCAACGACGTCGCCGCCGATCTCGTCACGCTGATGGGCTCGCCCGACATCGCCTCGCGCCGCTGGATCTGGGAGCAGTACGACCACATGGTCGGCGCCGACACGGTCCAGCGCCCCGGTGGCGACGCCGCAGTCGTCCGCGTCCACGGCACGCAGAAGGCGCTGGCGATGACCACCGACTGCACGCCGCGCTATTGCTTCGCCGATCCCGTCGAGGGCGGCAAGCAGGCGGTCGCCGAAGCGTGGCGCAACCTCACCGCAGTCGGCGCGCTGCCGCTGGCGGTGACGAACTGCCTCAACTTCGCCAACCCGCAGCGCCCCGAGATCATGGGCCAGATCGTCGGCTGCCTCGAGGGGATGAGCGACGCGTGCATCGCGCTCGACTTCCCGATCGTCTCGGGCAACGTCTCGCTCTACAATGAGAGCAAGGCGACCGGCGGTGGCTCGGCGATCCTGCCGACGCCGGCGATCGGCGCGATCGGGTTGCTCGCGGACTGGCAGAAGAATGCGACGATCGCGTTCAAGGGCTCGGGCGACATCATCCTCGCGGTCGGCACGCGGGGCGGCCATCTCGGCCAGTCGCTCTGGCTGCGCGAATGCCACGGCCGCGAACAGCTCGACGCCGGCCCGCCGCCGCCCGTCGATCTCGCCGCCGAACGCCGCGTCGGCGACCTGATCCGCGAGGCGATCAGCCTCGGCCAGTTGACCGCGGTCCACGACGTCTCCGACGGCGGCATCGCCGTCACCCTCGCCGAGATGGCACTGGCGGGCGGCATCGGCGCGATGATCGACCGCAAGCAGCCGTTCGACTGCGCGCGCGCGTTCTTCGCGGAGGACCAGGGCGTCTATATCGTCACCGTCGAGGACCACGCACTGCTCGACTTCCTCGGCGCCGCGCACGCCGCCGACGTCGAAGCCGAACCGCTCGGTCGCACCGGCGGCAAGCGCCTGATCTTCGAACGCCCCGACCGCGACGACGTCATCGCGCTCGATACGTTGCGGACGGCGCACGAGGGCTTCTTCCCGAAGCTAATGGGGGTCGACGCCGCGCTGGCGTGAGACACGTAGCCAGCGCGCACTCAGAAGCGCAGCCCCAATCCCCCCCGGCGAAGGCCGGGGCCCAATTGGAAAGGTGGCAGTAACGGCGCGCAGCGGCTCGTCATAACCGTCCCCCAATGAGGCCGCGGCCTCCGCCGGGGTGGTGCGATTGTTGAAATTAGGACGACCAGCACCAAACACGCCCTGTGTCCCCGCAAAGGCGGGGACACAGTCTGGGCTCCCGCCTTTGCGGGAGAACAAGGGAGCGGTAGCTGCCGTCCGATCAACTCTCGTGGCTCCACCACCCCGTCATCCCAGCAAAAGCTCGGATCTCCCCAATCAGGTCGCAGCGCGCGCCGATTGGAATATCCCAGCCCTTGCTGGGGTGACGGGTGGTGGTGCGGTATCTCCCTTCAAGACGGCCTACTAACGACGCGTCGCAGCAGCGCATCACAGCGCCTGTCCTACACCACCGCAATATGCCAGCGTCGAACCATGATCGAAGCATGCCCCTCCCACCGCGTGGCCCCTCCGCGCCCGCCGACGCCGAGCGCCGACCGACCTCTACCTTCGGCAAACCCCGCCAACCTGATCGGCCACGCCTTCGCACAAGACGGGCATCGAAAGGCCACATCTTCAGCGACGAGACGGCCTCTCGAAATGCTGCGCGAGCGTCTGCACTTTCTATACTTCACTTTTCCCGCGTGCCTCGCATACCCCCCAGCGCCGTCACGGTTGACCGCATCTGCGGCGTTAGCGTCATGAGCGCCCTCGCCAACATCGCTCCGTTACAGCCGCCCGAACAGCCCCACGAAATGCTGCGCGAGCGTCTATACTTTCTATACTTCACTTTTCCTGCGTGCCATCCACACACCCCAGTGCCGCAACGCGTAACCTTATCTGCGGCGTTAGCGTCATGAGCGCCCTCGCCAACATCGCTCCGTTACAGCCGGCCGAACAGCCCCACGAAATGCTGCGCGAGCGTCTATACTTTCTATACTTCACTTTTTCCGCATGACCCCAGCCCCCGCCAGAATCGCCACGCTCGACCTGATCCGCGGCGTCGCCGTCATGGGTATCCTCGCCGCCAACATCGCCGCCTTCGGCTTCCCGCAATTCGCCTACATGACCCCCGCGTCGATGGGCTGGCCAAGCACGCCAGACCTGATCGCCTGGACCACGACCTTCATCGTCATCGACGGCAAGATGCGCGGGCTGTTCTCGTTCCTGTTCGGCGCATCGATGCTGCTGGTCATCGACCGCGCAACGGTGAACGACGAGGATCCGGCCGCGGTCCATTTGCGCCGCATGGCGTGGCTGTTCGTGTTCGGCGTCGCCCACCTCTATCTGCTCTGGTGGGGCGACATACTTGCGCATTACGCATTGGTCGGCGCGTTCGCGTTCATGTTCGCACGGTTGCCGGTGCGATGGCTGATCGGCGTCGGGCTGGCCTGCATCGCGCTACAGACGGTCGAACTGACGACGTTGGTCGCCTATGCGTTCGACCTGCATGCGTCCGCACACCGACCGGGTGCAGCCGCTAGGGCAATCGCGAACTGGCAATCATTGGCCGAGCAACTCGGACAGCCATCCGCCCCTTCGGTCACGCACGAACTCGCCGTCGGTCGCGGCGGGTGGCGCGATCTGGTCGCGTGGCGCTGGACGCACGCGGCCGGGCCGTTCGCGTCCCTGACCGCCACTGGCCCAGAGACGCTGGGGTTCATGCTGTTCGGCATGGCGGGCCTGCGATCGGGGTTTCTGACCGGCGAATGGTCGCGGCGCCGCTATGGAGTGATCGCGGTGACCGGGATCGGGATCGGCTGGATCGGCTATGCGGCGATCGCCACGGTCGACATCGCGCACGGGTTCAACGCGCGCTACGTCGGCTTGTCGTGGCTGGCACTCGCAACCCCGCTGAGGCCATCGACGATCATGGGCTATGCCGCCGCAATCATTCTGGTCGCAAGGCCGGGCGGGTGGCTGACGACCCGCGTTTCCGCAGCCGGTCGAATGGCGTTTTCCAATTACCTCGGCACGACCGTGATCTGCACGACCCTGTTCTACGGATATGGGTTCGGCCTGTACGGCGGCCTGTCGCGCGCACACCTCTATCTGGTCGTGGTCCCGATCTGGCTGCTGATGCTGCTGTGGTCGAAGCCCTGGCTCGCTCGCTACCGCTACGGCCCGCTCGAATGGCTGTGGCGCAGCCTCTCCCGATTCGCGTGGGCGCCGATGCGCGGGTCCGCTTTCACGACGAACCGATGATGCTTGTTGCGAACGCGACGCAATTTAGCTTGCGAGCGTTTCGCAATAGCTATATCCGGGTTGCAGAGCGAGGGAGCATTCATGGTCGTCTGCGTTTGCAATGCCATACGAGAATCCGATGTCCGCAATTGCGCACGGGGCGGATGCACGACTCCGTGCCAGGCCTTTCGTTCGATGGGTCGCAAACCCAAATGTGGCCAGTGCACGTCGATAGCGCGAGCGATTATCGATGAAGAGCGTGCCGCTGCATAAGCGTCGCAACAGCTGATAAAGCCCGGAAAACGGTCGTTTTCGGGGGTTGTGCTGATCTGTATCAGGCCGCTACATGGTCGTCAGAGGTGACGGAGATATGGCCATGCGCGGCGACCCCCAAGTAATCGATTTCTTGAACGAGGCGCTCAAGAACGAGCTGACCGCGGTCAATCAATATTGGCTCCATTACCGGATGCTCGAGCATTGGGGCGTCTACAAGCTCGCCCAGTATGAGCGGATGGAATCGATCGACGAGATGAAGCACGCCGACTGGCTGTCGGAGCGCATCCTGTTCCTCGATGGCCTGCCGAACTTCCAGCTGCTCGGCCGCCTCCGCATCGGCGAGACCGTCGAGGAGGTCCTGAAGTCGGATCTGGCGCTCGAGGTCGAGGCGACCGTCCAGCTCAAGGGCGCGATTGCGTACTGCGAAGAGGTCAAGGATTACATCAGCCGCGACCTGTTCGCTCGCATCCTCGCCAGCGAGGAAGAGCATGTCGACACGCTCGAGCGCCAGTTCGAGATGATCGCGCGGATGGGCATCCACAACTACATCCAGCTCAACTCGATCTCGGAACATGATTCGCCCAAGGCCGGGGCTGCGCCGTATCTGAAGGGCTAAGCTAACCCGCCGTCATCGTGACGAATGTCGGGATGACGGCGGAGAAGCTCTGCGATGTCTACGAAGCCAGGCGAGCCCACCGCTGGGCTCGCTTAAGGACTAGTCCCCGCCGAACGCGGTCGGAATGGCACGACGACCAAAGCCGCCGCCGACAACAGGCCTCCGCGCGACGATCGGATTGGCCTCACGCTCCAGCAACGTCAGCGTCTCACCGAACAACGGCCGCAGCCGCACGATAAGCTCCAGCGCCTCGTCCGGCGTATCCTGCATCTCCACACAGTCCCGCGCGATCGTCTCGATCGCCTCCGCAAGATCAGCCAGCGGCTCGGCACCGAACTGCCGAGCTTCGCCTTTCAGCGTATGGGCGGGGATCACCATCGCCGCCGCGTTGAGCGCGCGCATCGCCGCTTCGATCGCCGCCACCGATTTAACACCATCCTCGCGGAAATACCCGAGGATACGGACGAATCCAGCGCCCAGCTCGCTCCGCGCCTGCGCAAACGCAGGCCAGTTGATCAAGGTGCTTCCTTCGAACGACACTGTCACCTTCTCCCGTTCGGCCACGTGCCATGAAGGTCAAGCCCCCGCTTTACCCCGCTTGGGTAAACACAATGTTGTCACGCTACCGAAGTGTCACGACGAACGTCGGATAAACCTCATCCAAAACGATCTCCATCTTCGCATTCGCCGCCGTTGCAACCGAAGCAAGCTCGGTCGGTGCCTGCGGGTCGTCGGCGATCACCGTGACCGATGTCGCCCCGCCCCGTAGCGCTTTTGCAAGGCGCACCGCGGGCCAGGGGCAGCGCATGCCCCTGGCATCGATACGGACCACGCCGGACACCATCGCCGAGTTATCGCAGCCTAGTTGCCGCCGCCGCCCTTGCCGTTGTCGTCGTACGGATTCTTCGGCGCACGGAACATCAGCCGGACGGGGACCGCTCCAAAGCCAAGATCCTTACGCATCGAATTGACCAGATAACGCTCATAGCTCGCTGGCAGCTGGTCGACGCGCGTGCCGAAGATGACGAAGCTCGGCGGGCGCGTCTTGACCTGCGTGACGTAGCGCATCTTGATCCGCTTGCCGCCCGGCGCCGGTGGCGGGGTCGCCTCGATCGCGCGCTCGAACCAGCGGTTGAGTTCGCCGGTGCCGACGCGCTTCGACCACGCGTCGCGCGTATCGAAACAGGCTTGCAACAACTGGTCTATGCCCTTGCCGGTCGCGCCCGACACCGTCATCACGGTGACACCCTTGACCTGGCTCAGCCCGTCCTCGAGTGCGCGCTTGACGCCGTTGAACAGCGACGACGCGCTCTCGGCGATGTCCCATTTGTTGAGCGCGATGACGAGCGCACGGCCCTCCTGCAGCACCTTGTCGGCGATGCGCAGGTCCTGCGCTTCGAGCCCGAGCGTGGCGTCGAGCAGCAGCACGACGACCTCGGCGAAGTCGACCGCGTGCAGCGCGTCCTCGACCGACATCTTCTCGAGCTTGTCCTGCACCTTGGCGCGCTTGCGCATACCGGCAGTGTCGATCAGCCGCACCTTGCGCGCTTCGCCACCGGTCGGGTGCCAGTCGTAATCGACGCTGATCGAATCGCGCGTGATGCCGGCTTCGGGACCGGTGATCATGCGGTCCTCGCCGAGGATGCGGTTGACGAGCGTCGACTTGCCGGCGTTCGGGCGCCCGACGATCGCGAGCTTCAGCGGGCCCTCATATTCATTGTCGGGCTGTTCCTCAGGCGGCTCTTCCTTGCCCTCGAGCAGCGGGAGCAGGCCTTCGAACAGGTCGCCCATGCCCTCGCCATGCTCGGCCGACAGCTGGACCGGATCGCCGAAGCCGAGCGCGAGCGACTCGAGGATACCGTCCTCGCCCGCACGGCCCTCGGCCTTGTTGGCGACGAGGATGACGGGCACGTCGGCGGTACGGAGCCAACGCGCGATCTCCTCGTCGAGCGGCACGATCCCGGCGCGCGCGTCGAACAGGAACAGCGCGACATCGGCCTGGCCGACCGCCGCCTCGGTCTGCTGGCGCATACGACCGGGCAGCGTCTGCGCGTCGTGATCCTCATAGCCGGCGGTATCGATGATACGGAATTCGAGCCCGATCAGCGACGCATCGGCTTCCCGGCGGTCGCGCGTGACGCCCGGCCGGTCGTCGACCAGCGCGAGCTTCTTGCCGACGAGGCGGTTGAACAGGGTCGACTTGCCGACATTGGGGCGGCCGACGATTGCGACCACGGGGAGTTTGGACATGGCAGGCCCTTAGCGCGGGAACGCGCTGGCGTCACCTATGGCGAATCGACATTCGATTACGCGGTCCTCCCCCCAGGGGGGTGGTGCGGAGGCGACAGAGCGGGAGGACGCGGAACAGGCGTTCCGGGTCCTCCCCGTCCGTCTGGCAGGTGCCAGCCACCTCCCTCTGGCGGAAGAGGATCTGCCCTTTTATCCCCCGGCGGGGAGAAAGAGCTTGAGTCACCGGTAGGCGGTGACCTTGCCCTTCTGGTCGAGCGTGTAGAGCGTCGAGTTGGCGACGATCGGCGGCAACGCGAACGGCGTCTTCGTCTCGATCGTCGAACTCACCGTGCCATCGACCGGCGAGACGAAGTTGATCTCGCCGCGCGAGTTGGTGAGGACGAGACGATTGCCGGCCAGGATCGGGCCGAACCACGTGATCGCATTGCTGCGCTTCTTCTCGTTCTGGAAGCGCGGCAACTGGGCGATCCAGCGCGCCTTGCCGTTCGACCGCGACAAGCAGACGAGCTTGGCATCGTCCGTGACGACGAACAGCCATTCGCCCGCGATCCACGGTGTCGAGATGCCCGCGAAGTTCTGCTCCCACAGACGCTGCCCGGTCGACAGTTCGAGCGCGACCATGCGGCCACCCTGCCCGACCGCGTATACGCGGCCACCGTCGATCACCGGTGCGGCGTCGATATCCGACAGGCTCGACACCGACGTCGTGACCGAGGTGCGCGACAGCGCGTCCTGCCACAGGATACGGCCATTCTCGTAGCGATAGGCGCTGAGTTCGCCGCTCGAGAAGCCTGCGACGACGGTGCCCTGGCTGACCGCCGGAGCTGCAACGCCGAACACGCCCTGCGTTTCGAGCGTCCCCGACTGGACCCACTGGACTTTGCCATCGCCTTGGTTGAGCGAGAAGACCTGGTTGTCCTGCGTCAAGACATAGACCGCGCCGTTGGCGACGGTCGGCGAGCCGCGTAGCGGCGCGCCGGGCTTGGCGCGCCACAGGATCTTGCCGTCTGCCGCGTTCATCGCGACGACGTCGCCGACGCCGTCGGTCGCATAGAGCTTGCCGTCGTCATAGCTGACCCCACCACCGAATCGTGCGGCCTTGTTGAGCTTGCCCTCGGTGATACCAGCGCTCCACAGCGCCGCGCCGGTGTCGGCAGCAAAGGCGTGAATCGTCGCGGTGACGTCGGTCACGAACAGCTTGTTGTCGGCAACCACCGGCGCGGCGCCGAGCCGCTCGCGGTTGGAGCCGCCGTTTATCGACGTCTGCCATGCGCGCTTGGGTTGGTCGCCAAGCGCGAGCTGACCCATCGACTTGGCGGGATTGCCGCCAGGCTGTGCCCAGGCGTCGTTGACCGCGGGTGCCGGCAACAGGACCTGAACGTCGGCGATCGTCTTGTCGGTCTCGACCTCGTTCTCCGAGACCAGGATCGAGACGCGGTCGCCGACCGTCGGCGTCTTCTTCAAGCCGCCCTTGAAGATCCCGCAACCGCTGAGCGCCATCAGCGCGGCGACGGCGACCGTCACCCGATATGTCTTCATCATTGCGCCTTGGTATCCTCGTTTGATGCAGCCGGAGTGATGACCCGGGCAGTAGCTCCAGTGCTGGCGACAGCGTCCACACCCAGTACGCCAGCCATCTGAACCGCGCGTTGACGGATCGTCTCGGGCACGCCGGTATCGCGAGCGATCTGGCCGAACAACGTCCCAGCCTGCTGACGCTGGTTCATCCGGAGATAGGAAATCGCGACCATCTCGCCCGCGCTGCCGAGCCATGGACCACCGGGCACCGCGAGCGGACGGAGCCGCTCGACGATGACCTGCGGCTTCAGCGTATCGAACTCGGCGGACGTCTGGCGAACGAGCGCGAGGTCGCGGAACGGCTTGGCCAGCGACGTATCCGCAGCAATCGCGCCGAGCTTGGCAGCAGCACCCTTCAGATCGTCCTTCTGGAGAAGAACGTCGGCCTGCGTGAACAGCGCGAGCGCGCGGTAGCCGTCGCGGTTCGACTTGGCGAGTTCGGCGAGCGGTTTCGCGGCGGCGGCGGCGTTGTTCGCGCCCAGCGAGTCATACGCGACCTGAAGCTGTTCGCCTTCGACGCCGGCGGCCTCGCCATTGTGATGCTGCCAGTAGAGAAAGCCGGCGAGCGCGGCGAGCGCCGCAACAACGGCGACCCCAACCCAGACGCCCCAGTTCGTCCAGAACCCGGCGAGCTGGTCGCGTCGCAGTTCTTCGTCGACCTCACGCAGGAATGCTTGATCGGTTTTCGGCGGGAGGGCCAAGGAATGCTCCGGAAATAGTGAGGGGGTGGGCGGCGCGGACCTTAGCCGCGCCGGAACCGAAACGGAAGCGGATCAATCCTTGGGCGAGTAGACCTGCTCGGCGCCCGGAAACGCACGCGACCGGACGTCGTCCGCATAGGTCTGCGCCGCGGACGAAATCGTGCCGGCGATGTCGGCGAACCGCTTCACGAACTTGGCGGTCCGCTCGAACATCCCGAGCATGTCTTCGGTCACCAGAACTTGTCCGTCGCACTGCGCCGACGCACCGATCCCGATCGTCGGGCAAGCGATGGTGTTGGTGATCTCGATCGCGATCGGCTCGACCACTCCCTCGATCACGAGCGAGAAGGCACCGGCCTCGGCGATGCTCTGCGCGTCGGCAACGATCTTCGCCGCCTCCTCGGGTGTCCGACCGCGTGCGCCGTAGCCGCCGAGGACGTTGACGGCCTGCGGCGTGAGGCCGACATGGCCCACCACCGGAATGCCGCGCTCGGTCAGGAACTTGACGGTCGGCGCCATAGCGGTGCCCCCCTCGAGCTTCACCGCTGCCGCGCCGGTCTGCTTGAGGAGCCACGCCGCACTCTCGAACGCCTTTTCAGGCGACGCTTCGTAGCTGCCGAACGGCATGTCGATCACGACCACGGCATGATAGCTGCCGCGTACCACCGCTGCGCCGTGCGCCGCCATCATCTCCAGCGTGACGGGCACGGTCGAAGGCAGGCCGTAGATCACCTGCCCCAGGCTATCGCCGACCAGCAGCATATCGCAATGCGGGTCGAGCAGCTGCGCGGTCCGCACGGTGTAGGCGGTCAGCATGACGAGCGGCGTCTTGCCCTTTTGACGATGGATCGCAGGGATCGTCAGGCGCTTGAGCGGCGCCGGCGTCGGGTTCGCGCGACTCGTCGCGGTGTCGAGGGTGTAGGTCGTTGACATGGGAACGCTAGTAGCGTGTGCGTCGGTGCTCGCCCAGCCTTCGGATCAACGGTCCAGGGGCGATCAAACCGCCCATCCCTTTTGCCGGGCATGGCCAACCAGCCAGAGCGTGAACGCGGCGATCGCGATAATGACGACGGGTAGACCGAGCGTCTCGCTCGCGCCCTTGTGCGCGACAATGTCGGTCGAGGCGAACAGCCAGCCGAACTGCGCGATCGTCGCCGCCAGCGACGCGATCAGGAACCGGCGGGCGTAGGCGCGGCGCATGAACAAGAGGATCGCGCCGACGAAGCCGGTCAGCACGGCGACGGCGAACAGCGGACCATACCAGTTGGGCAAACTGGCATAGAGCGCGCGGTCATAGGCACTCGCCTGCCCCATCGCGTCGGCGCCGAGTCTCAGCTGTTGCAGGCACATGAAACATCCGACGAGCCCCCAGAGAACGAGCACGCCCGTGGTCATGCGAAACCACAAGGGCCCCTGTCGTACGAAGAACATGTCGCTGCCCCTGCATTTTCCTTAGCAACAGACTGCGCTCCGCAGAGGCTCTGCGCAAGAGACCACCGGACAGCGGCAAGATGTCGTGGATCCGGAACCGGAGGGACATCGGGAGCTTCCGACTGCGACGTCCCTCCGGGCCGTATTCACGTTCTATTTCGCGCAACCTGAACGTGTCGTGACGATAACGCCTGAGGATCAGAACGATCGCGATACGGTCAGGCCATACGTGCGCGGATCACCGGGCTGTCCGACAACGAGGCCCGTGCTGCCCGACTGGAGCGCGAGCACTTCGTAATAGTTGTGGTCGAACGCGTTGCGCAACCAGCCGAATACGTTCCAGCTGTCCTTCGCTTTGAATCCCAGGCGGAAGTTGCTGAGCGCATAGCCCTTGATATCGGTGTAGAGCGAGCGCGACGGGTTGGACGAGAAGGTCGAGCGGTAGCTGCCGTCATAGCCGAGATACACCTGGCCATCGATCCCGCCGAGCGTTGCCGGCAGGTCGTATTCCGCGCCGTAGGAGAAGGCCCATTTCGACACGCCGGGCAGGCGCTGGCCGGAAATGTCGCAATTCTGCGGGCTGTAGGACGGTGCCGTCGACGTTCCCGCCTGACCGGCTTGGCTCGCGGGGTGAGTCGCATCGGCGGTGGTGCCACCGGACAGTTCGGGCGGGCACGGCGCATCGACGAACTTGACGTATTTCGCGTCCGTATAGGCGCCGTTCGCGTAGACGCTGAACCGGTCGGTGGGACGGAACGCCGAGTCGAATTCAAGGCCGCGGGTCCGGACCTTGCCGGCATTGGCGAGATAGCCGCGCAACACGCCGAGCTGGCCATTGGTGACGGTCGCTTGGTAATCGCTGATCTCGGTCCAGAACCCGGCGAGATTGAGCGTCAGCCGGCGATCCAGGAACTGTGTCTTCAGGCCAAGCTCGAAATGGTTCACCTTCTCGGGCTTCACCGTCGCGGCCGAGAGGATCGGATTGTTGCTGCCGTCGAGCGGCAGGCCCGACAGGTTGATCCCGCCCGATTTGTAGCTGCGCGCGTAGGTTGCATAGGCGTGAATGTCGGACGTCACGGTGTAGGCCGCCGTGATATCGCCCGACAGGTTCCAGTTGTCGAAATCCGGCTGGTAGCTCTGCGGCGCGAGCACCCCGCGCTGATCGTTGAACCTCGCGTTACTCGTAACGAGTTCGCCTGCCCCGGTCGTCACGACCGAGACATAGTCGCCCTTCTTCTTGTCGTAGTTGAGACGCAGGCCCGGCGCGATCTGAAACCGGTCGCTGACGTTCCAGGTCAGCTTGCCGAACAGCGCGGCGCTGGTGTTGGTGAAGCCGATCGTGTTGCGCGCCGTGAGGCCGTTCAGCGTCGCCGGATCCTTGCCACCGGCGCTGGTCGGGCTGAGCAGGAACGCGCTCGCGGCTGGCCCCTGCACCTGAAGCCCTTGCGTATCGATCGTCTGGTAGAAATAGAACGCACCGAGCACGTAATCGAGCGTGTGCTTGCCGTTCGACGCGATCCGCAGTTCCTGGCTATACTGCGTCTGCTGCGACGGATTGGCGGAGACGGTGGTGATCGGCAGCCCGATGAAGTCACGGTCGTTGGATGGGTCCCAATGCCAGAACCGCCACGCGCTGACCGACGTGATCGTCGCCGCGCCGAGATCCAGATTGCCGAGCAGCGATACCCCACCCAGTTCCTGCTTTGCACGCAACGGCGTGTCGACGTCGGTCACCCGGTCGAACGCGTTGGTCGACGGCACGACATAGCCCTGCGCGGCGGCGAGCGCGGCGTATTGCCGGGTAAGCGGCCGCTGCGTAGCGCCGGTCCGTGCGTAATACTGCACGCAACAATTCGGGTTCTGCTGGCCGTAATCGCCCGACAAGGCCAGATCGAGCGTGTCGGTCGGCTTCCAGTAAAGCTGTCCACGCACGCTTTTATTGTCCTGCGCATTCAGGTCCTTGCCGGTGATGACGTTGTGAATCGTGCCATCGCGCTCGGTCACTGCCGCCGACAGCCGGATCGCGAGCTTGTCGGGAATGAGCGGTCCCGACACCGACGCCTTTGCCTGGATGAACTGATAGTTGCCGGTGGTAAGCTCGATCCGCGCCTCGAGCGTGAAGCTTGGCTTGCGCGTCGTGATGTTGATCGCGCCGGCGGTGGTGTTCTTGCCGTACAGCGTGCCCTGGGGCCCGCGCAGCACTTCGATCCGCTCGGTATCGGTGAAGTCGAACGTCGCCGAGGCGATCCGGCTGTAATAGACCTGGTCGACATAGATGCCGACGCCCTGCTCGATCCCGTCATTGGTCAGGCCGAACGGTGCGCCGAGGCCGCGGATGTTGGCCGCGGAGTTGCGCGGATTGGTCGAGTAGAATTGCAGTGTCGGCTGGAGCTGCGTCAGCCGGCTCACATTGTACGCGCCGGTTTCGGCGAGGGCGGTCCCGCCGATGACGGACATCGCGATCGGCACGGTCTGGATCGTCTCGGCGCGCCGACGCGCGGTGACGACGATATCGCCCCCGCCCTGTTGCTGGTTGCCGAGACGGCCGCTGGCTTGCGTATCCGCCGGCGCGCTTGGAGGCGTCTGCGCAGCGGCGGGCGGCGTTGATACGGTAGCGGCCCGACCGGCAAGCAGCAGCGCAAGCGTAAGCGACATGAATGTTATTCCCTGAACCTTGCCGTGCAAAGTCTAGCAATCCAGGGGATGTTCAATGTGAGCATGTCTTGGGCGGCGAAAAGGCCGCCTTTGTTTCCCTCCCCCGCGAGGCGAGGGAGCGTTGTTCAGACCAATCGGCTTTGCTTCACGGCGGCTTCGATGAAGCTGGCGAAGAGCGGGTGCGGATCGAACGGCTTGGACTTCAGTTCGGGGTGGAACTGCACGCCGACGAACCAGGGGTGATCGGGACGTTCGACGATCTCGGGGAGCGTGCCGTCCGGGGACATTCCCGAGAAGACGAGGCCGCCTTGCTCCAACGCTTCCTTGTAGCCGGTGTTGACCTCGTAGCGGTGACGATGACGCTCCGAGATGTCGGTGCCGCCGTAGATCGACGCTACCACGCTGTTGCCGTCGAGCTTGGCGTCATATGCGCCAAGCCGCATCGTGCCGCCCATGTCGCCCTCGGCCGCGCGCGTTTCGAGACCTTCGCGGCCCATCCATTCGGTGATCATTCCGACCACCGGCTCGTCGGTTGGGCCGAACTCGGTCGACGACGCATTGGGGATGCCCGCAAGATCGCGCGCGCCCTCGACACAGGCCATCTGCATCCCGAAACAGATGCCGAAATACGGAATCTTCCGCTCGCGTGCGAACTTGACCGAAGCGATCTTGCCCTCTGCGCCACGCTCGCCGAACGCGCCGGGGACGAGGATTGCGTCGCACGGCTCAAGTTGGCCGGCAATGTCGCTCTCGGCGTTCTCGAACAATTCGGCGTCGATCCAGCGAACGTTGACCTTCACGCGATTCGCGATGCCGCCGTGGACCAGCGCTTCGTTGAGCGACTTGTACGCGTCCTGGAGCCCGACATATTTGCCGACCACCCCGATCGTGACTTCGCCCTGCGGGTTGGTCAGTCGGTCCATGATCTCAGTCCAGCGCGACAGGTCTGGTGCATCGGCGGGTTCGATCCCGAACGCGCGCAGGACTTCGATGTCGAGTCCTTCACCGTGATACTGGAGCGGAACCGCGTAGATGCTCTTCGCGTCGAGCGCGGGGATAACCGCGCTAGCGGGCACGTTACAGAACAGCGCGATCTTGGCGCGTTCCGACGGCGGCAACGGATGTTCGCAGCGGCAGACGAGAACGTCCGGCTGGACGCCCAGCGCCGCGAGTTCGCGGACCGAATGCTGAGTCGGCTTGGTCTTCAGTTCGCCCGCGGCCGCAATGTACGGCACCAGGGTCACGTGGATGCTGATCGCCTTGCCGCGACCTTCCTCGTTCTTCAGCTGGCGAATCGCCTCGATGAACGGCAGTGATTCGATATCGCCGACGGTGCCACCGATTTCGCAGAGCACGAAGTCGATGCCGTCGGTCTCGGCGCGCGCGAACGCCTTGATTGCGTCGGTGACGTGCGGGATGACCTGCACGGTCGCGCCGAGATAATCGCCGCGGCGTTCGCGCGTGATGATCTGCTGATAGATGCGGCCCGACGTGACGTTGTCCGACTGGCGCGAGGGAACGCCGGTGAAGCGCTCGTAATGACCTAGGTCCAGATCGGTCTCGGCGCCGTCGTCGGTGACGTACACCTCGCCGTGCTGATACGGCGACATCGTGCCCGGATCGACGTTCAGATACGGATCGAACTTCCGAATCCTGACGGTGTATCCGCGTGCCTGGAGGAGAGCGGCAAGCGATGCCGCCATGAGACCTTTACCGAGCGACGAAACCACGCCCCCGGTGATGAAAATGTACCGAGCCATGGGAAGAGTCTCGTAGCGTGTGTTGGGGACGAACGACAAGCGCCCGCGGATCACGCGGGGCGCATTAATCGGCGAATGGAGTGTTTAGTTGGCTAGCGGGACCGCGCCGTTGTCGGCCGGAGCCGTAGTACCGGCAGGAACGCCAGCGTTCTCCGCACCGCCGGCGAACGGCGCCGCGTCACCCTTGGGCTGTGCGGTCGGAACCGTCGTCGCTGCCGCCGCCGGTGTGCGCGCGAGCGAGGTGTCGATCGTCGTGGTGCGGTGATTCGCTGCGAGAACCGCGAGCAGAATCGAAAACAGCACGAACATCGTCGCGAGGACGCCGGTCGCGCGGGTCAGGAAATCGGCCGCGCCGCGGGCCGACATGAGGCCCGACGGACTGCCGCCCATGCCCAGACCGCCGCCTTCCGACCGCTGCATGAGGATCACCGTGACGAGGGCGGCCGCGATGATCGCGTGGATGACGAGCAGAAAGGCGAACATTGCGCGGAAAACCCCGGAACTTTTGCGAAGGCGCGCACATAGGCGACACCGCGGCTTCGATCAACCGGAACGGTGGCACGGCATATCGCACGACGCACGCAAAACTACGGAAACATGACGTCCGGGCAGCGTTGTGAACCCGTAATGACGCTCATGACTGGGTATCGTGCATATAAATTCAGATGGCGGATCAACGCTGTGGCATCAATGGCAGCCAATACCTTATCGACCTGGATGACCGCTCTGGTGGATTACGTCCGCTCGGGTGAACCGGATCTGACCAATCGTCAGATGGCGCTTCTTCTTCTGGTCTATTTGAAACCGGGTCCCCATACGGTGCGCGGCCTTGCCCGTGCGCTGAACGTATCGAAGCCGGTCGTTACGCGCGCCTTGAACAGGTTGGGTGCCCTCGGCTATCTGCGCCGGCAACGCGATGACAGCGACAAGCGCAACATCTTCGTCGCGCGCACGACCGAAGGGGCAGATTTTCTTGAAGAGTTCGGGCAATTCATCGGCGACGGCCCCGCCCCTGCTGGCGCAAACGGCCACGCCGCCGCTCGCGCTTGAGCCGTTCGACGACCAGGCCCGCACGAGCTTTTCGCTGACGGGGCGTTCGGTAGACCTCGACCCGCGCACGCACGCGGTTCGCCGCGACATCGCCGATATTCGCCTGGCCGAATACGTATTCGCTCCACACTATGCCGTGCCGATGATACGGGCCGTCGCGCGCACAGCTTTGTTGCGTAGTGGAAGAGACGAAGCGAGCGATACGATGGTCGATCTCAATCCTGGCGACAGTTTCGAAGTGCTGGAGATTGCTGGCGTTTCCGCCTGGGGCGTCGCACGCCCGAGCGGCCTTGTCGGCTATGTCGAAGCAGCAGCGCTCGATCTTTCCGCGCCGAACGCAGCATGACCACAGTCTTTATCGACGGCGCTGTCGGCACGACCGGTCTGGAAATTCGCGAACGGCTTGCCGGACGTGCTGACATCTCGATCGCGTTGCTCGCCGAAGATCGGCGCAAAGACCCCGCTGCCCGGCGCGAGGCGCTGAACGATGCCGACTTCGTCATCCTTTGCCTGCCCGACGACGCCGCACGCGAGGCGGTCGCGCTGATCGACAATCCCCGCACCCGCGTTATCGACGCGTCCAGCGCACACCGTGTCTCAGCAGGCTGGACCTATGGCTTCCCTGAACTGCCGGGCCAAGCCGAGACGATCGCGACCGCGATGCGCGTCGCCAACCCGGGCTGCTATCCGACCGGCTTCCTTGCGCTCGTCGCGCCGCTCGTTGCGGCCAAGCTCCTTCCCGCCGACCTGCCGCTCAGCGTCAACGCGACGTCGGGCTATTCCGGTGGAGGCAAGGCGATGATCGCCGAGTTCGAAGCGGGCGCGACGACGATGGCCTTCCGCGCCTACGCGCTGGGCCTCGCGCACAAGCATATTGCCGAGATGACTCAGCATGCCGGCCTCGTCCACGCGCCGATCTTCGCGCCGGCGGTGGCCAACGCCTATCGCGGCATGGTCGTGGAGGTGCCGCTGCATCTTCACGCGCTGCCCGGCCGCCCAAGTCTGGCGGCGATCGAGGACGTGTTGCGCGCTGCGTTCGACAGTTCGATGCTCGTCTCGGTCGCGGATGGCGATATCGGCGCGATCGATATCGAGGAGAATGCCGACACCGACCGCCTGACGCTGCGCGTTTGCGGCAACGATGCCGTCGGTCATGCACGGCTGGTCGCGACGCTCGACAATCTGGGCAAGGGCGCCGGCGGCGCGGCGGTCCAGAACCTCAACATCATGGCCGGGGTCGATCCCGTGGCCGGCCTCGTTTTCTAAGACCGGCGTTCCAACCGGCTAGTTCCAGGAGCTTTCATGCACCGTAATCCCGTAGCCAAGCTGCTCCTGTTCGGCGCGACCGGCGATCTCGCGCAGCGTATGCTGCTGCCCTCGCTTTATGGCTTGCACGCCGACGGTTTGCTGCCCCACGAACTGACGATTACCGGCGCGGCGCGCCACGACTATGACGACACGCAGTATCGGGCGTTCGCCAAGAAGGCGCTCGACGAGTTCCTGTCGGACGATCGCAAGGACGAGGCCGCGATCGGATCGTTCCTCGACCGGATCCATTATCAGCCGACCGACCTGTCCGATCCGGCCAGTTTCCAGCCGCTCGCGGACAAGATCGGCGATATCTCGGGTGGTCTGGCCATCTATCTCTCGACCGCGCCGTCGCTGTTCGAATCGGCGATCGAAGGGCTGCACAAGGTCGGCCTCGCGGGCGAAACCGTCCGCGTCGGCCTCGAAAAACCGCTCGGCTATGACCTCGAGACCAGCCGCGAGATCAACGACGCGGTCGCAAAGGCCTTCCCAGAGGACCGGACCTACCGGATCGATCATTATCTCGGCAAGGAGACCGTCCAGAACATCCTCGCGCTGCGGTTCGGCAACTCGTTCTTCGAGCCCGTCTGGAATGCGCAGGGGATCGACAACGTCCAGATCACGATCTCCGAAACGGTCGGGCTCGAGGAACGCGCCGGCTATTACGAGACGGCGGGCGCGTTGCGCGACATGGTCGCCAATCACATGCTCCAGCTGCTCGCGCTCATTGCGATGGAGCCGCCTGCGCGGTTCGAGGGCACCGATGTCCGCGACGAAAAGTCGAAGGTTTTCCGCTCGTTGCGGATGATCAAGCCCGAGGAAGCGCCGCACGTCACAGTCACCGGCCAATATGCCGACGGCGCCGTGAAGGGGAAGATCGTCAAGAGCTACTCCGACGAACTCGGCAAGCCGTCGAACACCGAGACGTTCGTCGCGATCAAGGCGCATGTCGACAATTGGCGCTGGCAGGGCGTGCCGTTCTATCTGCGCACCGGCAAGCGCATGACGACGCGGCGCAGCGAGATCGCGATCCAGTTCAAGGCGGTGCCGCATTCGATGTTCGCTGGCCGTGGTGGGCTGTTACAGCCCAACATGCTGATCATCCGCCTGCAGCCGGAGGAATATATCCAGCTGCTGGTGATGGCAAAGGAGCCGGGGCTCGATCGTGAGGGGGTCCGCCTGCGCGAGGTGCCGTTGAACCTGAGCATGGACGCAGAATTCGCCGGCTCGCGGCGCCGCATCGCTTATGAGCGGCTGCTGCTCGATCTGATCGAGGGCGACCAGACCCTGTTCGTGCGCCGCGACGAGGTCGAAGCGCAGTGGACGTGGATCGATGCGATCCGCAAGGGCTGGAAGGCGAACGCGATGAAGCCCAAAAGCTATGCATCGGGCAGCTGGGGTCCCTCCGCTGCGATTGCGCTTACCGAGCGCGACGGGGTGACTTGGCAGGACGACTGACACTGTTGTCTTCCGTTCGTCCCGAGTAGCCTTCGAGCGAAGTCGAGAAGGCGTATCGAGGGATCGGCCCGTTTGTGGCATTGTACCTCGACACAGACTCTCGATTTCGCTCGATCCTTACTCGGCGGGAACGGCAATTTTTAGCACGAACGGCAATTTTTTTAAGTGAGTTTGAGCATATGACCGAGATCGAATGGTGGGATTACGAGGACGCGGACGAGCTCGCCAACGCCGTCGCGGGGGACATCCAGTTCGTCATCGAGAGCGCGCTCGACGCGCGCGGCTCGGCGGTGATCGCGCTGGCGGGCGGCAAGACGCCGATGGCAGCGTATGAGAAGCTCGCCCAGGCCAAGCTCGACTGGAAGAAGGTCACGATCATCCCCGGCGACGAGCGTATCGTGAAGCTCGGCGATCCGCTGTCGAACGTCACCGCGCTCGCCAAGATCTTCCTGCCCAAGGGCGCGCGCGTGAAGCCGATCGTCCCCGAGGCCATGTCCGATTACAAGGCGGCGGGCCGTTCGGCGGATGCGCTGATGCAAGACCTGCACTGGCCGCTCGACTTCTGCCTGCTCGGCATGGGCACCGACGGCCACACCGCGTCGATCTTCCCCGGCCCCGATTATGACGAGGCGCTCAGCGGTCCCAAGGAGCGTCGGGCGCTGGGCGTCATGCCCGATCCGCTGCCGCCCGAGGCGCCGCTGGCGCGCGTGACGCTGTCGGCGGCGGCGATCGCCTCGTCGCGGGCGCTGATGGTCATGATCACCGGCGACGAAAAGAAGAAGGTCCTCGAACAGGCGATCGAGCAGGGTCCGTCCTCGTCCTACCCGATCGGCCGCGTGCTCGCCGAAGTCGAGCTGCCCGTCGACGTCCACTGGGCCGCCTGACCATGCTGAACGCCGTCGTCGCCGCGGTCACCGACCGGATCATCGACCGCTCGCGCGACAGCCGTGCCGCGTACCTCGCGCTGATAGAGCGCGAGGCGGCGGCACAGGTCCGGCGTCCGGGTCTGGGCTGCGCGAATCTCGCGCACGCCTATGCCGGGACCGAGGAGGATCGCGATGCGATGAAGGCCGATGCCGGCATGAACATCGGCATCGTGACGGCGTATAACGACATGCTGTCGGCGCACGCGGTCTATTACCGTTACCCCGAGCTGATGAAGGTCTGGGCGCGCGAGGCGGGGGCGACCGCGCAGGTCGCGGGCGGCGTGCCGGCGATGTGCGACGGCGTGACGCAAGGGTATCCGGGCATGGAGCTGTCGCTGTTCAGCCGCGACACGATCGCGCTGAGCACTGCGATCGCACTCAGCCACGGCACGTTCGAGGGCGCGGCGCTGCTCGGCATCTGCGACAAGATCGTTCCGGGGCTGCTCATGGGCGCGCTGCGCTTTGGGCATCTGCCGATGGTGCTGATCCCGGGCGGCCCGATGCCGACCGGTCTGCCCAACAAGGCGAAGGCCGCGGTGCGCGAGAAATTCGCCGAGGGCCTTGTCGGCCGCGAGGAGCTGCTCGAGGCCGAGATCGGCGCTTATCATTCGAAGGGCACGTGCACCTTCTACGGCACCGCCAACACCAACCAGATGATGATGGAGGTCATGGGCCTCCACATGCCGGGCGCCGCGTTCGTCAATCCGGGCACGAAGCTTCGCCAGGAACTGACGCGCGCCGCGGTACACCGGCTCGCGAAGATCGGTGCGCGCGGCGAGGACTATCGCCCGCTCGGTCATTGCGTCGACGAGAAGGCGATCGTGAACGCGGCGGTCGGCCTGCTCGCGACCGGCGGGTCGACCAACCACCTGCTCCACGTTCCTGCGATCGCGCGCGCGGCGGGGATCGTCATCGACTGGGAGGATTTCGACCGCCTCTCCGCTGCGGTGCCGCTGATCGCGCGCGTCTACCCCAACGGCTCGGCCGACGTGAACGCGTTCGAGGCGGCGGGCGGCATGCCCTATGTGATTCGCGAACTGCTGAGCGAGGGCTTGCTTCACGGCGACATCATGACGATCGGCGGGCAGGATCTGTCGGCCTATGCGAAGACCGCGGTCGTCGAGGACGGCACTCTCGAATGGCGTGACACGCCGGACAGCGGAGACGAGACGATCCTTCGCCCCGCCACCGCGCCCTTCTCCGCCGATGGCGGGATGCGGATCCTCGCGGGCAATATCGGCCGCGCGTGCATCAAGGTCTCCGCGGTCGAGCGCGAGCGCTGGATCGTCGAGGCACCCGCCGCGGTGTTCGACGACCAGCTCGACGTGATCGAGGCGTTCAAACGCGGCGAACTCGAGAAGGACGTCGTCGTCGTCGTCCGCTTCCAGGGGCCGCGCGCGAACGGGATGCCCGAGCTGCACAAGCTGACCCCGCCGCTAGGCGTGCTGCAAAATCGCGGGTTCAAGGTGGCGCTCGTCACCGATGGCCGCATGTCGGGCGCGAGCGGCAAGGTGCCGTGCGCGATCCATTGCTCGCCCGAGGCGCTGCTCGACGGCGCGATCGGCCTGATCCGCGATGGCGACATGATTCGCGTCGATGCGGTCAACGGCACGCTGGAGGCGCTGGTCGATGCGGACGTCTGGGCAACGCGCGAGATGGTCGCGGTGCCGCCGCCGGTCAGCGGCATGGGCCGCGAGTTGTTCGGCATGTTGCGCGGGCTCGCCGACGAAGCCGAAAAGGGTGCGTCGGCAATGCTGGCGGGGGCTGGGCTTTAGAACGCCACACACGCCGCCATTGCGTCAGCCACACCCCCGTCATCCCGGCGAAAGCCGGGACCTCGCTCCACGGGGACGGACTGTGCGGCTTGAGATCCCGGCTTTCGCTGGGATGACGGGGGTGGCGGTAATGATAAGATCGGACGGAGGATGACATGGAAATCGTAGCGGCAGATATCGGCGGAACGCATGCCCGCTTCGCGATCGCCGAGGTCGAGAATGGCCGCGTCGTGGCGCTCGGCGAACCGGTGACGCTCAAGACCGCGGACCACGCGTCGCTGCAGACCGCGTATCAGGCGTTCGAGGCAGGCCTCGGCCGCCCCCTCCCCCGCGCGCTGGCAATCGCAGTCGCGTCGCCGGTCGCGAACGACGTCATCCGCCTGACGAACAACCCGTGGATCATCCGCAAGTCGCTGATCACCGAGCGGTTGAAGGCGGACCAGTGGGTGGTCGTCAACGATTTCGGCGCGGTCGGCCATGCCGTCGCGCAGGTCCCCGACAGCGACTTCGTTCATCTCTGCGGCCCCGACACGCCGCTCCCGTCCGAGGGCATCACGACGATCTGCGGCCCCGGCACCGGGCTGGGCGTCGCGCAGCTGCTGCGGCGCAAGGACGGCTATCAGGTCCTTGAAACCGAGGGCGGCCATATGGACTTCGCGCCGCTCGACGGCATCGAGGACGCATTGCTCAAGCGCCTCCGCAAGACCTTCACCCGCGTGTCGGCCGAGCGTGTCGTCGCCGGCCCAGGCATCGTCGCGATCTACGAGACGCTCGCCGCGCTTGAGGGCCGCGCGGTCCCCAGCCGCGACGACAAGACGATCTGGACAGAGGCGATCGACGGCACCGATTCGATCGCGCTGGCAGCACTCGACCGCTTCAGCCTCGCGCTCGGCGCGGTCGCGGGCGATCTCGCACTGGCGCAGGGCGCGAAGGCGGTCGTGATCGCCGGGGGCCTCGGCTTCCGGATCAAGGATCGCCTGATTCGCTCGGGCTTCGACCAGCGTTTCGTCGCCAAGGGTCGCTTCCAGACGATGATGGCGGCGATGCCCGTCAAGCTCATCACTCATCCCCAGCCCGGCCTGTTCGGCGCCGCGGCCGCCTTCGCACAGGAACACACGCAATGACCGTGACTATCGCAGACATCATGCAGACCAGCGCCGTCATCCCGGTGCTGGTGATCGAGGACGCGGCGCTCGCCCGTCCGCTCGCCGAGGCGCTCGTCGCCGGTGGCCTGCGCGTGCTCGAAGTGACGCTGCGCACCGGTGCCGCGCTCGAGGCGATCGCCGAGATGAAAAAGGTACCGGGCGCGATCGTCGGCGCCGGCACCGTCGTGAACACGCAGCAGTTCGTGCAGGTCCGCGATGCGGGCGCCGAGTTCATCGTCTCGCCGGGCCTCACCGAACGCCTCGCCACGCCGATCATCGAGAGCGGCATCCCGTTCCTGCCGGGCATCGCCAACGCGGCCGACATCATTACCGGGCTCGACCTGGGCCTCACGCACTTCAAGTTCTTCCCGGCCGAGGCCAATGGCGGGCTGAAGGCGCTGAAGGCGCTCGCGGCGCCGTTCTACCAGTGCAGCTTCTGCCCGACCGGCGGTATCACCGAGGCGAGCGCGCCCGAGTGGCTGGCGTTCAAGCCTGTGCTCTGCGTCGGCGGCAGCTGGGTGACCGGCGGCACGATGGCCGAAATCGAGATCAAGGCCCGCGCCGCAAACGCATTGCGCGGATAATGATGCTGTTCGGTCTCACAGCTCTCGTCGCGCTCTATTGCGCGGCGAGGGCGTTGGCCGATTTACGGCGGCGGCAGTTCTGGTGGGCCGCTGCCGGTATTCTTGCGAGCGCGATGCTCGTGGCCTCCCTCATACCAGTGCAGCCGATGAGCGTAACGATGCCCGTCGCTCGGTAGCACCAAGACGGATAGCTACATCTCGCCGCGAGCTTTGCGGATGGCGTACCATTTCTTCACATTGGCGTTGTGCTCGGCCAGCGTGTCCGCGAACACATGGCCACCGGTGCCATCAGCGACGAAATACAGCGCCTGGGTCTGCCCCGGGTCGAGCACTGCATCGATCGACGCGCGGCCGGGGTTGGCGATCGGCCCGACCGGCAGCCCGGCGCTCGCATAGGTGTTATAGCCGTTCTTGGCGTGCAGTTCCGACCGCAGGATGCGGCGGCCGATCGGACGCCCCTTGGTGATCGGATAGATCACCGTCGGATCGGCCTGGAGTGGCATGCCGTTGCGCAGGCGGTTGCCATAGACCGCGGCGACGGTGCGGCGCTCGGACGGCTTGCCAGTTTCCTTCTCGACGATCGAGGCGAGGATGATTGCCTGTTCGGGCGTTGTCACGGCAATTCCCGGCTTGCGCGCCGCCCATGCCTTGGCGAGATAGGTCTTCATCGCCGACTGCATGCGCGTGACGACCGACGCCCGCGTGTCGCCCGCCTGGAACGCATAGCTGTCGGGGAGGATCGAACCTTCCGCGGGGACTGGCACGGCGCCAATGAGGCCGTCCGCCTTCACCAACGCGTCGTGGACGAGGACCGAGGGATAGCCCTCGGGCACCGCCACCAGCCGCTGGATGACCTTGCCGCCCTGCATCAGCTTGAGGATGTCGGACTGGCTGGTGTGCGGCGCGATGCGGTATTCGCCGGCCTTGATCGGATCGCCGGAGCCGAACACGCGCGCGTACAAGCGGAACCGTCGGGCAGAGGGTATCGCGCCGGCCTTTTCGAGTTCGGTGGCCGCACCGGCGAGCGTGCTGCCCTCGCCGATCTGCACGGTCAGCGTTCGGGGGGCTGGGCCGGCACCGCCCCAGCCTTGCACGACGAGGAACAGCGCGACGACGGCCGCCAGGCCTAAGACGAGTCCGAAACAGCCGACCTTGCGCATTACTACCTCTTGTTCTCCCGCGAAGGCGGGAGCCCAGTCTGGGCCCCCGCCTTCGCGGGGGAACAAACCCTTTTACTGAACCTTCGTCATCACCAGCGAGGCATTCGTCCCGCCGAAGCCGAACGAGTTGTTCAGCACCGCGCGGACTTCCCGCTTCTTGGCGACGTGCGGCACGAGGTCGACGCCCACGCAGCTGTCGCTCGGATTGTCGAGGTTCAGCGTCGGCGGGACGATCTGATCGCGCAGCGCGAGGATGCAGAAGATGCTCTCGACCGCGCCGGCACCGCCGAGCAGATGCCCGATCGCCGACTTGGTCGACGACATCGACAGACCCGAGATCGCATCGCCGAACAGCCGCCGCACCGCGCCGAGTTCGAGCTCGTCGCCGAGCGGCGTCGAGGTGCCGTGCGCGTTGATGTAATCGATGTCCTCGAGCTTGAGCCCCGACTTCTTTATCGCCATCTGCATCGAGCGGAACGCGCCGTCGCCTTCCGGATGCGGTGCGGTCACATGGTAGGCGTCGCCCGACAGGCCGTAGCCGATCACCTCGGCATAGATCTTCGCGCCGCGCGCCTTGGCATGCTCATATTCCTCGAGCACGAGCACGCCCGCGCCCTCGCCCATCACGAAGCCGTCGCGGTCCTTGTCGTAGGGACGCGAGGCCTTTTCGGGCGAATCGTTGAAATTGGTCGACAGCGCGCGGGCCTGTGCGAACCCGGCAATGCCGAGCGGGCAGACGGTGCCCTCCGCACCGCCAGCGAGCATCACGTCGGCATCGTCCATCGCGATCATCCGCGCGGCGTCGCCGATCGCGTGCGCACCCGTCGAGCACGCGGTGACGACCGCATGATTCGGGCCGCGCAGGCCGTATTTGATCGAAACCTGACCAGAAATCAGGTTGATCAGCCGGCCGTGGACGAAGTGCGGCGAGACCCGGCGCGGGCCCTTGGTGTGCAGAACGATCGATTCGCTCTCGATGCCCGGCAGGCCGCCTATCCCCGACCCGATCGATACGCCGGCACGCCAGCTCTCTTCGAGCGTCATCTCGGTCAGCCCGGCGTCTTCCAAAGCCTGGCCGGCGGCATCGATGCCGTAGATGATGAACGGATCGACCTGACGCTGGACCTTGTGATCGACGCGCTTGCCAGGATCGAAGCCATATTCATGGTCGGCCGGTTTCACCTCGCAGGCGATGCGGCACACCTGATCCGACGCGTCGAAGCGCGTGATCGGTCCAGCGCCCGACTTGCCGGCGAGAATGTTCGCCCAGGCCGTTTCAACATCCGCCCCCAGGGGGGTGACCAGGCCTAGCCCGGTTACGACGACACGCCGCATGGCTTCAAACTCCGTCTGCTCTCAAAACGAAACGGCTCCCCGCCCTCTTTGCCCAAGGACGGGGAGCCGCTCAAATCATACCCATCGGGGCAGGTCCAAGATGATGGACCCTAAACCCTGATCAGGCCTTGTGCTCGTCGATATACGTGATCGCATCCTTGACGGTTGCGATCTTCTCGGCGGCATCATCGGGGATCTCGACGCCGAACTCTTCCTCGAACGCCATGACGAGTTCGACGATGTCAAGGCTGTCTGCGCCTAGGTCGTCGATGAAGCTCGCGTCCTCGGTCACCTTGTCGGCTTCGACGCCGAGATGCTCGACGACGATCTTCTTCACGCGGTCAGCGGTCTCGCTCATGGTAGTTCCCTCTTCAAATCTGGGGGTTTTCGGTATTTCCTGAACGCACCTAGAACGCGGCAGTTCAGCGCGCAAGTTCAGATCATCGCCATCCCGCCGTTCACATGCACGGTTTGTCCCGTGACGTAGCCGGCTTCACGGCTTGCGAGATACACCACGGCGGCGCCGATGTCTGCGCCTTCGCCGAGGCGACCGGCCGGAATCTTGGTCGTCAGCGCCGTCTTCTGTGCGTCAGGCAGAGCGTCGGTCATCGGCGAAGTGATGAAACCGGGCGCGACGCAATTGACCGTGATGCCGCGGCTGGCGAGTTCCTGCGCCATCGATTTCGACATGCCGATCAGCCCCGCCTTCGACGCGGCATAGTTCGCCTGCCCCGGATTGCCGGTAACGCCGACGATCGACGTGACCGAGATCATGCGGCCGAAGCGCGCCTTCATCATCGGCTTGGCGGCGGCGCGCATGAGGCGGAACGCGGCTTCGAGATTGACGCGGATGACGCTGTCCCACTCGTCGTCCTTCATCCGCATCGCGAGGTTGTCGCGCGTGACGCCGGCGTTGTTGACGAGGATATCGATTTTCCCGAGCGCCTCGACCGCCTGCGGCACGAGCGCATCGACCGCGGCGCCGTCGGACAGGTTGCACGGCAGCGCGACGTGATCGCCGCCGAGGCTGGCGCGGAAGGCTTCGAGCTTGTCGGCATTGGACCCGGACACGGCGAGGCGCGCGCCTTGCGCGGCCAGGGCTTTGGCGATCTCGGACCCGATCCCGCCGGATGCGCCGGTGACGAGCGCGGTCATGCCTGTGAGGTCGAACATTCTAGTCTCCAGTAGATTGGTTCACGCGAAGGCGCGATGGCGCGAAGGGGGTGTAGCCGTTGACGATCCGGCGGAGCCCTTCCTTCAGCGTTTCGCCTCCGAAGTTGATCAGCAGCCCGAGGGGCTGTTTGGTAAGTCGCAAATAGGTCAGCAATTGCTTTGCATGAGCGGCGTTGAGCCACTCGACGGATTTGATTTCGACGAGCAACCGATTGCCGATGACGAGATCGATCCGAAATGCCGCATCGAAATGCAGCCCTTCGAAATCGATCGAAACAGACCGCTGCCGCTCGACCTGATACCCCAGACCGGCGAGCTTGGCGGCCAGAACGGTCTCGTAAACGCTCTCGAGCAGACCAGGCCCAAGCTCGCGATGAACGCGCAGCGACACATCAATGACGTCGGAAGCGGCAGCCTCGAGATCCATCATCTTCGCGCCTTTGCGCCTTCGCGTGAATCACATCTTCTTCACCAATTCCTCGATGTCGTCCATCGTGATGACGCTCGTCGTTTCGGCGTCAGGGGCGATGCGCTTGACCATCGGGCCTAGCACCTTGCCGCCGAATTCGAAGAAGTGGCCGACGCCGGCCGCGTGCATCGCCAGGACCGATTCGCGCCAGCGGACCATGCCGGTGACCTGCTGGACCAGCAAATGCCGGATCGCACCGGGATCGGCGACGGCGACCGCGTCGACATTGGCGAAGACGGGGATCAGCGGCGCACGCAGGTCGGCGTCGAGGAGCACGGCTTCCATCGCGTCGGCGGCGGGTTGCATCAGCGGGCAATGGAACGGGGCCGACACGGGGAGCAGCACCGCGCGCTTGGCGCCGAGGTCCTTGGCCAGCGTGATCGCCTTTTCGATCGCAAGGCGGTGGCCGGAGATCACGACCTGCGAAGGATCATTGTCGTTGGCGACGGTGCAGATCAGTTCGGGCCCGCCCTCGGCGAGGATCGAATCGACCGCAGCGCCCGCGATCAGCTGCGCCTTTTCCAGGTCCGCGCCGAGCAATGCCGCCATCGCGCCCTCGCCGACCGGGACCGCCGCCTGCATCGCACGGCCGCGCAGCTTGAGCAGACGCGCGGTGGTCGGTAGGTCGAGCGCGCCCGCTGCACACAAGGCGGTATATTCGCCGAGGCTGTGCCCCGCGACATAATCGGCCTTGTCGGCAAGGCGGATGCCGCCCTCCTTCTCGGCGACGCGCAAGGTGGCGATCGCGTTCGCCATGATCGCGGGCTGTGCGTTCTCGGTGAGGAGCAGATCGTCCGCCGGACCTTCGCTCATCAGGCGGAACAGATGCTGGCCGAGCGCCTCGTCGACTTCGGCGAAGACCTCGCGGGCGGTGGCGCTGGCGTCGGCAAGTGCCTTGCCCATGCCGACAGACTGGCTCCCCTGGCCGGGGAAGATGAACGCGCGCATGTGCTCTCCTTTTAAGATGGCCGCGGCCTAGAAAGGTGCGCGGCGAGTTGCAACCGCGCGAACCTGAACGACGCTTCCGGCTTTGCGACAAACTGCGACCATTTCGCCGCTTCTGCGACAAGCGCCTGCGACAACCGGCCCCCAGATTATGGAGGACGCCGCAGCAACGGCGCCGTGTTTCAACGGGAGATTACAATGAACAAGTTCATCCTCAGCGCGCTTGCCGCCACCCTCGTCGCCAGCCCGCTGCTCGCCGCCGCTCCGGCAGAAGCGCAAGCGCGTCGCGAAGTGACCACCGTGCGCCAGAACAATAACGGCCGCACCGTCGTCACCAAGAAGACCGTCGTGCGCGCACCGCAGGCTCGCAACTGGCGCGCTGGCCAGCGCTTCGATCGTCGCCAGGCGCAGAACTACCGCGTCATCACCACGTATCGGAACTACCGCCTCGCCGCACCGCCGCGGGGCAGCCAGTGGGTCCGCTCGGGCAACGACGCGGTCCTGATCAACGCCCGCGGCAACGTGGTGCAGGTTCGTGGCGGCGCGTTCCGGTAATCGATTACCTGTGGGTCTAGGGGCGTCGTAAGGGCGCCCCTTCCCTCCATCCCCCGCCCCGTCATCCTGACGAAAGTCAGGATCCAGGGTTACGGTGCGGGGCATTCCTGGCTCTGGATCCTGACTTTCGTCAGGATGACGGAATTGAGTTCAGAGTTACGCGACTAGGCGACGGGGCCAGGACAGAACGTCCACACTGTCTTGCCTTTGCCGCACAATGGAGTAAGGCGCTCTGCAACCGGGGTGAGAGATTCGCGTCTCTCGCCCCTGTTTGCATTCTAGACGACAGCCGGAGGGGTGCACGCATGGGGCGTGTATCAGCGATCGGCCAAGACGAAGGACAAGACATGGCTCTTTACGAGCACGTTTTCCTTGCGCGCCAGGATCTGGCACAAGCGCAGGTGGACGCTCTGGCGGAAATCGCCACCAAGATCGTGAACGACAACGAAGGTCGGGTCGTAAAGACCGAGAACTGGGGCTTGCGTTCGCTGGCGTACAAGATCGCCAAGAACCGCAAGGCGCACTACGTCATGCTCGAGATCGATGCCCCGGGCAGCGTGATCGCAGAGCTGGAGCGCCAGACCCAGATCAACGAAGACATCATCCGTTACATGACGGTCAAGGTCGACACCCTCGAAGAGGGCCCGACCGTGATGATGCGCAAGTCGGACCGCGACCGTGAGCGTCGTGGCGACCGCGAAGGTGGCCGTGAAGGCCGTCCTGACCGCGGCGATCGTCCGGACCGTGGTCCCCGTCGTGACCGCGAAGAGGGAGCTGAATAATCATGGCACGTCCATTCTTCCGCCGCCGCAAGAGCTGCCCGTTCTCCGCCAAAGACGCGCCCCGGATCGACTATAAGGACGTCCGGTTGCTGCAGGGCTTCGTGTCCGAGCGTGGCAAGATCGTCCCTTCGCGCATCACGTCTGTTGCCGCGAAGAAGCAGCGCGAACTGGCCCAGGCCATCAAGCGTGCGCGTCATCTGGGCTTGCTGCCCTACATCGTTAAGTAAGGAGCGGCCACATGGACGTCATTCTGCTTGAGCGCGTCGAAAAGCTTGGTGCTATCGGCGACGTGGTGAAGGTCAAGGACGGTTACGCGCGTAACTTCCTGCTTCCCAACAAGAAGGCCCTTCGCTCGAACGACGCGAACCGCAAGGTTTTCGAGTCGAACCGTGCGAAGATCGAATCGGACAATGCATCGCGTCGCAGCGATGCTGAGACCGAAGCGAAGACCTTCAACGACGCGACCGTGACCCTGATCCGTCAGGCGTCGAACACCGGTCAGCTCTACGGTTCGGTCGCGGTTCGCGATCTGGTCGATGCGCTGGTGGCCGACGGTCACAAGGTCGGCAAGTCGGCGATCGTGCTCGACAAGCCGATCAAGGCGATCGGCGTGTACACCGTCAAGGTTGCACTCCACCCCGAAGTGTCGGTGTCCGTCAAGGTCAACGTCGCACGCTCGCCTGAAGAGGCCGAGATGCAGGCTTCGGGCGTCGACGTTATGTCGTCGATGTTCGAGCGCGACGAGGCTGGCTTCGTCGAGGATTACGATCCGAACGCAGAGCCCGGCGCGACCGCCGAAGCGCCGCAGCGCGACGACGAGGAAGAGGCGCAGGGTTAATCCCTTCGCCTTTCCTTCTCGGGACAAGAAAAAGGGCCGCTTGGAGAGATCCGGGCGGCCCTTTTTCTTTGCGTGTTCGGGACGGGGTTCAGGGGCAGGTTACGTACGCGCCGACCAACGCCGCGAACGGGATCAGGGCGCAGACGATGGGGAGTATGTGCTTCATGACCGGGCGACTCTTTGAGGATGTTGCCGGGTTAATGCGCCGTTCGGGGAAAGGTTGCCGAGAGGTGAACGATTTTTATACCGATCGGTTTTTCAGCCTGTTCCCCCGCGAAGGCGGGGGTCCAGGGTAACAGAACGCAGCGCTGCTTGGTCCTAGGCTCCCGCCTTCGCGGGAGAACATCAAGTCGTGGCGTCCTCCGGCTTCTCGATCAGCGCGGGGCCCTCGCCTAGCGCCAGCGCGTCGACCGAGGACACGTCTTCCAAGTCGCGCGCACCGGTCTCGATGTTGAGATCGCGGAACTTGCGGCCGGTTACCATCAGGCGGCCGTTGAACGAGTTGGTGAAGCCGTTGAAATTCTTCACCGCGCTGTTGAGGCCAACGCCGACCTTACGCAGATCGTCCGCCACCTTCGCCAGGCGATCGTGCATTTCCTTGCCGAGTTCGCCGATCTTGCGCGCTTCGTTGGCGAGCTTTTCCTGGCGCCAGACCGCAGCGACGGTGCGGGCGATCGCGATCAGGTTGGTTGGAGTCGCGAGCAACACCCTCTTTTCGAACGCGAAATCCCAGAGCGTCGGGTCGTGTTCGAGCGCGGCGGACAGGAAATGCTCACCAGGGACGAACATGATGACATAGTCAGGGGTGTCGGCGAACTGGCTCCAATAGGCCTTGTTGCCGAGGCCGTTGACGTGCGCGCGCATCGAGGCCGCGTGCGCCGCGAGGCCGATCAGTCGCTCGGCATCGTCGACTGCGCCGAACGCGTCTTGATAGGCGTTGAGCGACACCTTCGCGTCGATGACCAGCGCGCGGCCGCCGGGGACGCGGATGATCGCGTCGGGGCGGAGTCTCGCGCCGTCGTCGCCGACCGCGACGGAGACTTCGGTCTGGAAGTCGGTGTGTTCGCTGAGACCGCAGGTTTCGAGGACGTTCTTGAGCTGCTGCTCGCCCCAGCGGCCGCGGGATTTCGGGGCGTTGCGGAGCGAATTGACGAGCTTGGCAGCTTCGGTGGAGACCTTTTCCTGGCCGAGGCGCATCTGTTCGATCTGGCCCTTGAGATCGCCGAACGCGTCGCGGCGCTCGGCCTCGACCTTGGCGACACCCTCTTCGTAGCGTTGCAGGCGATCGCTGACGGGTTGCAGCATCGACTTGAGGTTCAGTCCGGCGGACTCCTCCGACTGGCGGAAGCGCGCGTCGGCGCGGTCGAGGAACGTCTTCTGCGCGTCGCTCAGCAACTTGTTGGCGACGTCGCCGAACTGCGCGGCCATCAGGTCCTTGGTTTCCCGAAGGCGTGCTTCAAAAGCCTCCCCTTGCGCCTTCAAAGTTGCATTCTCCGTCCGAGCGGCATCACGATCAGTGCGGATTGTATCGAGGTCTAACCGCAGCCGGTCGGTATCTGCTGCCCGCTCGGCGTTCTGTGCGCGGAGGGTGGCGAGGTCCTGCATCGCCGCGTTGCGTTCGCGTTCGACGGCGTCGCGCGCGGTGCGGATGATCTCGGCGTCGGCGGCTTTGGTTTGGGCGACCGCGAGGTCGGCGGCGAGCGACTGGGCTTTGCGCGAGGCTAGCAGCCAGCCGAGGAGCAGGCCGGCGGCGAGCGCGAGGACGGCGACGATGGCGAACTCAGCCACGGAAAACCGCCGTTTTTGGAGTGAAGTATAGAAAGTGCAGACGCTGGCGCAGCATGGTCTTGGGGGGAGAGGCGCGCTTGAGCGAGCGGTTTTGGGAGGGGGATGGAGACGTCATGGGTGGAACATACGTCGAACGGTTGATGTAGGACAATCGGAATATTGTTCTCCCGCGCAGGCGGGAGTCCAGGGTTACGGGCCGTGGCGTTCGTGGTCCTGGGCCCCCGCCTTCGCGGGGGAACTGGAGGAGAGCGCCGTCACAGGCAGCCTCACCGGGCAACCACTCCCACCCCGGCGGAGGCCGGGGCCCAATTGGTGAGGTGGTCGTAATGACGGGCTGCGCGCGGTTAGCGGCGTTTCCCAATTGGGCCCCGGCCTTCGCCGGGGTGGTGTGTGTTGTGGTGTCGCACCACCCCGGCGGAGGCCGGGGTCCAGATGGCTAGGTCATCGTAACGATCGACTGCGCGCAGTTAGCGGCGTCCCCCAACTGGGCCCCGGCCTTCGCCGGGAAGGCGGAGTGTGGTGGGGAGCGATAGCCCCCGGCCCCTCACCCCAGCTTGCGCATTTTCGCCAGCTTCTTCATCACCATGTCGCGCTTCAGGCGGCTGATGTGGTCGATGAACAACACGCCGTCGAGATGGTCGATCTCGTGCTGCATGCAGGTCGAGAGCAGACCGTCGAAATCCTCCTCGTGGGCCGCGCCGGTTTCGTCGAGCCACTTCACGCGGCAGCGCGCCGGGCGTGCCACCTCGGCATATTGCTCGGGGATCGAGAGGCAGCCCTCATTGTAGGTCGACATCTCGTCGCTGACTGACAGGATCTCGGCGTTGATATACGCCTTGGGTGCCTTGATCGGCTTGTCCTCCTCGTCCTTCTCTTCCTGAAGGTCGATGACGAGGACGCGCTTCTGCACGCCGACCTGAGTCGCCGCCAGGCCGATGCCGTTGAAGTCATACATCGTCTCGATCATGTCGGCGACGAGCGTGCGGGTGGAATCATCGACAGTCTCCACCGGCTCGGCGACGAGGCGCAGGCGGGGATCGGGGACTTCGAGAACGGTCATTACGGTCATACCGCGCAGCTAGGTTCCGCGCGGGGGGCCGTCAAGCACTTGGCGCAAGCCGTGACGATCAGGCCATCGGGCGGCGCGCGCGCAACGCCTGTGCCAGCGTCCCTTCGTCGAGATAGTCGAGTTCGCCGCCGACCGGCAGGCCGTGTGCCAGCTGCGTGACGCGGACCGGGAAGCGTTCGATGCGCTCGGCGATGTAGTGCGCGGTGGTCTGGCCCTCCAGCGTGGCGTTCATCGCGAGGACGACTTCGTCGATGCCGCCGACTTCGATGCGGCGGACGAGGCTGTCGATGCTGAGATCCTCGGGGCGGATGCCTTCGAGCGCGGACAGCCGGCCGCCCAGCACATGGAAGCGGCCGGGGAACAGCCGCGAGCGATCGAGCGCCCAGAGATCGGCAACCTCCTCGACCACGCACAGCGATCGCTGGTCGCGGCGCAGGTCGGCGCAGATCGCGCAGGGGTTGGTGGTATCGACGTTGCCGCAGGTGGTGCAGTTCTCCAGCCGCTCGTCGACCGCGGTCAGCGCCTCGCGCAACGGCCCCAGCGCCGCATCGCGCTTCTTGAGCAGATGCAGCACGGCACGGCGTGCGGACCGGGGGCCAAGGCCGGGGAGCCGGGCCAGCGCCTGCGTCAGCGCCTCGATCTCGGGGGATGCCATCTGGAACAGATAGGGGGTTGCGCGGTTCCCCGCCAGCGTGTTCGAGAGGCGGCATGCGGATCATCTTCATGGGAACGCCGGACTTCGCAGTGCCGGTGCTGGAGGCCCTCGTCGCGGCGGGGCATGACGTCGTTGCGGCGTATTGCCAGCCGGCGCGACCGGGCGGGCGGCGCGGGCGCGAGCTGGTGCCGTCGCCGGTACAGGTTCGGGCGGAGTCGCTGGGGATCGAAGTCCGGACGCCGGTGTCGTTCAAGGCGTCGCTGCCCGAGGGGGTTGAGGCTCGGGAGGCGTTTGCGGCCTTGGGGGCGGATGTCGCGGTCGTCGCGGCGTATGGCCTGATCCTGCCGCGCGCGCTGCTAAATGCGCCGCGGTTCGCGTGCCTGAACGTGCACGGCTCGCTGTTGCCGCGGTGGCGCGGGGCGGCGCCGGTGCAGCGGGCTATCCTCGCGGGCGATTCGGAAACCGGCGTTGGCATCATGCAGATGGAGGCGGGGCTGGATACCGGGGCGGTTCGGCTCGAGGGGCGGACCGACGTTGCGGAGAAGACGGCGGGCGACCTCACCGCCGAGCTGTCGACGATGGGAGCACGGTTGATGGTCGAGGTGCTGGGCGATCTCGACACCTACCCTGCCCGGCCGCAGCCCGAGGAGGGCGTCACCTATGCCGCCAAGATCGACAAGGCGGAGGCGCGGATCGACTTCGAACGGTCGGCGAGCGAGGTCGAGCGGCTGGTGCGCGCGATGAACCCTGCGCCCGGCGCGTGGTTCGAGGTCGCTGGCGAGCGCGTGAAGGTGCTCGCGGCGGACGTGTTGCCGTTCAGCTTTCTGGGGTGCGAGGGGCTGACGGTCGACGACGCGCTGACGATCGGCTGCGGCGACGGCGCGATCCGGCCGACCTTGGTGCAACGGGCCGGGCGCGGCGTCACATCGACCGAGGAGCTGCTGCGCGGGTTTCCAGTTCGCTCGGGGACGCAGCTTTGACGCGGTTCGCGTTGACGGTGGAATTCGATGGCCGGCCGTTCATGGGCTGGCAGCGGCAGAAGCATGGGCCGAGCGTTCAGGCAGCACTCGAGGCGGCGGTGCTGAAAATGACCGGCGAGACCGCCTCGGTGCAGGCGGCGGGGCGGACCGATGCGGGCGTGCACGGGATGGCGATGCGCGCGCATGTCGATATCGAGAAGCCGCTCGCGGCGTTCCGGTTGATGGAGGGGCTGAATGCGCTGGTGAAGCCGGCGCCGGTGTCGGTGCTGGCCTGCGAGGTCGTCGATGACGATTGGCATGCGCGGTTTTCGTGTGTGGGGCGGTCGTACGAGTATCGGATTATCAACCGGCGATCGCCGCTGACCTTCGAGGCGGGGCTGGCGTGGCAGGTGCCGCAGCCGCTTGATGCGGACGCGATGGCGGCGGCGGCGCAGGCACTCGTCGGGCGGCATGATTTCACGACGTTTCGGTCGGCGCATTGCCAGGCGGACAGCCCGGTGCGGACGCTCGACCGGCTCGAGGTGGTTCGCAAGGGCGAGCGTCTGTTCATTTACGCGGCGGCGCGGTCGTTCCTGCATCATCAGGTGCGGTCGATGGTCGGGTGCCTGGCGTTGGTCGGGATGGGGCGCTGGGCGGTCGGCGATGTGGCCAAGGCGCTGGCGGCGAAGGATCGGGCGATGCTGGGGCTGAATGCGCCGCCCGACGGGTTGTTCTTCGTGAGTGCGGTGTATCCACCCCCGTCATCCCGGACTTGATCCGGGACCCAGGGTTACACGGCGCAGCGTTCGTGGCTCTGGGTCCTGACTTTCGTCAGGATGACGATGGGGGCGCGGGGCGCGTGAATTTCGCCGCGAGTTCCACATGCGTGGACCAGCGGAACTGGCCGACCGGCTGGACCCAGTCGATCCGCCAGCCCGCGTCGCACAGCTCCTTCGCATCGCGCGCGAAGGTGGCCGGGTTGCACGAGACGTAGACGATCACCGGTGTCTTGCACGCCGCCAGCGCGGTCGCCTGCTCGCGCGCGCCGGAGCGGGGCGGGTCGATCACGACCGCGTCGAAGCGATCGAGTTCGGCGACGGTCAGCGGGCGGCGATAGAGGTCGCGGTGCTCGGGATAGACCGGGCGCTGCGTGCTGTGCGCGGCGGCCTTTAGCGAGGCGAGCGCGTCGCGTGCGCCTTCGGCGGCGTAGACCTTGGCGGGGATCGCCAGCGTGAAGGTACCGAGCCCGGCGAACAGGTCGGCCACGGTGGTGGCCTTGCCGATCGCTTCGATCACGGCGGCGGTCAGCGCGGCCTCGCCATCGGGCGTGGCCTGCAGGAACGAGGCGGGCGGCAGCGGGACGGGAACGCCGCCGAGCGTGATCGTGACCGCGTCGGGCTCCCAGCGCGTCTCGGGTCCGAGACCGTCATCGAACGCGACGCGCGCGATTTTCTGGTCTTTGCAGAATTTGGTGAGTGCCTCGGCGGCCGCGAGCCCTTCGGGGGCGAAACCGGTGATCAGGATGTCCGCGCCCTGATCGGCGAGCGTCAGGTGGATGTCGGCGCGGCGACGGAAGTTCAGGCGCCGGAGCAGCTGGCGGAGCGGCTGGACGAGCGCGAACAGGCGCGGATCGAGGATCCAGCATTCCTTGATGTCGACGATCGTGTGCGCCTTTTCGGCGGTGAAGCCGAGCGTGATCTTGCCGCCCTTGCCCTCGGCGTGAAGCGTCGCGCGGCGGCGGCTGCGCACGGGCGAGATGTGCGGGGTGCGGATGGGCGCGGCCAGGTCCTGCCCGTCGAGCGCGGAGGCGATGCGGTCGGTGACGAACTCGGCATAGCTCTGGTCGTCGAGATGCTGGAGCTGGCAGCCGCCGCAGGTCGGGAAATGCACGCAGGGCGGCGTCTGGTGGTGGGCCCCGTGCGTGACGGTGCCGTCGGCGGCGAGCGTGTCGCCGGGGGCGGTCAGCGCGGCGTGGCGGCCGTCGGCGGTGATCCCGTCGCCGCGCGCCGCGATGCGAATGATGGTGTCGATCGTCTGTTCAGAAGTCATAAGGCCGCTCTGGCGCACCGCAGCGCGTCCGCCAAGTCGTCGGCGATAAATGCTGCGCCCAATCGGCGGGCGGCGTCACCGTGGAGCCACACGCCTGCGCCGGCGGCATCGAGAGGATCGAGGCCCGCGGCGAGAATCGCGCCGATCGCGCCGGCGAGGACGTCGCCGGTCCCCGCGGTGGAGAGCCAGTCGCTGGCGGCCTGTGCGACGCGGACTCGGCCGTCGGGGGCGGCGATGACGGTGTCCGCGCCCTTGAAGACGACGACCGCGTTCGCGCGGGCGGCGGCGTCGCGGGCGCGGGTGATCTTATCGGCGTCCGACTTGCCGAAGAGCGCGTCGAACTCGCCTGCGTGCGGGGTAAGGATGACGGGGACCTTCAGCGCCTTGATACGGTCGGGGTCGATCAGGCGAAGCGCGTCGCCGTCGATGATCATCGGGTGACCGGCCGCGAGCGCGGCGTCGAGGCGGGTGCGGGCGGCGTCGTCGCGGCCGAGGCCTGGGCCGATGACGAGCGCGCCGATCCGGTCGTTGGCGAGCGCTTGGGTTGAGAACGGCGTGCGGACCAGCGCGTGCGGGGGGCCCTGGCTGTCGCCGAGCAAGGTCACGTAGCCGGCGCCGGCGCGCATCGCGGCGAGCGCGGCGAGGTCGGCGGCGCCTGACATGGTCCCGGCGATGATCGCGACCATGCCTCGCGTGTATTTGTGTGCGTCCGGGCCGGGGGTCGGGAGGATTGGGGCTTTCAGGACTTCGGCGTCGCTGATGGTAGGGACGCCGATGTCTAGGAGGCGGATATTGCCGCAGTAGCGGGCGGCGGGTTGGAGGAGGTGCGCGGGCTTCACCGCACCGAGGGTTAGCGTGAGGTCGAAGACGGGGGGCGTGCTGAGGGCCTTACCGAAGTCGGTGGCGAGGCCGCTGGGGAGGTCTACGGCGATGCTGAGCTGGGCGGCGGTGACGAGGGTGTGAAGCTTCTCAACAACGGACCGTTCCCCCGCGGACGCGGGGGCCCAGCTAAGTTCCAACGGCGCGCCTGACGGCCTATCCTGGGCCCCCGCGTCCGCGGGGAACGGCGAGGGTTGGAAGCTTGGCTCGTGGTCTCGATCACACCGAGGGCCCGCGTCAGCCCGGTGCCGAACAGCGCGTCGACGAGGATCGGGGCGGGCTGCGCGTCGGCCAGCGTTTCGACCGGCCCCGACCACCCTGCCCTCGCCGCCTTGGCCGCATCCGTCTTTGGTTCGGACAGCGCGGCGATGCGCACCGTTGCGCCCATCTCGGCCAGCACGCGCGCGGCGACATAGCCGTCGCCGCCGTTGTTGCCGGGGCCGCACAGGATCAGGACGTCGTTCGATCCGGCCAGGCGGCGGACGGCGTGCGCGATTGCGGTGCCGGCTCGCTCCATCAGCGTGTCCACCGAGACGCCGGTCGCGATTACCGCGTCTTCGGCGGCGCGCATTTCGGCAGCGGTCAGGATGGGTTGGCCTTCGATCCGGATCATGACGGTTTCGCCGCGCCCTTGATCGTGGCCGGGAGGCGGTAGCGGTCGCCGCCGAGCGCCACCTCGATCCCGTCCGCGCCCATGACCGTGACCTTGGCGACCTCCGCCCCGTCGGCGGCGATCACGCCGCGACCGTCCTGCGTGACGAGCAGGCGACGGAACGCGCCGTCGGGATGGCGGATCGTCAGGATCAGGCCATCGCGCCCCTGCGCCTGCTCGATCGTGCAGGTCGCGGCCAGTGCCGCATCGCCGCGCGCGCACGCGATGCGCGCTTCATCTGCGGAGGTGGCTTGCCGTTGCGCCGCGACCGTCGTGTCGGCCGGCTGCTCCCGCCCGCCCGCGGCGAGCGGGAGCGAGAGAAGCACGCCAAGACACTGAAGCGGTTTAGATATCCGCGTAGACATGGGTTTCGGCTGCGGCTCCTGGGTGCGTGACGGCGCCCTTGTAGGCCGGGCCGACGGTCTTCGCATAGCGCCACAGTGCGCCCGAACCGTAATCGTTGGTACGCGGGACCCATGCCGCGCGGCGCGCTGCCATGACGTCCTCGGGAACGTCCAGGTCGATCGTGCCGGCCTCGGCATCGATATGGATGATGTCGCCGTTTTCGACGAGCGCGATCGGGCCGCCATCGGCGGCTTCGGGGCCGACATGGCCGATGCAGAAGCCGCGCGTGCCACCCGAGAAGCGGCCGTCGGTGATCAGCGCAACGCTCTCGCCCATGCCGAGGCCGTAGAGCGCGGCGGTGGTCGACAGCATTTCGCGCATGCCGGGGCCGCCCTTGGGGCCTTCGTAGCGGATGACGATGACTTCGCCTTCGTTGATCTCGCGGTTTTCGACCGCGGCGAAGGTGTCCTCCTCGCAGTCGAACACGCGTGCGGGGCCACTGAACTGGAGGCGGTGCATGCCGGCGACCTTCACGATCGCGCCGTCGGGGGCGAGGCTGCCGCGCAGGCCCACGACGCCGCCAGTAGGCGTCAGCGGGGTGTTGATGTCGTAGATGACCTTCTGGTCGGGGTTCCACGTCACCTGGTCGATGTTCTCGCCCAGCGTCTTGCCCGTCACGGTCATGCAGCTGCCGTCGAGGAAGCCGCCGGCCAGCATCGTCTTCATCAGCATGTAGACGCCGCCGGCCTCGTACATGTCCTTGGCGACGTACTTACCGCCGGGCTTGAGATCGGCGATATACGGCGTCGTCTTGAAGATCTCGGCGACGTCGAACAGGTCGAACTCGATGCCGGCTTCGGACGCCATCGCAGGCAGATGCAGTGCGGCGTTGGTCGAGCCGCCGGTCGCGGCGACGACGCGCGCGGCGTTGATGAACGCCTCGCGCGTGCAGATGTCGCGCGGGCGGATATTGTCGGCGAGGCACTCCATGACCTGCGCACCCGCCGCGACCGCAATCTGTTCGCGCGTGATGTAAGGCGCCGGCACCATGTTGCTGTTCGGGATCGACAATCCGATCGCCTCGGCGACGCAGGCCATCGTGTTGGCGGTGTACTGGCCACCGCAGGCGCCATGGCCGGGGCACGCGACCTTCTCGAGCGCGTGGACCTCGGACAGCGGGCACGCACCCGCCGCGTATTTGCCGACGATCTCGAAGACGTCGACGACGGTGACGTCGCGCTCCTGGTAGCGGCCGGGCAGGATCGAGCCGCCATAGACGAACACGCTCGGGATATTGAGGCGGAGCATCGCCATCATCATGCCGGGCAAGGATTTGTCGCAACCGGCGAACCCGACCAGCGCGTCGTAGCAATGGCCGCGGACCGAGAGCTCGACCGAATCGGCGATGACTTCGCGGCTCACCAGCGAGGCCTTCATGCCCTGGTGGCCCATCGCGATCCCGTCGGTGACGGTGATCGTGTTGAACCGGCGCGGCATCCCGCCGCCCTGGATGACGCCTGCCTGCGCGGCATCGGCCTGCGCGTCTAGCGTGGTGTTGCAGGGCGCGGAGTTATTGCCGGCGGACGCGAGCGCGACGAACGGGCGCGCGATCTGCTCCTCGTCGAGGCCCATCGCGTAGTAATAGCTGCGGTGCGGGGCGCGTTCGGGACCGACGGAGACATGGCGGCTCGGCAGGCGCGATTTATCGAATGTGCGGGTCATGACGAACGCCTATGTCGCGACAGAGGGTATTTGCGCAAGAGAGTTGCGTCGATTTTTGCGCGTGGTGTTGCCTGTCACGCTCGTGCAGGCGCCAATCCATAGACCCCGGCGTTCGCGCATCGGTCACTGGCGCAAGTCAATATTGGCCTCGTCCTTGCGCGGATAGCGGGGCTGGCGACGGCCACCTCGTCCGTCATCCTGACGAAAGTCAGGATCCAGAGCCAAGCAGCACATCGTTCGTTACCCTGGATCCTGACTTTCGTCAGGATGACGGGGTGGGTTTGGGACCCCGTCTTTCGTCAGGATGACGGGAGGGGTTTGGAACCCCGACTTCCGTCAGGATGACCGGTTGGGTACGCGATCCCCACTCTCGTCAGGTCGACGGCACGTGCTTGTGATCCGCCCCCGGCCATCCAATCGCTACGCAGCGGGGCCGCAATTGCGCCCCGCGGGAGACGACAGTCAGAGTCCCGCCAATGCCTTTGCTACGCCGTCCATCGTGAAGGGCTTCTGCAATCGCGGGCGGTCGCGGAACTCCGGGGCGACACCGTCATCGCCGCCGCCGGTGGCAAAGACGAACGGGACGCCCTTTGCCGCCAAGGCCTCGGCGACTGCGGTGCTTTTTTCGCCGCCACGCAGGTTCACGTCGAGGATCGCGCCGTCGACGCCGCCCTCTTCGATCCGCTTCAACGCATCGGCGACGGTGTCGACGGAACCCGCCACCCCCTTGTCCAGCACCTCGAGGAAATCCTCGAGCATCATGGCGATCAACGGTTCGTCCTCGACGATGAGGATCTGTTGGGGAGCGGTCATACCGATCGCATAGTCGGGATTGTTACGACTTGCCAACATCTTGTTCGAGTCAGCGCGTGGCCAGCACGTCTCGTGCCGCTTCGGCGAGTTCCTGGACCGAGAAGGGCTTGGGCAGAAACGCGACATTGTCGAGGTCGATCGACTTGCGCAACTGCTCCTCGGCATAGCCAGACATGAACAGGATCGGCAGGTCGGGAAATTTCTCGCGCGCATGACGGACCATTGTCGGGCCATCCATCTGCGGCATGACGACGTCGCTGATGAGCAGGTCGGGGCGACCGTGTTTCTCCAGTACTTCCAGTGCTATCTCGCCGTTTTCCGCGGTCAGCACGGTATAGCCTTGGCGCACCAGCGCACGCTCGGCGACTGCGCGGACCATGTCCTCGTCCTCGACCAGCAGGATCGTGCCCGTGCCCCACAGGTCGACGGGCTTGGGCGTCGGCTTGACGACCATCGGACGCGTGGCGGCGGGCGCCGAATGGACCGGCAGGTACATCGAGAAGGTCGCGCCCTGCCCCGGCTTGCTGTCGGCGAAGATGTAGCCGCCGGACTGTTTGACGATGCCGTAGACGGTCGAGAGGCCAAGGCCGGTGCCCTTGCCGAATTCCTTGGTGGTGAAGAACGGCTCGAAGATCTTGGGCAGCACGTCGGGTGGGATGCCGGTGCCGGTGTCCTGGACGATCAGCGCGGTATAGTCGGCGACGGGCAGAATGTCGGACGCCATCTCGCGCACCTCCGACGCGGGCACCGCGCGCGTGGTGATCGTCAGCACGCCGCCACCGCGCGCGTTCGCCGAGACGATCGCGTCGCGCGCGTTGACCGCGAGATTGACGACGACCTGTTCGAGCTGGCCCGGATCAGCACGGACCGGGCCGAGATTGCGGCCGTGTGTCATGTCCAGCCGGACGTTCTCGCCCATGAGGCGCTTGAGCAGGTTCGAAACTTCCGAGACGACGTCGGGGAGCTGGAGGATTTGCGGGCGGAGCGTCTGCTGGCGCGAGAAGGCGAGCAGTTGGCGCGTCAGGCTGGCGGCGCGGTTCGAGTTGGTGCGGACCTGCTGGATGTCGTCATAATCGCTGTCGCCGGGCGAATGGCGCATCAGCATCAGGTCGCAATGCCCGATGATCGCGGTCAGGATGTTGTTGAAATCATGCGCGACGCCGCCCGCGAGCTGGCCGACCGCCTGCATCTTGGTGGCCTGAGCGACCTCGCGCTTGAGGCGACTTTCCTCGCTATTGTCCTTGAGGCTGAGCAGGACGGCGGCGTCGCCGAGGCCGCGCGCACCGGCGATGGTGAGCGCGACCGGCTCGTCGGGGTGATCCTTGAGCCGGACCGCCATGTCGGCGGAATGCGTCGCGCCGCTCGCGAATTTCCGGATCGCGTCGGCGACCGCGGCCTTGTCCTCGCGGACGACGAGATCGCCCGGATAGAGCGGCGGCGCGACCGCATTGACGCCGGCGGCGCGCAAGAACGAATCGTTCATCTGGAGGAAGCGGCCGTCGCGGTCGACGAGCGCCATACCGAACGGCATCATGCTGACCAGGCTGCGGACGTGCGCGGAGGCACTGGCGCCAAGCGCGGGGGCATTCTCCTCCTCGTCGAGCAGCGCGACCAGGACGGGCGCGTCATCGCCGTCGAGGAACGGAATCTGGAGGACGCGGAGCGGCGTGCCCTCAAGGCCCTCGCGTTCGAAGCGGACGAGGCCCCGGCTGTCGGTGATGAGGAAGCGGGCGAAATCGCGGCCTTCGATCGAGTCGTATTCATCGCCGCACGCACGCGCTCTGAGCACGCGGTTGGCAGTGCGGACGCGGCCGTCGGGCGAGAGCAAGGCCGCCATGATGCCGCTGCCGCCGAGCCGGTCGCCGGTCGGGCCGGCGAGCAGCGCGGCGAGCGTCTCGGCAAGGTCGTGTTCCTGCGCAGTGACGAAGCGCCAGACGAGCATGTCGGCATCGTCGCCAGCGCGCGCGATCTGCGCGGACAGGCAGATGCCCCGCGCATTGAGGCGTTCGACCTGCGCGGTACCGTCGCGCCAGGCGGATCGGCCGGCGTCGGCAAGGGCTGCGGCGCCGGTATCGTCCAGCGGGAGTCCGGGGGGCGTCGGAAAGCCTTCGAACAGCGCTTCATACGCGTCGTTGGCGCAAACCAGGCGTCCGGCGCGGTCGGTAATCGCGAGCGCGTCGGTGCCTGCTTCGGCGACGGTGCGGGTGAGGTCCCAGTCGACCGGGCGTGCCGCAGTCTGGGCGACGGGGTTCAGCAGGCGCCACGCGATCAGCGCGCCGATGACGATGACGGCCGCGGCGAAGAAACCGGCGGCCGCGATCCAGCTGCCGACCAGCAGGAGGACGATCGCCGCGGCGGCGGTGCCCGAGACGGCGGCGACGAGCGCCGCGTTGCGGGCGGGTGTGGGTAAAGCGAACGATGCCATTGCGCGGGGTCATCCGCTGTTGCGGGGTAAGGCGTCAAGCGGGATGGTCGTTTTCGGACGACGACCGCGCGGACTGCGGGGGCGCCCTACCCTCTTCCCGTCGTTCTGACGAAAGTCAGGACGGAGTGGTTGGGGTTGGGCGTTCCCCCGGATAGTGCGGTGGGTATCATACGCCCCCGCCCCCATCAGGAGGCGGGGACGGGCGGTACGCTGGTTACCAGATCCGGACGCACTGCTCCGGCGTCAGATACAGCTTCTGCCCGGCGGTTGGCTTGTACGCCGCGTACCAGGGGTCGAGGTTGCGCACGACCCAGCTGCGCTGCTGCGATGGCGAGTGCGGATCGGTCAGCAAGCGGTTGCGAAGGTTGGCTTCGCGGTAGTTGCGGCGCCAGACCTGCGCCCAGCCGAGATAGAAGCGCTGGTCGCCGGTGAAGCCGTCGAGCACCGGCGCCGCCTTGCCGCCGAGCGCGGTGTGGTAGGCGTCGTACGCGACCGTGAGCCCGGCGAGATCGGCGATGTTCTCGCCCATCGTCAGCTGGCCCTTCACGTGCATGCCCGGCAGCGGTTCGTACGCGTCATATTGTGCGCCGAGCTTGCCGGTGAGCGCCTGGAAGCCGGCGATGTCCTTGGGCGTCCACCAGTCGGTGAGCTGACCCTTGGCGTCGTATTTCGAGCCCTGGTCGTCGAAATGATGGCTCAGCTCATGGCCGATCACCGCGCCGATGCCGCCGTAATTGACCGCATCGTCGGCCTTCGGATCGAAGAAGGGTGGCTGCAGGATGGCTGCGGGAAAGACGATCTCGACCATGCCGAAATTGGCATAAGCGTTCACCGTCATCGGCGTCATGCCCCATTCCCAGCGCTGCAGCGGCTTGCCGAGCTTCGAAATATTGTCCTGGTGCTGCCATTCGTTGGCGCGCCATTCGTTGCCGAACGCATCGCCGGAAGTGATCGTCAGCGCGGAGAAATCCTTCCACTGGCTGGGATAGCCGATCTTGGGCGTGAACGCGGCGAGCTTGGCGTGCGCCTTCACCTTCGTCTCGGGCGCCATCCATTCGAGCTTGTCGATCCGGCGGCCCATCGCGGCGAGGACGTTCTTGACCAAAGTATCCGCCGCGGCCTTGGTTTCGGGCGGGAAATACTGCGCGACGTAGAGCTTGCTGACCTCGTCATCGAGCGCGCCGCTCGTGAACTGCACGCCACGCTTCCAGCGGGCCTCCTGCTCGGGCGTGCCGCCGAGGACGGTGCCGTAGAACGCGAACTGCTCGGCATCGAACGCCTTGGGCAGGACGTCCGCATAGCCGTCGAGCGAGCGGAGCATCAGCTGGTCCTTGAGCACGCCGAGCGGCGCGGTCGCAACGAGCTTGGCGATGCCGGTGATCGCCGAGGGCTGTGCGACGATAACGGTCGGGACCGGCGTGCCGATCGCCTTGAAATAGGCGGCGAAATCGAAGCCGGGCGCGCGCTTGGCGAGATCGGTGACGGTCATCTTGTTGTAGGTCTTGGTGGCATCGCGGCTGTCGACGCGAGTCCAGCTGACCTTGGCGATCTCGGTCTCGAACGCCAGCAGCGCGGTGGCGCGCGCCTCGGCATTGGGTTCGCCCGCGAGCGTCAGCATCTTGGCGATGTGCGCGCGGTAGGCATTGCGCGCCTCGACCAGCTTGGCGTCGGTGCTGAGATAATAATCGCGGTCGGGCAGGCCTACGCCCGACTGGCCGAGCGAGAGCGCATATTGCTCAGGCAGCTTGTCGTCCTGGCCGACGCCGCCGCCAAACGGGCCGCCGATCCCGGCGCGGTCGGCTTCGGCGAGCAGCGCCGGATAGCCGGCGCGGTCCTTCAGCGCGGCGATCTTGCCGAGCCAGGGACGGATCGGGGCGAGCCCCTTGGCCTCGATCGTGCCGGTATCGAGGAAGGTCGCGTAGGCGCGGCCGATCTTCGAGGTCTTGTCCTTTGCGGCGGTGTCTAGGATGCCGCGGGTGCGCGTCTCGGACAGGTCGGACAGCAGGTTGAACGAGCCGTAGTTCGACTTGTCGGCGGGGATCGGGTTGGCCTTCGACCAGTTGCCGTTGGCGAAGGTGTAGAAGTCGTCGCCGGGCTGGACGGTCTTGTCCATGCCCTTCTCGTCGAAGCCGAACGTACCGTACTGCGCGCCGGTCGAGGCTGGAGCGGCGGCGGGCGGCGCGGACTCGGTGGTTTGCGAGATGGCGGCGGTGACGCCGGTGATGGCGGTGGCGGCGAGCAGGCCGGCGACGAGGAAGGACTTCATGGGGTTCTCCAAACTGCGTCATCCTGACGAAAGTCAGGATCCAGAGCCACGGACGTCGGTGCGTGTGGCTCTGGATCCTGGGTCGAGCCCAGGATGACGGGGCTCTGTGAGGCGTTCGGCGGTGTCGTCGTTACCAGATGCGGACGCGGTTGGCGGGGGCGAGGTAGCTGGCCTCACCGGGCTTGGCGCCGAACGCGGCGTACCAGGGGTCGAGGTTGCGGACGGTCAGGACGCGCTGATGGCCCGGCGAATGCGGATCCGACAGCAATGTCTGCTGGAGCGCGGCGTCACGGAACTTGGTGCGCCACACGCCCGCCCAGCCGTAATAGAAGCGCTGGTCGCCCGTCGTGCCGTCGATGACCGGCGCCGGCTTGCCGCCCAGCGACTTGTGATACGCGTCGTACGCCACTGTCAGCCCTGCCAGATCGGCGATGTTCTCGCCGAGCGTCAGCCCGCCCTGAATGTGCTGGCCGGGCAGCGGCTCATACGCGTCATACTGCTTCACGAGCGCATCGGTGAACACCTTGAAGCGCGCGACGTCCTGTGCCGTCCACCAGTCGGTCAGCTTGCCGTTGAGATCGTATTTGCGGCCCTGATCGTCAAAGTGATGGCTGATCTCGTGGCCGATCACCGCGCCGATGCCGCCATAGTTGACCGCGGGGTCCGCCTTCGGATCGAAGAAGGGCGGCTGGAGGATCGCGGCGGGGAAGACGACCTCGTTCATCGTCGGGTTGGCATAGGCGTTGATCGTCATCGGCGTCATGAACCATTCGGCCCGATCGATCGGCTGGCCCAGCTTCTTGAGATCGCGGTCATATTCGAACGCGTTGGCGCGCGCGACGTTACCGACGAGATCGCCGCGCTGGATCTGCAGCGCCGAATAATCGCGCCACTTGTCCGGATAGCCGATCTTGGGGGTGAACGCGGCCAGCTTGGCAAGCGCCTTGGTCTTGGTCTCGGGCGCCATCCATTCGAGGTTCTTGAGACGCTCGCCCATTGCCGCGATGACGTTCTTCACCAGATCGTCGGCTGCCGCCTTCGAGGCGGGCGGGAAATATTTGGCCACATATTGCTCGCCGATCGCCTCGCCCATCGCGCCCGATACGGTCGAGACGCCGCGCTTCCAGCGGACCTGCTGCTCGGGCGTGCCCGACAGCGTGGTGCCGTAGAAGCCGAAGTTGGTCTTGTCGAAATCGCTCGACAGGTACGGCGCATACGACCGCAGTACCTTGAGCATCGCATAGTCCTGGAGGACGCCGACCGGCGTGTCGGCGAACACCTTGGCCTCGCCGGTCACCGCGCTGGGCTGTGCGACGAGGTAGAACGGACGGCCGGTGACGCCCATTGCAGTCATATACTGCGCCCAGGGGAAGCCGGGGGCCTTCGCGGCGAAATCGGCGGCGGTCCACTTGTTGTAGGTCTTGTCGGCATCGCGGCTCTCGATCCGCGTCCAGTGCGCAGTCGCGAGGCCCTTCTCCATCGCGAAGACCGCGGCGGCACGCGCGGCGGCATTGGGCTCGCCCGCGAGCGTCAGCATCCGCGTGAGATACGCCTGGTACGCCGTGCGGATGGTGGCGAGCTTGGCATCATCCTTCAGATAATAATCGCGGTCGGGCAGCCCGAGTCCGCTCTGGCCGAGGCCGACGACATAGGTGGTCGGGTCCTTGTCGTCCTGCTGCACGCCGACGCCGACCAGTCCGCCGACGCCCATGCGCTGGAGCTTGGCGATCTCGGTCACGAGCGCGGTCTTGTCCTTGGTCGCCTTCAGCGCGGCAAGCATCGGCTTGACCGGGGTCACGCCCTTCGCGTTGACCGCGGCCTCGTCCATGAAGCTGGTGTAGAAATCGCCGACCTTGTCGCCGGGCGTCTTGGCCGACACGTCGAGGATCGTGCGCGTGCGTTCGAGCGACAGGTCCTGGAGGACGTGGAACATGCCGTAGGACGAGCGATCGGCGGGGATCGGCGTCGTCTTCACCCAGCCGCCGTTCGCGTAATCGAAAAAGTCGGTGCCCGGCGTCACGCTGGTATCGCGGCCGGCCATGTCGAAACCGAAATCACCGATCTGCGGCTTGTTCGCGTCTTTCGACGCGACCGAGCCCTTCGCGGCCTTGGCGAGCGTCGGCGAAGGCGTCGGCGACGGGCTGGTTTGCGCGATCGCCGATGCGGCGGACGCGAGCAGGATCACGGTAACAATCGACTTACGCATCAAGAACCTCGGAGAAAAAACCGTCTGGATATCGCGTGTTTTACGCGGATAAGACGGTCCGTCAATTCCAACCGGTGTCAAATGTTACGAAACATTACCAGGGCGATTATCGTGCCGGTTCCGCCATTTGCGCGCGATCCACAACCGCCAGCCCAGCGCGCTGAGCGCATAGCCACCGACCGAGCAGACGATCGTGATGACTAGCAGGCCGAGCGCCGTGGCGGGCCCCGCCTGCATCAGCCACGGGATCCATTCGGTCCGTGCGGCGGCCTCGGCGACAGGCTGACCGGGGACATGCTCGTCGAGCCGTAGCATCGAAGAGCCGATCCAATACGCCGCGATCCATAGCGGCGGCGTGGTCAGCGGGTTGGTGATGAAGGTGGTCAGCACCGCGGTCGGCACGTTGGCGCGAAACGGCAACGCGAAGACCGCGGCGACCGGCGTCTGCGCGACCGGGATGAGGATGCCGGCGACCATCCCGAGCGCGACGCCACGCGGCACCGATCGACGGGTGAACCGCCAGAGCTCGGGCGCAAGCACGCGGTGCGCGACGGGACGGAGAAGACGGTTCTTCTCCATCGATTCGCGCGTGGGCAGATTGCTATGCGACCACGCCGCAAGACGCGAGAATATGCTGCCCGGTGCCTTGGACACAGGCTATCCGCGATCCCGCATGATCCGGCCCTGCTCGCGCTTCCAGTCCTGTTCCTTTACCGAATCGCGCTTGTCGTGGTTCTGCTTGCCCTTGGCGAGCGCCAGTTCGATCTTCGCGCGGCCCTTCGAATTGAAGTAGATCATCAAGGGCACGAGCGTCATGCCCTGACGCGCGACCGCGCCGAACATCTTGTTGATCTCGCGCTCGTGCAGCAGCAGCTTACGGGGCCGCTTGGGCTCGTGGTTGAACCGGTTGCCATGGCTGAATTCGGGAATATTCGAATTCACCAGGACGACGTTCTTGCCCTTCACCTCGGCATAAGCCTCGGCGATCGACCCCTCGCCGCCGCGCAGTGCCTTCACCTCTGTGCCGGTGAGCGCGATGCCCGCCTCGAACACCTGCTCGATATAATAATCATACCGTGCGCGCCGGTTCTCGGCGACGATCTTGGTCTTCTCGAAGGTGGGGGGTTTGGGACGTGCCATGGGACGCGCGATGTAGGAGGTCGCGGGGCTTAGGGGAAGCGGTGGCGGGGGTTGGATCGGCCTATTCGTTATCGATTTCGCGAAAGGGCCGCTCGCGCGATAGCCAATACTCCACGTTTCCAAGCGTCGCGAGCAGCGCCGCTGGCTCAATCAGTGCGTCATGATGTGGCAGCCGATCAAGCGAATGGATTGCGAAAAGTCCGTCGAGTTCGAGAGTATCGGCTTCTGCCTTAAGGTAGAAGCCGTCGAAATAGACGACGAGATCGCCTATTTCGAAATCTTGCATGACGTCGGCCAACCAATCCGCTTGCGGTTGAACGACACCGATCGCCGTATCGTAACCTCCGCGTTTTCGGTCTGCGGTGACAATCTCCACATAGCTCAAGTCGATCTCGACGACCCTAGCGTAGGTAAATGCCTTCCTGCAATATGTGCAGGAGATCAGATAACCGCAGCCACACCAAGGGCAATCCAACTGGCCCGGAATTGATGCAAGCGCGCGTTCGCACTGGCAAAAGGACAATGTTTCGTTGTTCGCCTTTTCGAGATACTTCACCAATGCAGTTCCTTTCTGGAACTTAGATCAGACCAGCATGGCTCAGAGCGATGTCGATGGCCATGCGCGACGTCTCACCCGCAGGCGTCATCGGCAGGCGCAGAGTTTCGGGGAAACCGGCGCGGACCTTCGACATCGCGTATTTCACCGGCCCCGGCGACGCATCGGTGAACAGCGCTTCGTGGAGCGGATAGAGCTTGTCCTGGTACGCCAGCGCGGTGACGAAATCGCCCGACTGGCATGCCGTCTGGAACTCGGCGCACAGCCTGGGCGCGACGTTCGCCGTCACCGAGATGCAGCCGGTGCCGCCCATCACGTTGAATGCGAGTGCCATGTCGTCATTGCCCGACAGCTGGCAGAAATCGGGTCCGCACGCCGCGCGGTGCTGTGAGACGCGGGCGAGTACGCCGCTCGCATCCTTCACGCCGACGAACACGTCGGGGAACGCCTCGACGATCCGGGCGAGCGTCGCCGGCTGGATGTCCGTCACCGTGCGCGCGGGCACGTTGTAGAGGATGATCGGCAGCGGCGTCGTCGCGGCGAGCGCCTCGAAATGGCGGAAGATGCCCTCCTGCCCCGGCCGGTTGTAATAAGGCGGCACCATCAGCGCGGCGTCGGCGCCGGCGTCCTTGGCAGCGCGCAGGTTGGCGGAGGCGACGCGCGTATCGTTCGACCCCGCGCCGGCGATCACGGGGACGCGGCTCTTCGCCTGGTCGACGCAGACGCGGACGACGTGGAAATGCTCGTCATACGACAAGGTCGCCGCTTCGCCGGTGGTGCCGCACGCGACGAGGCCCGACGAGCCCTCCTCGATCTGCCATTCGATGAAGTCGCGGTACGCGGTTTCGTCGAAGCTGCCATCGGCGGCGAACGGCGTGACGAGTGCCGGAATCGATCCTGAAAACATGGGTAGCCTTGCGTCCCTGCGAGAAGAAAAGTCTGGCCTGTTGCGCCAAATACCGGGTGGAATCCGGATTTCGTTCAGGACAGATACGGGTTCGAGGCGTATGCTGTCCACATGGTAGCATCGATGTTGAAAACGAGCCTTCTTCTTGCAGTCGTGGCGGGGACGGTCGCCGCGTCCGGAGGCGGTCAGCAGACGCTCGATCGCTACAGCACGCAGCTTGCCAATATGGGGCCGAATGCGCAGCCGATGGCAAGCGACGGCGCGATCGCCGCGACGATCGCGCAGTGGCGCGCGCTGCAGCAGACCGATGCGCTTCCGTTCGACAGCTATGCGGGCTTCCTCATGGCGCATCCGGGCTGGCCGAACGAGGCCGCCAACCGCCGCGCGGCGGAGCGCAAGGCCGCCACCGGGTCGCCGGTCAGCGTCGCCGCGTTCTTCCGCCGCTATCCGCCGCAGTCGGCGTCGGGCGGCGTAGCTTATGCCCGCGCTCTGCAGGCGACGGGCGCGCGCGATCAGGCCTATGCCGCAGTGCGGACCGCGTGGCGCAGCAGCGGGCTGACGCCGACCGACGAGGGGATGGTGCTGTCGGGCTTTCCGGGTGCGCTGACGCCCGACGATCAGGACGCGCGGATGGATGCGCTGTTGTGGGCGGGCCAGACCGGGGCAGCACAGCGGCAACTGGTATGGACCAGCGCGGCGCGGCGGCCGGTGTTCGCGGCGCGGCTCGCGTTCCGGACGAATGCGCTAAATGCCTCGGACATCTCGTCCGCGACGCAGACCCTGTACGCCAACGATGCGGGCTATGTCGCGGACCGGGCGCAGTGGTTGCGCAATTCGGGGGCGAGTCCCTCGGCCCGCGCATGGCTGGCGCGGCCGCGGTCGCTTACAACGCGGCCGGGCAATGCGGCGGAATGGTACGAGGTGCTGGTCACCAACGCGAACGGCGCGGCGAACGACAGCCAGTATCAGGTCGCCTACGACATCGCGCGGCAGATCGACGATGCCTATCCCTATGGCGCCGACGTCTCGACCAAATCCTATGCCGAGCGCGACGAATATACCAATCTCGCCTGGCTCGGCGGCCGGGTGGCGATGAAGCAGCTCGGGCGGCCCGCGGATGCGATGACGCTGTTCGATCGCTATGCGCGCGGCTCGCGCTCGCCGCAGGTCCGGTCGAAGGGCTATTATTGGGCGGGGCGTGCGGCCGAGGCGGCGGGGCTCGCACCGCAGGCGGCGGCCTTCTACGGTCAGGCGGCCGGGTATCGCGATCAATATTACGGGCAGCTCGCGAACGAGCGGACCGGGCGCGCGCTGGTCGCGCCGCCATCGGTGGCGTCGGTCGCGATCGATCCGTCGGCGCGCGCGGCGTTCGACCGGCGCGAGACGGTGCGCGCGGTGAAGTTCCTCGGCCAGATCGGCGACTGGCAGGACCAGACCGCGTTCGTCCGCCAGATCGCCGCCGACGCGACGACCGATACCGATCATCTGCTCGCGGCCGAGCTGTCGAAGACGATCAATCGCCCCGATCTGGGCGTGATGGTCGGGCGGAGCGCATTGGCCAACGGGCTCAGCGATTATTCCGCGGTCGGCTTCCCGATGGTCGCGGTGCCGGCGGGGTATGAGGATAACTGGACGATCATCCACGCGATCTCGCGGCAGGAGAGCCAGTTCGATCGGGCCGCGGTCAGCCATGCCGGCGCGCGCGGGCTGATGCAGCTGATGCCCGCCACCGCGCGCGAGCAGTCGGGGAAGATCGGGCTGGCCTATAACCAGGCGGCGCTGACCACCGATCCGAACATGTCGATCATGCTGGGATCGAGCTATTTCCAGCGCGTGTACGCCAATTACGGCAGCTATCCGCTCGCGGTGGCGGCGTATAATGCGGGCGGCGGCAACGTGAACAAATGGCTCCGCGCGAACGGCGATCCGCGCACGGGCGCGGTCGACATGGTCGATTGGGTCGAGGCGATCCCGTACCAGGAGACGCGCAATTACGTGCAGCGCGTGCTGGAAAATGCGGTGGTGTACGACCTGATGAACCCCGCGCGGGCGAAGAGCCGGGGGGCTGCGCGGCTGTCGTGGTATCTGGGGAAGAACCGGCCGGGCTGAGACCTTTGCGTCATCCTGACGAAAGTCAGGATCCAGGGTAACGGGCGGTGGTCCTTGGTGGCTCTGGATCCTGACTTTCGTCAGGATGACGGTAGCGCAGAACATGATACGGACGCGTATGGACCGCCCGAACTACATTACCCCAGCCGGCTACGCGGTGTTGCGCACCGAATACGAGCAGCTCCTCTCGACCGAACGACCTGCGCTCGTCGAGGTGATCTCTTGGGCCGCAGGCAATGGCGACCGTTCCGAGAACGGCGATTACATCTACGGCCGCAAGCGGCTGCGCGAGATCGACCGGCGGCTCGGCTGGCTGTCGAAGCGGATGAAGGCGGCCAAGGTCGTCGATCCCGCCGTGCAGGAAGATCGGTCGCGCGTGTGGTTCGGGGCGTGCGTGACGGTCGCGGACGAGGATGATGCCGAGCGGACTTTGACGCTGGTCGGCGACGACGAGACCGACGCGAGCAATGGCCGGATCGGCTGGAACTCGCCGTTCGCACGGGCGCTGCGCGGGGCTGCGATCGGTGACGTGCGGCGCGTGGACCTTCCTGCGGGCGAGCGCGAGTACGAGGTGATGGCGATCGCCTATCCGTGAATCCTCCCCCGCCAGGGGGAGGTGTCTGGCGCTTGCCAGACGGAGGGGGCGGTAAGCGAAACCTTTGCTCCGTGTCCTCCCCCCCGTCACCTTCGGTGCCACCTCCCCCTGGCGGGGGAGGATTGGAGCCTGCGTCAACGATACGTTTCGATTTACGTAAATTGACCGGGCGTGCCGCGTGGTACATTTCAGGGTCGCAACGACACCGAGGATCTCCGCATGCCGATACCCGCCACCTGGTCCGCCCGCCTGCTCAGCGTCATGCGGATCGTCGTCGCGCTCGTGTTTTTCAGCCACGGCATCTCGAAATTCTTCGGCCTGCCGCCGTTCCCGATGCCGATGACCCCGCTGCTCACCGCCGCGGGCGTGCTCGAGGTCGTCGGCGGCGGGCTGCTGATCGTCGGCCTGTTCACGCGGCCGGTGGCGTTCGTGCTGTCGGGCATGTCCGCGGTCGCCTATTTCATGGCGCATCTGCCGCAGGGCCCCTTCCCGATCGCCAATGGCGGCGAGGCGGCGGTGCTGTACTGCTTCGTCTTCCTGTACCTCGCCGCGGCGGGCGGCGGCGCGTGGAGCGTGGACGCGGGGCGCGGGCGCAGCTAACCTCACGCGCATGATCGATACCACAACGCGCAACGTCGCCCTCCTGATCGACGCGGACAACGCGTCCGCCGCCACGCTCGACCCGGTGCTGACCGTCCTTGCCGAGCTCGGCACGGTCAACGTCCGGCGGGTCTATGGCAACTGGTCCAAGCCTGCGCTGAAGGCGTGGAGCGACATGTCGATCAAGCACGGCATCGAGCCGCAGCAGCAGTTCGACCTGACCAAGGGCAAGAACGCGACCGACATGAAGATGACGATCGACGCGATGGACCTGTTGTTCCGCGGGCGGATCGACGGGTTCGGGATCATGTCGTCGGACAGCGATTTCATGCCGCTGGCGACGCGCATCCGGCAGGACGGCATCCCGGTCTACGGCTTCGGCACCAGCCGCACGCCCGAGGGGTTCCGCCAGGCGTGCACGCGGTTCATCGACGTGGGCGCGCTGAACGAGACGTCGCAGCCGATGCCCGCGCCCGCTCCTGCGCCGGTCGCGGGCGAGAAGGCGGCGGCGCCTGCCCCGGCCCCCCGCCCCAAGACCGCGCAACCGATCGACGAACAGGTGATCAAGCTGCTGATCGACGCGTACAACGCGGTGAAGCGCGACGAGAAGGGCTATGCCAGCGTCGCCGAACTCGGCCAGCTGGCGGGCAACCGCTCGAGCTTCGATGCGCGCAATTACGGGTTCAACCGGCTGTCCGACCTGATCGAGACGATCCCGAACTTCCAGCACGAGCGCCGTGAAGGTGGCCGGTCGTTCGTGAAGCGGCTGCGGTAGGGCGGCACGGAACACGCGCGGCCTGGAGCACGGGCGGCGGGGGCACAACCGACCTGCCCATAATTGCACCACCCCGGCGGAGGCCGGGGTCCAGTTGGAAAGGTCGCAGTAACTGGGCATTGAGCTACGTTAGCAACGTCCCCCAACTGGACCCCGGCCTCCGCCGGGGAGGTGGCCTTGGTGCTGGAGCCTTTGACAGAGAAGCTTTGCCTCGCCTCACCCCGTAGGCTGCAACCGCCCGCCCGGTTCGGTCATCGCGTGGGCGCCCTCTTCGCAATCCTCGGGAACCACCAGCGCACCCTTCCGCCAATTGCCGTACCGGTAGTACCCGATCGCGATCGCCAGCGTCGCCGCCGATCCCAGCGGGAAGCTCCACCACAGCGCATCCGGCCCAAGCCACGGCTTGGCCAGCAGCGCAAAGCCGATCCGCACCGGATACAGCGCGATGATCAGCGCGATCAGCGGCGCGATCACCGCGCCGTTCGCGCGCACCGTCGAGAACAGCACCATCGTCATGCCGAACAGGATGAAGTTCCAGCTCGCGATCAGCTGGATATGCCGCGCGATCGGCAGCGCAGGGCTGTCGCCGCCGATGAACAGCGTCATCACCGGCCGGTCGAACAGGATCACCACGCCGACCATCGCGCCGGTCAGCGCGATATTGAAGAGCAGGCCGTATTTGGTGATGTCGCCGACCCGGTCCCAGCGGCCCGCGCCGATATTCTGCGCCGCCATCGAGCTGACCGCCGCGCCGATCGCGAGCGCGGGCATCTGGATATAGGTCCAGAGCTGCTGCGACACCGCATAGGCCGCGGCCGTATCCACGCCGAGCCGGTTGACCAGTCCGACCATCGCGAGCCCCGCGGTCGACATGACGAGCATCTGCGCACCCATCGGCAGGCCTTTCCGCACGATCGTACCCGTCAACGCGCGCTCGGGGATGAGGTAGCGCAGCTCAGGCCCGCGCAACCGCAGCGGCAGGTCGCGCCGGTAGATATAGAGCACCAGCCCGAGCAGCGAGACATGGCTGGCGATCAGCGTCGCCATCGCCGACCCGGCGATCCCCAGCTGCGGGAACGGGCCGATCCCGGCGATCAGCAACGGGTTGAACCCGCTGTCGAGAATCGCGCTGAGCAACATGAACCAGAGCGGCGTCATCGAATCGCCGGTGCCGCGCAGGCCCATCATCAGCAGCACCATCATCATCGACGCGGGCAGCCCTAGAAAGATCACGCGCAGATAGGCGAGCGCGAGCGGCATCGCGTCGCCGGGGGTCGCGAGCAGGTGCAGGATCTCGGGCGCGAACACCCAGCCGAGCGCAGCGATGACGATCGCCCCGCCGAGCACCAGCCCGACCGCCGAGCCGAACGCGCGGCGCGCGCCGTCGATGTCGTGGCGGCCGAAGCTCTGGCCGACGAGGATCGTCGCCGCCATCCCGAACCCGAACACCGCGCCGAACGTCAGGAACATGATGATGTTCGCGTTGGACGTCGCGGCGAGCGCGCCTTCGCCAAGATAGCGCCCGACCCAGATCGCGTTGATCGAGCCGTTGAGCGATTGCAGGATGTTAGAGCCTAGTGTCGGGAGAGCGAAGGCGAGCAGGGTGCGGCCGATATGCCCGGCGGTAAGATCGCGTTGGCCGGGTTTGGGGCCGGATCTGCCACCGGGAGGTGGCTTACCCGGCCGGACATCGGATTGCAGGTCGCTCACACACTCACTCCGTCAAGCCGGTTTTTCGGTATCGATTGGCGGACGATCGGGCGCCCTCTCGGGGCCCCAGCCTAGCCGCGGAATGAACGCCGGGACAAGCCGGTAGGTCCGCCCCCCCGGCGAAGGCCGGGGCCCAACTGGAAAGGTCCCCGTAATGGAGCGCCAGCGCAGCGAGCGACGTTGAAAAAAGGGGGCCCCGGCCTTCGCCGGGGGGAGTTGTTAGAGCGCAAAGGCTTCCAACCACGCCTTCCCCTCCCGCTTGCGGGAGGGGTCAGGGGAGGGCACGACGTACGTACCGGCGTCCGGCTTTTGAGGCACGCCCCTCCCCCGACCCCTCCCGCAGGCGGGAGGGGAGCAGGTCAGCCCAATCGCCCCAGCGCGGCCTGCAACCGCGCGGCTTCGGCGGCCTTGTCGGCGTGGTCGGCCTTGGCCTTCTCGACCGCTTCAGGCTTGGCGCGTTCGACGAAGCTCGCATTGCCGAGCCGGCCCGACAGCGCGTCGCGCTCCTTCTCCGCCGCGGCGATCGCCTTGGTCAGGCGCGCGCGTTCGGCGTCAAGGTCGATGACACTGCCAAGTGCCAATACATAGGTCGCCTCGTCGACGACAACCTGCGCCTCACCTCCGATGGCAACGCCGCGCTCGATTCGAGCTAGCCGTGCTAATGTTGCGGCATGCCTTCCCAACCTTGCGTCCGTCTCTGGAGACGCATCAGTGACTGCAAAAGGCAATCGAGCACCAGGTGGTACGTTCAATTCTGTCCGCACGGTTCGAACTTCACTCACCAGCCGGATCAGCCAGTCGACCTCCTTGCTCGCCTCGGGATCGAGCGACCGCGCATCCGCCATCGGCCATTGCGCGACAATCAGGTCATGATCGCGCGGGCCCATCGCGTGCCACAATTCCTCGGTGATGAACGGCATGAACGGGTGGAGCAGGACCAGGATCTGGTCGAGCACCCAGCCCGCGACGGCCTTCGATTCGTCGTCGATCTGGCCGCGCACGTCGTCTACCACCTGCGGCTTGATCAGTTCGAGATACCAGTCGCAGAAGCGGCTCCACGCGAACTGGTAGATCGCGTTGGCGGCGCCGTCGAAGCGGTAGTCGGCGAGCGCCAGATCGACCTGCTGGACCGTCGCGATCGTCTCGGCGATGATCCACTTGTTGACCGCGAGCTCCGCGCGGGGCGCCTCCAGCGTCGTGCTCGCGACGATGCCGTTGGCCTGCGCGAACCGGGCTGCGTTCCACAGCTTGGTAGCGAAGTTGCGATAGCCCTCGACGCGCTTCTCATCCATCTTGATGTCGCGGCCCTGGCTCTCCATCGCTGCCATGAAGAAGCGCAGCGCGTCGGCGCCGTATTTGTCGATCAGGCCGAGCGGGTTGACGACATTGCCCTTCGACTTCGACATCTTGGCGCCATCGGCGGCGCGGACGAGGCCGTGGAGGTAGAGCGTGCGGAACGGCACGTCCTTCATGAAGTGCAGCCCCTGCATCATCATCCGCGCGTTCCAGAAGAACAGGATGTCGAAGCCGGAGATGAGGACGTCGTTCGGGTAGCGGCCGCCCAAAGCTCCCCTCCCGCTTGCGGGAGGGGTTGGGGGAGGGCTTGTCGCAGACGGGGTGTCTTGTGTGGACATGCCCTCCCCTAGCCCCTCCCGCAAGCGGGAGGGGGATTCTGTGCCGTCCCAGCCGAGCGTGGCGAAGGGCCACAAGGCGCTGGAAAACCACGTGTCGAGCACGTCACTATCTCGGCTAAGGAATATGGCGGGCCGGTTGCCCGCGAGCGTGACCCTTTCGCCTTCCAGTTCAGAAAAGACGATCTGATAGTCGGAGCCGTAGTATTCCTCGGCCTGTTGAGCGACTTCGGCTTCGGTTTCGGCGACGAAGATCACCTGATCCGACGATGCTCCTTTGAGCACGTCGGCGCCCATCTCAGCATATGTCTTGTCGGCATTGCGCTCCAGCCATTCCTTCGAGAAGCCGAACCACGCAGGAATCCGGTGCCCCCACCACAGCTGCCGCGAGACGCACCAAGGCTGGATGTTCTCCATCCAGTTGAAGAACGTCTTCTCCCACGTCTTCGGTACGATATCGATCGCACCGGTCCGCACCGCCTCGATAGCGGGCTGGGCGAGCGTCTTGGCGTCGACATACCATTGGTCGGTCAGCCACGGCTCGATCACCACGCCCGAGCGATCGCCGTACGGCGTCTGGATCGTGCGGGGTTCGGCGTCGTGTTCGACACCCTCCTTGTCGAGGTGCGGGATCAGGACGCCGTCCGCCTTCAACTGCGCGACCACCGCCTTGCGCGCTTCGGCGGTCGTGAGGCCGAGGAACGCGTCGGGGATCAGCCCGTCCGCAACCTGCACGACGCGCGCCTTCGCATCGAGCATGTTGAGCATGCTGCCCGCGGCCATGCCGGCGCGCTTGCCGACCTCGAAATCGTTGAAGTCATGCCCCGGCGTGATTTTGACAGCGCCGGATCCCAACTCTGGATCGGCATGGTCGTCGGCGATGATCGGGATCAGCCGGCCGGTGATCGGCAGCTTCACCTGCTTGCCGATCAGGTGCGTGTAGCGTTCGTCCGCAGCGTTCACCGCGACCGCCATGTCGGCGAGCATCGTCTCGGGCCGCGTCGTCGCGACCTCGATGAAACCCGAACCGTCGGCCAGCGGATAGCGCAGGTGCCAGAAGCTGCCCTTGATCTCGCGCGTCTCGACTTCGAGGTCGCTGATCGCGGTGCCGAGACCCGGATCCCAGTTCACCAGCCGCTTGTCGCGGTACAGGAGCCCCTGCTTGTGGAGGTCGACGAACACTTTGAGGACGGCCTTCGAAAAGCCCTCGTCCATCGTGAAGCGCTCGTTCGCCCAGTCCATCGAGCAGCCGAGCCGGCGGAGCTGCTGCGTGATCTCGCCGCCGCTCTCTTCCTTCCACGCCCAGACCTTCGCGACGAATTCTTCGCGCGTCAGGTCGGTGCGCTTCTGCGGCGGGGTCAGCGCGCCCATCTGGCGCTCGACCACCATCTGCGTGGCGATGCCCGCGTGATCGGTGCCGACCACCCAGAGCGCATCCTTGCCCTTCAGGCGCGCGTGGCGCGTGAGGATATCCTGCAAGGTGTTGTCGAGCGCATGGCCGATGTGCAGGCTGCCCGTGACGTTGGGCGGCGGGTTGACGATCGTCCAGGGCTCGGCGTTCGGGCGGTCGGGGCGGAACTGGCCGCTGGCCTCCCAATGCGCGTACCAGCGCGATTCGATGGAGGCAGGGTCGAAGGTTTTGGGAAGCTCGCTCATGCGCGAGCCTTAGCGAGCGTGGCGCGAGGAAACCAGCCTCGCGTCCGCGCCCGGGAACCGAGAGCTTTAAGGCTGCTGGTTCATGATCTTGGCGATCTCACGCGAGACCATGTCCTCGACCATGTTGGGGAGGTTCGCGTCGATCCATTCGCGCAGCATCGGGCGCAGCATTTCGCGCACCAGTCCCTCGAGCGTGCCGTCATTGCCGGTTTCGGGTTTCACCATCATCCGCGTCAACGCCTCAAGCGGCGCGCGCGTTGCAGCCGCGGTCTGGCGTGAGACGATCGGCTCGGCCGTGCCATCGGTGGCCGGCTGTGGCTTGGCGCTCGGCACGGCCTTCGGCGCGACGGTTTGCGGGGCGGCATGGCGCGGCTCCGCCGGGGTATCGCCGGCGCCGATCACCGGGGACTTGGGCGGGCGCGGCGTACGATCGGGCATGGGGTCGCTCAGTTCGAGAATCTCGTCATCGTCGTGGTCGCCGTCAAAATAGGCGGGATCGAGGTCGACCGGTGCCGTCGTCGCGCGCGCAGGTCGGCGCGACCGGCCGGGCGTATCGCCCTCTTCCGCGATGATGCGTTTGATCGACGAGAGGATTTCCTCCATCGACGGCTCGCCGTTGACATCCCCCATCCGGACCATCCCAAACCCCGTAGCCCCGCGCGCCCCTATTGGCGGCTCGGCGCGTCCTTACCTGTCGTCAAGGCGGGGTTCCTGTCAACCGGCGTATCGAGCAACGGGTCGTACTGCGCCTGAACCGTGGCGTTCTGTGCAGGCGTCTGCGCGGTACGGGTGGCGACTGGCACGGGTTCTCCGTCGCCGCCGAAATCCCAGATCTTCCGTCGGACGCGATTATAGTTGGCCACCGGGTCATACAGCACGCCGCCGTCGAGCCCCAGGTCGCGCGCCTCGGCCTGGCCCATCGCGGCCAGCAACGCGAACCCGGCGACATACGCGTCGCGGCGCGCGGTCACGAGAGTCACCTGGCTATTGAGCAATTCCTGCTCGGCATTGAGGATGTCGAGGATCGTGCGCGTGCCGACGCTGTTCTCGGCGCGGACACCCTCGAGGCTCAGCTTGTTGGCGTTGACCGCGGTTTCCGACGACTGGATCACCTGCTCCGACGAGCGCCAGACGGCATAGGCGGAGCGCGCCTGCGCGATCACGTTGCGCTCGGTCGCGGTGACGTTCTCGATCGCGCGCGACTGGAACGCCTCGGCTTGGCGAACCTGCGCGGCGGGGCGCCCGCCCTGGAACAGCGGCAGTGTCAGCGACAGTCCGGCCTGCACGGCCTTGTTGGCGTTGGGGATGGTGCTGGTGCCGCTGGGCGAAGACGCAATCGAGCCGAGATAATTGGTATAGCTGGCGCCACCGACCGCACTGATCTGTGGCAGCCGGCTCGCGCGGGCGACACCGACGTCGTAGCGGCTCGCATCCCGCTCTCTGGCCGCCGCGATCAGCACCGGATTGTTGTCGATGGCGACGGTCACGGCCGAGGCCGGGCTATCGGGCAGATGCGGCAGCGTCGGCGGTGTATCGAGCGTGCCGGGTGGCGTGCCGACGAACTGGATATAGCTTTCGCGGCTCGAGATCAGATTGGCCTGTGCGGACTGGAGCTGTGCACGCGCGAGGGCGAGACGCGCCTCGGACTGGGCGACGTCGGTGCGGGTCAGGTCGCCGACCTGGAAGCGGTCGCGGCTGGCCTGGAGATTGACGTCGAGAACGCGCACGTTCTGCGTGTTCAACCCGACGATCGCCTCGTCGCGGATCACGTCCATGTACGCCGCGACGACGTTCGTGAACAGATCGGCTTCGGTACCACGCAGTGTCGCGCGGCCTGCCTCGACGCGGGTTTTCGCTGCCGCAACCGAATTGCGGACTTGCCCGCCCAGGTACAAGGGGACCGACACGTTCGCCCGTGCCACGGCCTGACGCGGCGGCGCGACGAAATTGTTCTGCCCCGTGACGAGGAACTCGGTGAGATCCCCGGTCGCGTTCGCCGACGGCAGTCCCGAAGCGCGGGCGATCGGCACGTTTTCGTCGGTGGCGCGCAGGGTAGCGCGCTGCGCGGTGATCGTGGGGTTGGTGTTGTATGCCTTGACCAGCGCCTCTCGCAACGTTTCCGCATGGAGTGGTGCAGCGCTATACGTCAGCGCAACACTCAGGAGCAGACTGCGGAAATATGCGGCGCGGGCCATTGTTTTCTGCTCAGAACCGGAAGGGTTTGGGGGCGTCGAAGCCGGGCAGGCCCACGCATTCGACATCGACGAACGCCGCTAGCGCGAACCCGCCATCGGTCTTGCGTCCCGAAGCGAGCCGGGTCAGCCCGCGTTCGGCGATCCCGGCGGTGACACGACCGCCCGACTTGACCTGTGCGATCAAGGCGTCGGACACGGTCTCGATCGCCCCATCGATGATCAGCGCATCATATGGCGCGCCGGCAGCGTGGCCGTCCTGCATCGGTGCCTCGACGAGTTCGACGTTGCCGATCCCCGCGAGTGCGTCTCGCGCGATCGCGAGCAAGGCGGGATCGCTCTCGACTGCCACGACCGAGCCGACGATCTCGGACAGCACTCCGGCGGTGTAGCCCGTTGCGGCGCCGATCAGCAGGACGCGGTCCGTCGCCGTCAGATAGGCTTCGGTCAGCAAACGGCCGGTCGCCATCGGCAGATTGGCATATCGCCCGCGGCCCAGCGGGATCGTCGCGTCGCGATATGCGAGTGCACGAACGTCGGCGGGCATGAACGCCTCGCGCGGCACGCGTGCCATCGCGGCGACGACGCGCGGGTCGTTCACAGCATTGGTGCGCAACTGGCTCGCCACCATCGCGTGACGCATCGCGTCGAACGTCGCGGGCGCGGAGGAAACGGTGGTCCCGCCGATGTCATGGGTCTCGGCTGCGAGCGAGGGAGTATCGAGAGTCGTCGTCGTCATGGCGCATCCTGTCGCACAACTGTTTTAGCCACGCAATACACTTGTTTCGGATCGTTCCGATATCGCGTGGCCGGATATGCCGCGTCTGTTATCGCGTGGGCGCGGTAACGCCAAGCATCGGTTGGTCGGATTTCGCCACGATTCAAAGCCGCGCGCCAGCGTCGGAAGACGCCCCGCCCGCCCGTGTGACACCGAGATGCCGCGAACGGGGCGTCGAGGGCGCACGAGAAATCCCGGCAACACCTCTGTACATGTCCCTAGCACCCTATCGCGGAACCGTCCTGCGAAATGACCCGGTGGTGCGTAGGACGAGCCGAGTCGTATGGCTGCGCATCGCGGGCCGGTGCCGTCTCGATGTCGTGCAGCACCTGTGTCGGCGAACCCAGCACCGCATTCCGCGCCCTGAGGCTTGCGTCCAGAAACGGCTTGGTCAGCGCCATGAACCGTCGCGGGGTCATCCCGAGGAAGGTCGCCGAATCGCGCAGGAAATGCGACGCATCGAAATAGGATCGGTCGATCCGCGTATAGTCCGCGCCGCCGCCGTCGGTCATCAATCGGACGAACGAGCGTAGGAACCGCGCGCGCAACAACAGCATCTTGGGCGGAAAGCCGAAATGGCGGACCGCCAGTCGCCGCAACGCATGCGTCGGCATCTCGAGCTGTGCGGCGACGGACGTGATGTCGGTCGGGCCGTCGGTCGCGAGTATCTCCATCAACTGTCGGATCTGCGGCGCATCGGCATGCGACCTCCCCAGCCGAGCGAGCAGCAGCGCATCAAGGATCGGCGCCACCGCGGCGTCGTCCGGCGCACCCTGCAACGCGGCTACCACGTCGCGCGTGAAGGCCTTGCCCAGCACGTCCTCCAACGGGACGATACGGTTGCGGAAGTCGGCGGCCGATCGCCGAAACAACCGCGCCCACCCCAGCGCGCTGATCCCGAAGCCGATCATCACGCCCCCGTGCGTCACGGCCTTCAGCGCCTGGTTGGTCGGTCCGAACAGGCTTGCCGATGGCAGTGGATCATAGGTCCGCCGACCGATCGAGACCGCGATCGGCCCTGCATCGATCGCGATCCGGACGTTGGCGGTTGCCGGCAGGAACCAGTCCACCTGCCCTTCCCCACCCGTATCGGATCGATAGACGTGATAGCCGGTAATGTAATCGGCGAGCGCGGCGGCGGGTCGGTCATACCGGATCGCCATACCCGCCGGCATCGCAAACACCGCGTCATCGACGCCCGCCGTATTCGTGCCGCCCGCAATCCTGTCCGTCTTCAAGCGCCTGCCCCCAAGCCATTCCCGTCGTTATACTTAACCTTAAGCAAAGACACATTCGCGCGCGAGTCACGAAACGGCGCTCACCACGCCGGTCCGCCCCCGATCGCACCGACCGCAAGCGCCACGATCCTGGCCTGACAGGATTATTCCGCCGCAAGCGACAACGGCGGTTGACCGCAGCACAAAAACGAAGCATTTGCGCCGCCTTCACGCAATCGGGGCCCGATGGCGGAGTGGTGACGTAGAGGACTGCAAATCCTCGCACCCGGGTTCGATTCCCGGTCGGGCCTCCAGTGAATGCGCGAGCGTCGAGTGCCGTGTTGAAGCGCAACCTCTTAAAAGCGACGCGCGCTGCCACCTTTCGATGGAAACGGCTCGCTCGAGAAAAGGGAATAACGCGTGCGAGCCGCAGTCCGGGGCTGGATACGGTCTTGGGACGTAGCCAGCCCGAATTCCATGCGCCTGCACGCGGCCGGGATCAAGCGATTTTTGAACACGGAGTATGCCGACCCGCCTTGGTGACGAGCCAAAGGTTGATGGCGTGCCGACATACCTTCAGACCAACCAACGAACCGACGTAACGGGCGCATTTTCCCGTGCGAATCGCGCCGCATAGAGACTGGCGACGGTATCGATCAGATCAGCGCGTCGAGCAGGCCTATCAACGGGGGATCGGCGGGCGGCATCGGCAGGGCATGCATGTCCGCGGGCCGCACCCATCGCAGCGCGGTCGCCTCGATCGCGCGCGGCACGCCGCTCCACTTTCGCGTGATGTAGAGCAGCAGCAGCAGATGCCGGTCGCCGAGCGGCGCACTGGCGAATGCGGCCGGCGCCAGGCAGGCATGGGGCACCGCGATCGCCAGCTCCTCTTCGAGTTCGCGGATCAGCGCCGCCTCCGGGGTTTCACCCGGCTCGACCTTGCCGCCCGGAAACTCCCAGAGCCCGGCAAGCGATTTGCCTTCCGGACGCTGCTGAAGAAGCACCCTGCCCTCGATATCGACGAGTGCTGCCGCAACCACGGGCAGGAGGTGCGCGGCGGCGGTCGGCGCGGGCGCGCTTGTCGCTTTCGCCAGATCGTTGGTCATTCCTTAATTCCCCAAAAGTAGATCCGCGGTCATGGATTTCATATCTCCCGCGACGACTCCCGTCATCCGAACGATCGCGCGCGCGGTGCGCGACAGGAAGGGGGCGACTGCGGTCGAATACGGGATGATCGTGGCTTTCGTGGTGATCGCGATGATCGTCGGCCTGGCGACGCTCGGGCGTGCGACGACGGGTCTGTGGACCAGCATCGAGACCAAGGTAACGGCCGCCCGGTGATCTCGAAGAGAATCGTCCGCCACCTTAAACCTTTCTCAACCAACCACTTGTATCTCTCGGGTCGCTGATCCGGCCCGTCCGGTGCAGCCGGGTGACACTGAAGTAATCGAAATGATGGAGACCGGAATGACGACGATCCGCAAGTTTTTCAAGGACAGCAAGGGCGCGACCGCAATCGAATACGGCCTGATCGCCGCGCTGATCGCCGTCGCCGCGATTGCTGCGATGCAGGGCCTTGGTACGAGCCTCAACAAGACGTTCACCAACGTCTCGGGCAAGCTGAACTCGTCGGTAGCCAGCTAATAACCGATGCCGAGGGACGCTCCGTTCGCGGACCGTCCCTCCACCGGATATCGCTACGAAAAAGGCGGCGGAACCTCGGTTCCGCCGCCTTTTTCCTATCCGCGGATCAGTGCAAAGCGATCAGAGACGCCCCATCTTGAGGAACTTGGCCTGGCGGTCCTTGCGCAGCTCGACGGGGGCCAGCGTCGCCAGATCGTTCAGGGCGGACGTCAGGGCGGAGCCAAGCGCATCGATCGCCGCTGTACGGTCGCGGTGCGCGCCACCCAAGGGCTCGGGGACGATATCGTCGATGACGCCGAACGCCTTCAGGTCCTGCGCGGTGATGCGCATCGCTTCGGCGGCCTCGGGTGCCTTGTCGGCGGTGCGCCACAGGATCGAGGCGCAGCCTTCGGGGCTGATCACCGAATAGATCGCGTGTTCGAACATCAGCACGCGGTTGCCCGCCGCCAGCGCGACCGCGCCGCCCGAACCGCCCTCGCCGACGATCGCCGAGACGATCGGCACACCGGCGTTGAGGCAGGCCTCGGTCGAGCGCGCGATCGCCTCGGCCTGACCGCGCTCTTCGGCCTGAATGCCGGGGAACGCGCCCGACGTGTCGACCAACGTCACGATCGGCAGCCCGAATCGGTCCGCGAGTTCGACCAGGCGGATCGCTTTCCGGTAGCCCTCGGGCTTGCCCATGCCGAAATTGTGACGGAGGCGGCTGGCGGTGTCGTCGCCCTTCTCGTGGCCAAGCACCATGATTTTTCGCCCGCGGAACGTCGCGAAGCCGCCAAGAATCGCCTGGTCGTCGCCGAATGCGCGGTCGCCGGCGAGCGGCACGAACTCGTCGAACAGCGCGGCGACGTAATCCTTGAAGTGCGGGCGCTCGGGATGGCGCGCGACTTGCGCCTTCTGCCACGGCGTCAGCCGCGCGAAGGTATCCTTCAGCAACTTGTCGGACTTCGCCTGCAGACGGGCGATGTCGGCGGCTAGGTCGACGCTGCCTTCGGCGGCGGTGTCGCGGAGTTCGTCGATCCGGCCCTGGAGTTCGGCGATCGGTTTCTCGAAGTCGAGGAAGCTTGGCATGTGCGGCGGTTACGGCGCGGGCGCGTCCGCGTCAACGCGGCGGCAGATCGGCGAGCGGATGACGCGTATTGACGAGTTCGACGAGGCGGCTCGAATCGACGTGCGTGTAGATTTCGGTGGTGGCGATATCGGCGTGGCCGAGCATCGATTGGAGCGCGCGCAAGTCCGCACCGCCCGCAAGCAGGTGCGTGGCGAAGGCATGGCGCAGGACGTGCGGGCTGACGCGGTCGGGCGGAATGCCCGCTTCGGCAGCGAGGGCCTTGACCAACTGGTACAGACGGATGCGGGACAGATGACCCTTGCCCGACGGGAACAACCAGAGCCGGTCCGTCGCCACATAGGCGCGCCAGACCGCAACCGCCGCGCGCGCGCGATCGGAGATGGGGACCAGCCGTTCGCGCCCGCCCTTGCCGCGCAGGATCAGGAACGGGCGATCGGGATGGACCGCATTGCGCGGCAGGCTGACGAGTTCGGTCGCGCGCAGCCCGGAGCCGTAGAGAAGTTCGAACAGCGCAGAGAGGCGCAGGTCGTTCGGGTCCAGCGGATCGCGCGCAGCGCGTTCGGCGATCGCGCCGAAGAGGCGGTCGATGTCGGCATGGCTCAACACCTTGGGCAAGGTGCGCGCGGTGCCGGGTCGGGGCAGCGCCTTGCCGGGATCGTCGGCGCGGTGCCCCTCGTCGGCGAGAAACGCGAAGAATCGGCGGAGCGACGCGGACTTTCGGCCCACGGTCGACCGGGAAAGCGCGGACCAGCCCCCCGACAGCGTCGCGAGCGCATCCGCATCCGCCTCCACCAACCCGCCTTCCAGCGCCTGCGAGGCGAGCGTCAGGTCGCTGCGATAGGCGGCGACGGTGTTGGGCGCGGCACCCGCCTCCGCTGCCATCATCTCCAGAAACCGATCGATCAGCGCGCGGTCGGCAGCGTGAGTCACGCGCGCGCGATCGCCTCGGCCGCGATCATCCGCGCCTCGCCATCGAGACCGACGCCGCGGAGCGCGCCGACGATGCGGTACAGTGCTTCCGGAGGAATGTCCTTCCAGTTCGCAGCCTGCATGCCGATCGCGGCGAGCACGACGACCGTACCCGCCTGCCCGTCGCGCGCGGCGCGATCGAGCGCGCGGGTCCAAGCATTCTCCGCGCCGACACGAACGCCGAGCGACTGCGCCGCGCGCTCGATATCGCCCTGATCGAGGCGCCCCAGCCCTGCGAGGCCGGCGAACAGCATGCGCTGTTTCAAGGCCGAATCACCTTCGCCGCCCGAATAGGAGGCGAGATCGGAATAGCTCAGCCGGCGATAGGCGTCGGGATCGCTGAGCATGATCATCGCCCACGCGTCCCCACCGGCGGGTACCGTACCGAGCCATCGCGCGGCGGTACGATCGAGCCCGGCGGACAGCATCGACGCCACCAGATGATCGGCTTCGACCTTCGCCAGCGCCGGATTCATCCGTGCCGCCGCCCGCGCCGTCAGCACGAGGCGCGAATAGGACGGTCGCGCGTCGGCCCCGCCCCACAACTGACGGAGCGCATTCAGCCGCGCATCGGGACTGCGATCGGCATACGCCGTCTGGAGGTCGTTGGCCGTCGCAGTCGCGGTGCTCTGCGTATCGTCGTCGGTCGATGCCGCCGCATAGAGATCGACCAACGCTGCGCTGGAGAGCACGCCCTGCCCCGCCGCGGACTCCGCAGGGGCCAGCCGGACACCGAGCGGAACCGACGGCGACAAGGCCTGCCAGTATCGCACCTGAGGACCGGCGCTCGCATACAAGTCGTCGGGGACGGCCACGCCGGTCGCCATCGCCAGCCCGAACCGCCACGCGGTCAACTGGTCGACGCCGTCCCACTCGATCGTTACGGCCTGACGTCCCTGCGCGCCCGCACCCACGACCTTTTGCGCGAGCAGCAGGTCGACGCCGCTCGCGACGTTGCGACGCTTGGCGGTCGCGATCAACGGGGTCGCCTGTGCGGGATTGCCCGACAGGCCGGCGCACATCGCCTGCGCCATCGTCCAGCCGCGCGCCGGTGCGTAGCGCATCGCGCCAGCAACCAGCGGGCACAAGCCGGCTGGATCGCCCGACGCAAGCGCCGCATTCATCGCCACCTGGTAGAGTTTCGGCGTATAATTGTCGGTATCGACGCTCTGCGTGACCGCCCGCGCAGCAGTCGATTCGCCCATCCTGAGCAGCAACCACGCACGTTCGGCGGCAAAGTCCGCGCCGTTGGTCCGGGTCGGCGTATCGACGCGCGACACCAGCGCGCGCCGCAGCAGGATCGACATCCAGCGCGATGGCAGCGGCGCAGTGAGGCGGCGCATCAGCGTCTCGACATATTGGCCGTCAGCCTCACCGAACGCGTCGGTCTCCAGCCCACCGTCGCGCGGCGTCACCGGGCCGACCGTCGCCAGCGACCGCCGTGCCGATTCGGGCATCTCGTAGCGCGCCAGAAGTGCCGGATCGACGGGCGCCGGGGTGGCACCGGGTGCCACGGGCACGGCATTGGCAGCGGTCGTCGCCGGCAGCGGCTGGATCATCGCTCCCGGTTGTGCGGGTGCAGCCCCCGTCTGCGACGGGAGCGGCTGCGAAGGCGTCGGCTGCGACGGACTGCCCGGACGCGGCGGCTGGGTACCGGCGGGCGGTGCAGGTCGCGGAGCAGGCGTGGGCGTCGGATCGCCGAACCCGGGCGGCAGGATCGATTCGGGGCGATCCTGACCGATCGCCGGCGCCAGTGCGATCGCACCGGTCCCGACCAGAACGCAGGCGGCGACAGTCGCCGCGAGCGTCGCCTTAAGAGAGGTTCGCAAGCGTCACAGCCTTTTCGACGCGGCTCTGCGGACGCTCGGTCGCACGCCCTGCCAGCAGGAACAGGCCGCCGACCACGACCACAAGAACGACGACGACCGAGACGATGAAACGGGGCATACGACGTAACCTTGTAGTGAACGGGGCAATAATATCGCGCGCCAAGAGCTTTTGCCCTCGCGCGGAGCCGCTGTATAGCGCGGGCTACGATGTTGCAAAGCCACAACCCTTCCGGCGGTCGCCGCCCTGCCCCGATCGATCGCCCGATCGTGCTCGTCGGGCTGATGGGCGTCGGCAAGACCACCGTCGGCCGCCGCCTCGCGCTGCGCATGAACCTGCCGTTCGTCGATGCCGACCATGAGATCGAGGCGGCGTCGGGCATGACCGTCGCCGAGATCTTCGCGAAATACGGTGAAGAGTATTTCCGCGACGGCGAACGCCGCGTGATCGCGCGGCTCATCGACGGCACGCCGAAGATCATCGCGACGGGCGGCGGTGCGTTCATCAACGACGACACGCGCGCGCTGATCCTGCGTGATGCGGTGTCGGTGTGGCTCAGCGCACACCCTGACATCCTGGTCGAACGCGTCGGGCGGCGCGATACGCGGCCGCTTCTGCGCAACCGCGATCCGGGCAAGGTGCTCGCCGAACTGGCGCGCGTGCGCAACCCGATCTACGCGCAGGCGCACATCCATATTGTCAGCAACAAGACGCCGCACGAAGCGACCGTCGCCGCTATCCTGAGGGCGCTTGGCCGATGAAGACCGTTACCGTCGAACTGGGTGCGCGGACCTACCCGATCCATGTCGAGGCGGGAATTCTCGCAAGGGCGGGCGACCATCTCGCGCCACTCGCCGGCACGCGCCGCGTGGCGATCGTCACCGACGAGAATCTGTCGGTCCACCTCGCGACCCTGCAGGCGTCGCTGACGGCGGCGAGAATCGCGTCCGAGGCAATCGTGCTGCCGCCGGGCGAGGGCAGCAAGAGCTGGGCGACGCTGGAGAGGCTGTGCGACCGGTTGCTCGAACTCGGCGTCGAGCGCGGCGATCACGTCGTCGCGCTGGGTGGCGGCGTGATGGGGGACCTGGTCGGGTTCGCCTGCTCGATTCTCAAGCGCGGCTGCAATTTCGTCCAGATCCCGACGAGCCTGCTCGCACAGGTCGACAGCTCGGTCGGCGGCAAGACCGCGATCAACACGCGCGCCGGCAAGAACCTGATCGGCGCGTTTCATCAGCCGATGATGGTGCTGATTGACCCCCAGGTGCTCGACACGCTGCCGATCCGCGAGCTGCGCGCAGGCTATGCGGAGGTCGTGAAATACGGGCTCATTGACGATTTAGCGTTCTTCGAATGGTGCGAGGCCAACGGCGCGGCGTTGCTGGCTGGCGACCTGGCCCTCCGCGAATATGCGATCGCGCACAGCGTTTCGGCCAAGGCGCGGATCGTCGCGGCGGACGAGCATGAGACGAACGGAACGCGGGCGTTGCTCAACCTCGGGCATACCTTTGGTCACGCGCTGGAAGCCGAGACCGGCTTCTCGCAGGCGTTGATTCACGGCGAGGGTGTCGCGGCGGGCTGTTCGCTGGCGTTCGGCTTCTCCGCGGCGCAAGGAATCTGCTCGGGGCAGGATGCGGAGCGTGTCGCGGCGCATTGGTGCGCTGTCGGCCTGCCGGACGGTCTGGCGGCGGCGAAGATCGGCGCTGGCGGGGCGCGCCTCGTCGATCACATGCGGCACGACAAGAAGATGGCGGCCGGCACGCTACCCTTCCTGCTCGCGCGCGGAATCGGGCAGACGTATCTCGACAAGACGGTCGAGCTCGCCGACGTCGAAACCTTCCTCGACGCAAGGCCCCGCTGATGCCGAACGGTGTCTCCAAGCAGAACCTGCCGACCAAAGTGTGTCCGGCGTGCGAGCGGCCATTCACGTGGCGCAAGAAATGGGCACGCGACTGGGACAGCGTGATCTACTGCTCCGACGCCTGCCGGAAGAAGCGCTGATCGTGCCATCCTCCCCCGCCAGGGGGAGGTGGCTGGCGCTTGCCAGACGGAGGGGGCGGTACGCGACAACCGCGATTGCGCGTTCCTCCCCCTCCGTCACCTTCGGCGACACCTCCCCCTGGCGGGGGAGGAATGTACACCGCCAGGGTCAGGTCCGGGCGGCACTCCACGCGAGCCACAGCCAGCCGGCAATCAACAGCGCGCCCCCGATCGGCGTGATCGCGCCGAACCAGCGCGGTGCGCCCAGCGCCATCGCGTACAACGTCAGTGCGAAGATCGCCGCGCCGATCACGAACAGCCATGCCGGCCCTCGTGCCTCCATCCTGATCGCGACCAGTGCGGCGACGATATGGACCAACTGATACTGCGCCCCCGTCTTGAGCCACTCCGCCGCCGATCCACTGGCGCCGTGGGCACCGAACGCCCCCGCGGCGACGGCGATCGCGCCTGAGAGCGCTGCGAGAATGGCGATGATCATTGCGAGTCATTCCCCCAGGGAAAGCGCTTGGCGGTCTCGGCCCGCGCCGCACGCATGTCGCCCGAATCGATCTGGAGCTGCAACCGCTCCTTGTCGCGCGCGCGATATTGCTCCTCGGCACGATCGATATCGGTCGGCGACACGTCCAGTCCGCGCAGCGCCAGCCGCGCCATCTTCACCGCGGACTCGAGCACTTCGCGCACCACCGCGGTCGCGGACGTGTTCTTCAGTTTCACCAGCGCGCGCCGATCGAACGCGCGGACATAGATCGCGGCCTTTGGAAACGCCTCGTGGACCCCCTCGATCGTGGCTGGATCGAGTTGGTCGCCGTCCATGCAGAAGCAGATGATCTCCGCCTCCGCCGCCCCCGCCTGCCGCAGCAGGTCGAGCCTCGTGCCGTCGCCATAATAAACCTTCGCGCCGAACTCGCCGGCGATATCGATCATCTCGATATCGGTGTCGATCAGCGTCACGGGGATATCCTGCGCGAGCAGCATCTGGCCGACCGTCTGGCCGAACCGTCCATAGCCCACGATGATCGCATTCGCCCCGTCGGTCTTCGGCCCATCGCGTTCCTGGTCCTTGGCGACGGGTTCGGTCCGGAAGCGCCGCGTGATTCCCATCAGGAACGGCGTCGTCGCCATCGACAGCGTGATGATCGCGCCGAACTGGCTGGCCGCCTGAGGCTCGATCAACAGCCCCGCCTGCGCCTGCGCGAACAGCACGAAGCCGAACTCGCCGCCTTGGCTCAGCAACAGGCCGAGCGCGAACGCCTGTCGCCACGTCATCTTGAACGCCATGCCGATCAGCATGATGACGCCGGTCTTGGTGAGGATCAGCGCGGCGGCCATCGCCATGACGAACAGCGGGCGTTCGGCGATCGCGCCCAGATCGAGCACCATGCCCACCGCGAGAAAGAACAGCCCGAGCAGGATCGAGCGGAACGGCTCGACATCGGCCTCCAGTTCATGCCGATACGGGCTGTCGGCGAGCATCACGCCGGCGATGAACGCGCCGAGCGCCGTCGACAGCCCGAGCCATTCCATGATCGCCGCGCTGGCGATCACCGTGAACAGCCCGGCGAACACGAACATCTCGCGCTCGCCGAGATTGCCGATCAGGCGGAAGAACGGACGAAGCAGAAAGCGGCCGGCGACGACCAGCCCGACGACGGCAAGAACGGTGTAGATCGCCAGCAGCCAGCCGGGAGGCGCGTTGGCGTCGGCGGGGTTGCGGCTCATCGCCGCGACGATCGTGATCAGCGGGACGATCGAGAGATCCTGGAACAGCAGGATCGAGAAGGCGCGCTCGCCGAACGGCGTCTTCATCCGGCCGGACGAGCGCAGCATCGGCAGGACCTGTGCCGTCGACGAGAGCGCGAGCGGGAGCCCGAGCGCGAGCGCGGCGGGGAGCGAGAACTTCGCGCCGACCCAGACGATCGCGGTGATCGCAAGCCCGCAGATCGCAACCTGGAGCAGGCCGAGCCCGAAGATCTCCTCCTTCATCCTCCACAATCGTGTCGGATTGAGTTCGAGGCCGACGATGAACAGCAGGAGCGTGATGCCGAGTTCGGCGAACCCGAGCTTGGATTCCGCATCGCCGACCAAGCCGAGCACATGCGGCCCGACGACGGCGCCGGCGACAAGATACCCCAGCGTCGCGCCCAGCCCGAGCCGACGAAACAGCAGAACGAACATCAGCCCGAACCCGAGCAAGACGACGCCGTCGCGCAGCAGCGACGGTGCCGTGCCCTCCGCCATCAGACCTTCGCCTTTGCAGCGGTGTCGGCAGCCTCGGCGGCCGCTTCGAACGCGAGCCGGATGGAGGGGTGGCGCGCGGTATAGTCGAGCGCGGGGGTGAAGATATCCATCCCCGGCCAATCAGGCGCCTCGCCCTCGCGCGCAAGCCATGCGGTCAACGCGTCGCGCGTCGCGGCGAGTTCGGCGGGGGTGCGGCCCAGGATGTTGGCGGCGAGCAACGACGACGACGCCTGCCCTAAGGCGCAGGCGCGGACCAACAGGCCGACCTCGTTGACCCGGCCCTGGTCGTCGACCGCGACGTCGATCGTCACGCGGCTGCCGCAGATCGGCGAGCGCTTCTCGGCGGTCGCCATCGGTTGAGGAAGGCGTTCGTGATGCGGGATCGTCGCGGCAAGGCGCAGGATCTCGGCGTTGTAGAGGGGCGCGCTCATGGCTTCGGCTCGCTTGCTGAATCGGATCGGGAGGGTGGCGTTCGGGCGCCGAAGACGGGCTGCCCACGGCGGCGGCGGTCGACGAAATCGGCGATCCCGGCGCTGGTCGCGTTGAGCAGGGGATAGGTGCGCGACTTGGTCATCCATTCCGGGCGCCGCGACGGTCCGCCGCTCATCGTGTCGATGACGAGCGTGGCGAGCAGGAAGACGAGGCTCGCGAGGATAAGGCCTTTGAGCGCACCGAACCCGAAGCCGAGCGCACGGTCGACGGGGCCGAGAATCGACGTCCGCGTCCGCGCACCGATCGCGTTGGCGACGAGGCGGCCGCCGATATAGGTGACGCCGGTGATGATCGCGAACGCAAGCACCGCGGCTCCCCCCACGGTCCCGATCATCGGCGACAGCGCGGCGGCAAGCGGAATGTGGAACAGCTTCAGCATCGCGACCATCGCGACCCAGGCGAACATCGACAGCACTTCGGTGACGAACCCGCGGAGCAGCCCGAGCACCGCGGACCCGGCGACGGCAAGCAGGACGACGATGTCTAGGGCGGAAAGGTTCATGCCGTCTGGAATAGGGATGCGGGGGCCGAACCGCTAGTGCGCGCTGCGACTTGCGCGCGCAGAGCTGGCAATCCCCTGGCGTTCCTTGGCCAGCGGAAGTACCACCCTAGCGGTTCGGCCCGAACACACCGTAGCGTTCGCGCCACGCGGCGACTTCCTCATGCAGATGGCCGGGCGCGGGATCTCCCGATAGCACGAAGCCGGCAACGTCATTGTCGGGATGCATCAGCATTTTCTTCGATCCGTCACTGAACCAGACCGGGACCAGCTGGTCGCACACGCTGTCCAACACGGTCGCCGCCATGCCGTTCGCGATCGCGTCGCTGCCCGCGAGCACGCGGACATGGATCGAGACGCCTTCGAAGCAATTCTGCGGTTCGTTCACGAAATTGAGCGAGACGAGAAGCCCGGACCGGTCGGGCCGGGCCTCGTCGGGCAGGCTCGCGACCCGCCGCCAGGCGCAGAACCACGTCCGGCAGATGCGCGGGCGAACCGCGTGGATACCGCACCCGCGTTCGCAGAGATGGATGCACGGCGTTCCAGCAGGCTTGGCGAACTCGGGCGTGTCCACCGTCAGCTCGGTACAACATATAGCGCAGTCGCCGCAGGCCCGATCGGCAAGGACCGGCCCCAGCAGCATGGTTTCCACGTCGGCCTGGGGCCGCATCGACGCCGGCCGTTCCTCTACCGGGATCGATGGAGCGGTATCACGCCGATCCAAGGCTCAATTGCCCTCGGAATCCACCGTGAAGACCATCGGCTTGCCGCGCGACATCGGCTCCCATCCCGCCTGCAAGGCAGCCCGCACGCCGCGGGAGATCGTCGCATCGTCGATCTGGAGTCGCCTGCGCGGCAGCCCCTTCAACAGGCGTTTCGGCGCGGGGAACTCGAGCAGGGCTTCCCGTTTGGCGTCTTCCTGCAACAGCGAGATCGTCATGCCCTTCCAACCATCGGCATCCGTGTGCTGCGGCTCGCGCTCGAGGTTCCAATCGTATCGGGTGCCATCGACCTCGACGGTGCCGGTATTGCTTTTAGTGTTCGCCATGCCGGGGGCCATAGCATGGCTGGCGCGCGAGGCCATGCGTTCGGCGCTTGGCCGGACTTGCCCTCCACGATGCCGTTGCGCTCGGTTCGATAGCTGGGGTTCGACAAAAGCCTTCACCGCCCCGCCCCGGCGGAGGCCGGGGTCCAGTTGGGAGACGCTGCCGACTACCGCCGCGCGCAGTCACAGCGACCTCTCCAACTGGGCCCCGGCCTTCGCCGGGGTGGGTTTTCCCCTTTTTAGTATCAGTGCCGAACACGTCGCCGATGGCGCGGTACGCTGAGCAGAACGCAAGCCATCCCCATCGCCAGGGACGCACGGCCAACACAGTCACCAACGCTACCTTGTTCTCTAAAGAAGGCAGGAGCCAGTCTGGGTCCCCGCCTTCGCGGGGAAACAGGATTTTGCGCGTCTACCCTCGCCCCATCATATGGTCGACGAACGACGCCAGCGTCTTGAAGCCCGACAGCTTCATCCCGCTCTTCTCGCCCGTCATAGACGCCGGGACCAGCGCGCGTTCGAAACCGAGCTTGCTCGATTCCTTCAACCGCAAGGGGCCATGCGCGACCGGGCGGATCTCGCCCGACAACGCGACCTCGCCGAACGCCACCGCGTCGACCGGCACCGGGCGTTCCGACATCGCAGAGATCAGCGCCGCCGCCACCGCCAGGTCGGCCGCCGGATCCTGCACGCGGTAGCCGCCGGCAATGTTGAGATAGACCTCGGCGTTGGAAAAGCTCAGCCCACACCGCGCCTCCAGTACCGCCAGGATCATCGCGAGCCGCCCCGAATCCCAGCCGACCACCGCCCGCCTCGGGGTCGCCCCCGACGCCAGGCGAACGGTCAGCGCCTGGATCTCGACCAGCACCGGCCGCGTCCCCTCCAGCGCCGGGAACACCGTCGCGCCGGTCATCGCGTCATCGCGGTGCGTCAGGAACAGCGATGACGGGTTGCCGACCTCCGCCAACCCTTCGGTCTGCATCGAGAACACGCCGATCTCGTCGGTACCGCCAAAGCGGTTCTTGATCGCGCGCAGGATACGGTATTGGTGGCTGCGCTCGCCCTCGAACGACAGCACCGTGTCGACCATATGCTCGAGCACGCGAGGCCCCGCGATCGAGCCGTCCTTCGTCACATGCCCGACCAGCACCACGGCCGTGCCGCGCTCCTTGGCGAACCGGATAAGCTCCTGCGCCGATGCCCGCACCTGGCTGACCGTACCCGGCGCGCCCTCGATCAGGTCGGAGTGCATCGTCTGGATCGAATCGATCACCAGCATCGCCGGCGGCTGCGCCTGCAACGTCGTCAGGATGTCGCGCGTCGAGGTCGCCGCCGCGAGCTGCACCGGTGCATTGCCCAGCCCCAGCCGTCGCGCACGCAGCCGCACCTGATCCGCCGCTTCCTCGCCCGAGACATAGGCGACCGACTGGCCCGCCAGCGCCATCTTCGCGGCCGCCTGCAACAGCAGCGTCGACTTGCCGATGCCGGGATCGCCACCGATCAGCGTCGCCGATCCCTCGACGAAGCCGCCGCCCAGCGCCCGATCGAGTTCGGCGATGCCCGTCGCCATCCGGTCGGGCAGCTTGATCTCGGCGTCGAGCCCGACGAGCTGGATCGCGCGGCCGCCGGTCTGCAGATTATGCTTCGAATGGAACGGCGTGGCGGCGGTGTTCGCCTCCTCGACCAGCGTGTTCCACTCGTTGCAATCGCTGCATTGCCCCGCCCACCGATGCGACACCGATCCGCAAGCCTGACACACGTAACGCTTCTGGGGTTTCGCCATGGCGGCGGCTTAGCCCAGCAGGAACGATAAGGGAACATCGTTCGCCCGGATCGGCCCGGCAAAGCGCGCGCGGCCGGATTGTCTGGCGCTTGTCCACGTGCGGCGCTATCCGCCCGGAGGATGCAGCCGACCGATCTCCGTGTGGCCCTGTTCAGCGGCAATTATAACTATGTCCGCGACGGCGCGAACCAGTCGCTGAACCTGCTTGTCGGGCACCTGTTGTCGCGCGGCGTGCAGGTCCGCGTCTATTCGCCGACCGTCGCCAAGCCCGCCTTCCCGGCGATCGGCGATCTGGTCGACGTGCCCGCGATCCCGCTGGTCGGCGGTCGTGGCGAATATCGCGTCGCGCTGGGCATCACGCCGCGCGTGCGCCGCGACATCGATGCGTTTGCGCCCAACATCGTCCATGTCTCCGCGCCCGAATTTCTCGGCCACGCCGCGGCCGCCTATGCCCGCAGCCGCGGCATTGCGACGGTCGCCTCGTTCCACACCCGGTTCGAGACCTATTTCCGCTATTACAAGATGGGCTTCCTGGAGCCGCTCGCGAAAAAGCGGCTTACGCGCTTCTACAACCGGGTCGACGAGGTCGTCGTTCCCTCACCCAGCATGGCCGAGCTGCTGCGCGGCTGGGGCGTGACGTCGTCGATCGGCATCTGGTCGCGCGGAATCGATCACGACCGGTTCAACCCGGCCCGGCGCGATCTGGCTTGGCGGCGGTCGCTCGGCATCGCCGATGACGAGATGGTCGTCGGCTTCCTGGGCCGGCTGGTGAAGGAAAAGGGCCTCGACGTCTTTGCCGACGTACTGACCGAGCTGCGCCGCCGCGGCGTCCGCCACCGTGTCGTCGTGATCGGCGAAGGCCCGGCGCGAGACTGGTTCGCCGAGCGTGTCCCCGAAGCGGTGTTCACCGGCTTCCAGTCGGGCGACGCGCTCGGTCGTGCGGTCGCGTCGATGGACGTGTTCTTCAACCCCAGCGTCACCGAGACGTTCGGCAACGTCACGTTGGAGGCGATGGCGGCGAGCGTTCCCGTCGTCGCCGCGCGCGCGACCGGCGCGATCGACCTGATCGACGACGGCCGGACCGGGTTCCTGGTGCCGCCCACCGACATCGCCGGCTATGCCGACGCGATCGGCCGGATCGTCGCCGAGCCTGGCCTGCGCCACGCGATGGGCAGCGCCGGCCATGCCAAGGCCGCAGGCTATCGCTGGGACGTGATCAACCAGACCGTGCTCGACACCTATCTGGCAGTGATGGCGCGCCGCAGCGAGTAGCGCTGTAGGGGGTAAGGCGCGCCGGATGGGACAGGACCAGTCCAACGCGGCGCCCCGGACCGCAAGACGGCGTCCCCCCTCAGACAGCCGCCCAATCGAACGTCAGCGGCGCCTCGCGGAAGGCGAAGCGGTCGAGATGGCTCGACACCACCGTGCGCATCCGCTCGACATCCTCGCCCTCCGGCACCGTCAGCGCGACGTCGAGCGTCTCGCTGTCCGCACGCATCTCCAGCACCGCGCCGTTCGGGAAGGCGATGCGTCCCTCTTCTTCCGAGAACGTCACCTCCATCTTGTGGCTCCAGTGCTTGGCCAGTTGCTGGAGATACTTGCTGGCCGAATGCGTCGGCACGCGTGCGACCGAGACGTTTGCCGAGACGCTCACTTCAAGCGCTCGATCTTCTGCGCGACCTCGTCGATCAGCGCGACGATCTCGAAGATCGTGTCGTCGCTGGTCTCGCCCTTCGGCACGCGACCCTGGATCGCCTCACGCAGATTGCCCATGGCGCGACGCACCGGCGACCGGTTCCAGGCCACGCGATCATTCTCGGCGGCAAGGCCGGTCAGCCGCTCCATCAGCATCACCACGACGTCCGCGTTCTCCTCGATATAGGCACGGCCCTCGTCGGTCGCGGCGAAGCGCTTCTTGGCGCCTTCCGACTGCTGCTCGCCGATCAGGTTCATTTCGTCGAGCAACGTGAGCGTCGGGTAGACCACGCCCGGGCTCGGCGCATAGGCGCCGCCGGTCATCGTCTCGATCTCGCGGATCAAGTCGTAGCCGTGGCGCGGTGCATCGGCGATCAGCTTCAAGAGGACGAGCTTCAACTCGCCGCCGTCGAACATCCGCCGACTGCGTCCGCCCCCACTGCCTCCGCCGCCCCCGCCTCCGCCGCCATGACGGCCATGATGACGGTGAGCGCCGTGCACTGCTTCCCGAATTTGATCGCGCATCGCATGAAACTCATGCTGCCAACCTGCCCCACCCCGTGAGCCGCATCCGCGGCCGTTCATATCAAACATTCGTTTTCCTTTATGTATCAAGACGGCTCTAAGATATATCTTCGCTGACATCCGTCAAGATGCGTTGAGATATATCTTGGTAGTTTGCGGGCTACGGTCTCTGGTTCTAGTCGAGGGCGTCCAGTCTTCTGCGGCGAAGGAGGACTGCGCACGGATGGGCAAACCGGCCCCCCGCCCCTATCTTCGCCTCATGGCAGACCTCTTCGCGGGCTTCGAACCCGCCGCCCCCACCGAAACGCATCCCGAAAACGCACCGCTCGCCGACCGCCTGCGTCCGCGCACGCTCAGCGAGGTGGTTGGGCAGGACCACATCACCGGCCCCGAAGGCGCGATCGGGCGGATGGTGTCGGCGGGTCGTCTGTCGTCGATCATCCTGTGGGGTCCCCCCGGCACCGGCAAGACCACCATCGCGCGATTGCTCGCCGACGCGGTCGACCTCAGGTTCGTCGCGATCTCGGCGGTGTTCTCCGGCGTGGCGGATCTCAAAAAGTCGTTCGCCGAGGCGCGCGAGCACGCCAAGATCGGCAAGCGCACCTTGTTGTTCGTGGACGAAATCCACCGTTTCAACCGCGCGCAACAGGACGGTTTCCTCCCCTATGTCGAGGACGGCACGGTAACGCTGGTCGGCGCGACCACCGAGAATCCGTCGTTCGAACTCAACGCCGCCTTGCTCAGCCGCGCGCAGGTGCTGATCCTCGAACGCCTCGGTCGCGGTGCGCTCGAACAGCTGCTCGACCGCGCGGAGGCGGAGATGGACCGCCCCCTCCCCCTGACCCCGCCCGCCAAGGATGCGCTGATCGCCAGCGCCGACGGCGATGGTCGCTTCCTGCTCAACCAGGCGGAGACGCTGTTCTCGGTCAACCTGCCCGAACCGCTCGATCCCGCAGGCCTGTCGAATTTCCTGCAACGCCGCGTCGCGGTGTACGACAAGGATCGCGAGGGGCATTACAACCTCATCTCCGCGCTCCACAAATCGATCCGCGGGAGCGATCCGCAAGCCGCACTTTATTACCTCGCACGGATGCTGACGGCGGGCGAGGAACCGCTCTTCCTGCTCCGTCGCCTCACGCGCGCCGCAGTCGAGGATATCGGCCTCGCCGACCCGCAGGCGCTGGTCCAGTGCATCGCCGCCAAGGACACCTACGACTTTCTCGGCAGCCCCGAGGGTGAGCTCGCGATCGCGCAGGCCTGCGTCTATCTCGCCACCGCGCCCAAATCGAACGCGGTATACAAGGCACAGAAGGCCGCCTGGAAATCGGCGCGCGAGACCGGCTCGCTGATGCCGCCCGCGTCGATCCGCAACGCGCCGACCAAGCTCATGCGCGATATCGGCTACGGCAAGGGCTATGCATACGACCATGATGCCGAGGACGCGTTTTCAGGGTCGGATTACTGGCCCGACGAAATGAGCCCGCAGACCTTCTATACGCCGACCGAACGCGGGTTCGAGAAGCGGCTGTCCGAGCGGCTCGCCTATTGGGATGCCTTGCGCGCCGAGAAGAATGGCTGAACCCCGCTTCACGAGGTTCGCCGCGATCGACTGGTCCGGTGCGCAGGGGCATCGTCACAAGGGCATCGCGGTCGCAGTCTGCGAGACAGGGGGCGGCGCGCCGATGTTGGTCGCCCCGTCGGGCGGCGGCGCATGGTCGCGCGAGGATGTCCGAGACTGGTTGCTCGACCAGGATAGGCCGATGCTCATCGGGCTCGACCTTTCACCCGCCTTCCCGTTCGTCGACGAAGGCGGATATTTCCCCGGTGCGCCCGACAGCCCGTCCGATGCCCGTACGCTGTGGAAGATGGTCGACGACGCCTCCGCGACCGATCCGCATCTCGCCGTCTCCAGCCTGCTCAGCGACCCCGAGATCCGCCGCCACTTCCGTCAGCACCGCGATTGCGGCGACCTGTTCCCCGGTGGCGCAGGACGCATGCGCGTCTGCGAGCACGGCCAGCGCGCGATGGGGCTGTCCCCGACGAGCTGCTTCAACCTCGTCGGTGCGTCTCAGGTCGGCAAATCGAGCCTCACCGGAATGCGGGTCCTTCACCGCCTCGCGGGGCGCGTGCCGATCTGGCCGTTCGATCCGCTCCCTCCCGCAGGTCCGGTGATCGTCGAAATCTATACCACCATCGCCGCCCGCGCCGCCGGCATCCGCAAGGGGCTCAGCAAGATGCGCGACGCCGCCGCGTTGGATACGGCGCTCGTGAACCTCGGCAGTGCGCCGCACCAGCCGCTCGCCCGCTACGATGACCACTCAACCGACGCGATCCTCACCGCCGCCTGGCTCCGCGCGAACGCCGATCGCCCCGAACTCTGGCGCCCGGCCGCGATGACATCGCACATCGCGCAAACCGAGGGCTGGACCTTCGGCGTTTCTTGAAGCATTGGGCGATTACGCCTGACGCGCACCGGGCCGGTTTAGCTCAGTTGGTAGAGCGCCAGTTTTGTAAACTGGATGTCGCGGGTTCGATTCCTGCAACCGGCACCACTGCCCTTCGCCATCACTTCGGTCGGCTGAGCGCCACGGCGATACCGGCACCCAGGACACCGAGCACCAGGACCGCGGGGTGAATTTTCTGTGCCTGCAAGACCGTGCTCGATGTGCGGGCGTGGACGTCCTGGCTTCCGCGCAACGCATCGACGCGCGGCGCATAGAGATTGTCGCGGCGTGCCGGGTCGCCTGGATCGTCCGGCTTTTGCTGCGCGACCGTGCCGACCAGTTCCATAATCTTGTCGCTCAGCCGCGGCGTCGCGCGCGAGAGGACCGAGGACAGGAAGCCCGCGCCTCCAGCGTAGAGCGTCCGGCGCGGGGTCTCGCAGGCGAACAATACCGCGTCGGCGACGACCGAAGGCGCGTAGAGCGGCGGCGGCAGGCGTGGCGGCTGGTCCATGAAATTGCGCGCATGCTCGGGAAACGGCGTATCGATCGCGCCCGGCTTGATGAGCGTGACCGAGATGTCGGCCCCTTCCTGCTCCAGTTCCATCCGCAGCGTATCGGTCAGCGCCTGCACCGCATGCTTGGTCGCGCAATACGGCCCCTGCTCGACGATCGCGCGGTTGCTGAGGATCGAGCCGACGTTCACGATCGCGCCACCCCGCCCCCGCAGATGCCGCGCCGCGACCAGCGACCCGTGGAGCAAACCGAAATAATTGACGTCGAACACGCGGCGGTGATCCGCGAGCGGCACTTGCTCGAGCGTGCCGTACGTCCCTGTGCCGGCATTGTTGACCCAGCTGTCGAAGCCGCCGAACGCCGCGACCGCGACGGCGGCGACCCGCTCGACCGCGGCCATGTCGCTGACGTCCGCGGCGCAGATCGCGATGCGTCCGCCGTCGGCCGACAGCCGATCGCGCAGTGCCTCCAGCGCGGCGTCGTTACGCGCGGTCGCGACGACCGCGGCACCGCGTCGCACGGCCTCCTCGACGGTCGCGAGGCCGTTGCCGCTGGTCGCGCCGGTGACGACGATGACCTGATCGCGGAGGGGCTTCAGAGTGATGGCCATGGTGTTCAGCGTCCCAGCGGTGAGGTTGCGTAGTCGGCGAGCAAGGCCGCCACATCGTCGTAGATCGCGATCGCACCTGCGGAGCGTAGCTGCTCGTCCTCGAACTTGCCCGATCGCACGGCGACCGCGGCAATCCCGCATTTGGCCGCGGCCTCGATATCATAGGGCGTGTCGCCGACGACGATCACGTCGGCAGCGTCGATCCCCGACAGTTTCTTGAGCGCGGTCGCGAAGATGTCCGGTGCGGGCTTGGTCTTCTCGACGTCGTCGCTGCTCGTCGTCGTGGCGATCAGCGCGCGCGCATCGAGCAGATCGATATAATGCTCGAGTTCCGCTGCCGACGCGGATGATGCCAACACGACCCGCTGGCCGAGGCCGTGCGCGTGCGCCAACAGATCATGTGCTTGCGCGAACGGCGTGGCGGTCTCCAGGTATTTCGCCTTGAAGATCGCGCCGTGCTTGTCACCGAGCTTTTCCTGCTGATCCTCGTCTGCGTCGGGCAACAGCGTCGGCACGAGCATGTCGGTCCCCTTGCCGATCTGGTCGTGGATCGCCTGACGGTCGAACGACGCGCCGACGGTCGCGAACGCCTCCTCCCAGGCGAGGACGTGCATGTCGTTGGTGTCGACCAGCGTACCGTCGATATCGAAGAGAATGGCTTTGATCTGCATGAGGCTATCCCGGACCTGAAGTCGTGTATCCACCGGGCGGAACGCCGCCGTGCCATTGCAGGCGGGGCGGTCGAACGGCATCGGCAGCGTGCGATAGCGTCCTAACGGTCCACTCCGCGAATTGGCCCCGGCCTGCGCAAACTTCGCAAGCGATCTGCGGCCGCACGCGCAAATCAAAGCATCCGTAACAAGGTCGCACGAGGCTAAAATCCGACAAGTCGTTACGACACATGGATTTTTGCTTCGTCAGGACAATTCAGTTTACGTTAGTCGTTACTGATACCGATCAATATGAAATATAATTGGCAGATATTGGCGCAAATCAGGAACGATGACGCCGTTCAAATCGCTATACCCCCCAAGATACGCTCGCGCTGACGGCGGTGACGTGGAAGCGTTGCAGTCGAGACTTCGCGGACACAGGCATAGTGTTGATGATGATCGGGCGGCATTTGTGCCCTTTCCTTATCGTGTCTGGTGAAATGTCGCGGCGTGCATGAGTAATAGTATCATACTTCTATGACGGAGACTTTCTGATGCGTGCACTGGTTTGGCATGGAAAAGGCGATGTTCGGGTCGATACGGTCGCAGATCCCGAGATCAAGCATCCGCGCGATGCGATCATCAAGGTCTCGGCCTGTGCGATCTGCGGGTCGGACCTTCATCTGCTCGACGGATATCAGCCGACGATGCAGGCGGGCGACATTCTCGGCCACGAGAATATGGGCGTCGTCGTCGCACTTGGCTCCGAAGTCACCAACTTGAAGATCGGCGACCGGGTCGTCGTGCCCTTCACGATCAGCTGCGGCGATTGCTTCTTCTGCCGCAAGGGACTGTTCTCGGCGTGCGAGCGGACCAATCCGAATGCGGAGATGGCGATCAAGGCGATGGGCCATTCGCCTGCCGGCCTGTTCGGGTTCAGCCACATGCTCGGCGGCTATTGCGGTGGCCAGGCGGAATATCTGCGCGTGCCGATGGCCGATATCGGCCCGATCAAGGTGCCCGACAACGTCACTGACGATCAGGCACTGTTCCTGTCGGACATCTTCCCGACCGGCTATACGGCCGCAGAGAATGCCAACATCGAGGAGGGCGATACCGTCGCGATCTGGGGCTGCGGTCCGGTCGGCCAGTTCGCGATCCGCTCGGCGCTGATGCTTGGCGCAGGCCGCGTGATCGCGATCGACGAGGTGCCCGAGCGGCTGGCGATGGCCGAGGCAGGCGGCGCGGAGACGATCAACTTCGCCGAGGTCGACAGCGTCTATGACGAGTTGCAGTTCCGCACCAAGGGCCGCGGTCCGGACAGCTGCATCGACGCCGTGGGCGCCGAGGCTTCGGGTCATGGCGCCGTCGATGCGGTGATCGACAAGGTGAAGGCGGCTACGTTCCTCGCTACCGACCGCGTGCACGTCCTGCGCGAAGCGATCATGAGCTGCCGGATGGGTGGCACGGTGTCGATCCCCGGCGTCTATGTCGGGATGGGCGACAAGATTCCGATCGGCGCGATGATGAACAAGGGGCTGACGATCAAGACCGGTCAGACCCACGTCCAGGCCTATACCAAGCCGCTGCTCGCGCGGATCGAGGCAGGCGATATCGATCCGAGCTTCGTTGTGACGCATCCGGCCAGCCTCGAGGATGCGCCCGAGATGTACCAGAAGTTCCGCGACAAGCAGGACGGCGTCATCAAGGTCGTGCTGCGGCCGTAACCCCGCCCCGCCCCGGTCCGCTTCATTCGAGCGGACCGTGGCGGCCTTATTTTGATCCGCTACATTCAGAAGGACGTACCGATGAGTGACAAGGTTCATACTCCCGTTCCCGGCAACCCCGCCAGCAAGGGCGCACCGGACGGTGTCTCGGACGCGCCGCGCGGCAACGATGGCTCCGGCGTTCACGGCCGCAGCGAAGGCGGCGAGAGCGGTGGGGGCGCCTATCCCAACCCACATGCCGGCAAGACCGAGACGAACACCGGTTTCATGGCGCATGGTGGGCAGAGCGACATCGCATATCACGGCGGTGGCCAGGCCGGCGAAGACGGTGGCAACGCGGGCAACGGCGTTGCCGGTTCGGGTGGCGGTGACGGCACGACGATCGCCGCCGACCCGGATGCCGATCGCGAACCGCATGCGATCGCAGCCGAGGGTCGCACGATCGATGTCGTCGAGACGTCGGGCATCGCCGAGGCGGAGGCCAACGGCAAGATCGGTACCGACGCCGACTATGAAGACGAGCAGAAGCAGCCCGGCGCCGGCTGAGTTCGGCGTATCGCGCGTTTGCAATTCGGAAATTCAAAAACCAGCCGCCGCGCATTCCGCACGGTGGATGCACAAGGACGATCCTATGTCTGCACCCGAAGATCTCCAGGAAATCTACACTGACGAGCTGAAGGACCTGTGGTCCGCCAACGACCAGATGAAGAAGGTCTTGAAGAAGATCACGTCGAAGGCGAGCGACGCATCGCTGAAGGAGATGCTGACCAAGTCGCAGGCGGATATCGAGAAGCACACCGATCTGCTGAAGGACCTGATCGCATCGAACGACGAGAAGGTGTCGAAGGAGCATTGCAAGGGCATGGAAGGCCTTGTCGCCGAAGCGACCAAGCATGTTCTCGAGGAAGGTCCCGAGAAGGGTCCGCTGCTCGATGTGATGATCATCGCGCAGTATCAGCGGATGACGCATTACGGGATTGCCGGGTTCGGCACCGCCACCGCCTACGCCAAGGCGCTGGGTCTTAAGGACGACCACAAGATGCTGAGCGCCGCTACCAAGGACATCTATGGCGGCGACGAATATATGACGAAGCTCGCCGAGACGAGCGTCAACATCGACGCCGAAGACGAATAAGACCCCTAACCCGCCGGCGTCACGCCGGCGGGACTTGATCCGGCTACACGACGGAAGCGAGCACGATGACGACGTATCCCTTGAGCGAACCGGCTACGATCTACTCGGCGGATGGGTCTAACGATCCGAAACCGGCGGGGCTTGGACGAGGAACGCTGGAAGAGTGTGCCGATATCGTTGCCGGCCTGCCAGCCGACGAGCGGTCATCGGTGACCATCCGAATGGACGATCTCGATCTCGCATTCGGCGCACAGGAAATCGGCGAACTCCTGAAGTTCCTGCACGAGGAACCTGCAGGCCTTTCGAACAGCGAAATTACGGACATCAAAACGTCCGCTCAGTGATCCGCGATGTGCCTGGCAACCGCCGCTACATCCCCATGAAGATGGCGACCGCGTTACGGACGCTATCAGCGAAACGGTCGTAGATCACGCGTGCCACCTCGGCGATGACGGGCTGGCGATCGCGTCCCCCGCGCGCGAACACCGCGACCGCGACACGGCGGCCGTCGGGCATGGTAATGAACCCGACATCGTTGGTGATACCGTCGAGCGTGCCCGTCTTGTCCTCCACCCGCGTGCCGGCCGGAAGCAGCGCGCGGATGCGGCGCGTACCCGTCGCGCATCGGCTCATCAGTTCGAGCAGGAACATCCGGCTTTGCGCGGTCAGCACGGTGCCGCTGTCGAGCTTGTGGAGAAGCGTGACCATGGCAACGGGCGTCGCGACGTCCTTATAGTCGGCGAGGTGGCCGCGCTCCCGAAGCAGCTGGGCTATGGTCCGGTCCATCCGGATGCCGGGTATCTTGTGTGACCACAGCCACTGCTGGATGGCGACCGGACCGCCGAGCGTGGCCAGCAACTGGTCGGTTGCCTGGTTGTCGCTGCGGACGATCATCAACTCCATGACCTTCGCGGCGGGCCGGCCGACGACCATGTCGCCGAGGCTGCGTCGGCCCTGATCGACATCGGCGAGGTAGGCGGCAGCGATGGCGATCTTGACCGTGCTGGCCATCGGAAAGGGAATGTCGCCATTGACCGCGACGGTCGAGCCATCGCTCAGGTCGAGCGCGGCGATGCCATAGTCGCCGGGACGTTCCGCGACCAGCTTGCTCAACTCGCGCTCGAGGCCGACAAGCGCCGGCGAGCTTGCCACCGCCGGTACCGGGACGAGGACGCTTGTCGCGATACCGAGAAGAAGCAGCCGGGAAAACTGGGGTGCGCGCATCGATCGTCCTCGAACCTTGTCCTTCAGCGACGTTCCCACGCTACACCGAAAAACCTGAACACATCGTGTTGCATGGCGACGCAGTGCGGCCAACGGCAAACTACGCGCGCCGGGTCGGTTCGGGGACGCGGTCGCGCTGAAATCCGATGCTTGAGGGTTTCCAGAGGGGCCCCCCTGCGTTTACCGCCATCGTCCCGGTAGATACTTGGCATCGCGGGGACCGGAGCTACAAAAAAACCCCGCACTCGAAAGTGCGGGGTTCTTTCACTCGGCGTCCGAGGCTCGCGTCGGCCGACACGAGCCTAGGCTACACCAGCATCAGAACCGGACGGTCGCACCCACGGCCAGGTTGCGGCCCAGCGAGTCGTAGCGCTGCGGGATCGTGTTCGTGCGCGCGAGGGCGACGTTGTACGAGTCCGGAACGATCGGCGCGCTCTTGTCGAGCAGGTTGTTCGCGATCAGGCGCAGCGAGAACTGCTTGTCGATCGCGAAGTTGAGCGCGAGGTCGAAGTAGCTCTTCGGCGAAACCCGGTAGTAGCTGGTCCGCGCACGCGCGTCCGTGCCGCCGATCGCCGGATCCCCCGAATTGTCCGCATTGGTCAGCGAGCCGACATAGCGCCAGTTGAACGAGGCGCTGAAGCCGCGGTCGACGGTCGTGTAGGTCGCGCGCAGGCCGTGCGACCATTTCGGAAGCAGCTGACCGCAACCATTGCCGTAATACCCAGCGCAGTTGCGCTCCGGCTGGACCGGCGAGTCCTGGCCACCCGCGAAGGTCGCCAGCGATCCGTTGAAGTTCCAGTCGATCTTGCCGGCGCCGGCGAGGTCGAGCGTGTACTGCGCCTGGAAATCATAGCCGCGAGCGATCGACGTGTAGTAGTTGGTCGTGCCCTGGCGGATGAAGCCGGTGGTCGGGTTGCTGCCGGCCGTCGAATACAGCGTACCGGTGCCGGGGTTGCGGACGATGCCCTGGCAGAAGAACGCGTCGCCGTTCGAACGCTGGCAGCCATCGGTGTAATAGCTGAAGTCGTTATAGCCGAGCGAATCGTTGATCTTGATCTGGTAGCGATCGACCGAGAACACCAAGCCCTTCACGAACCGCGGCTTCACGATCAGGCCATAGGTCTGCGTGTAAGCGGTCTCCGGTTCGGCGGTGAAGCCACCCGAGCGCACCGTGCACGCCGCCGAGCCGTTCGGGCTGGTGCCGTTGCTGCACAACAGCGTCTGGCTGCCGTAGAGCGCGTCGGACAGGCCGGTTGCACGACACACTTCACGCGACGCGATCGGTGCGCCGTAGGTCACGCCATTCGGGCCGTTGACGACGGTCGGCGCACAGAAATCGTTGAACGTGCCGGCGCCGCCCGACGCGAAATCGACGTTGGTCGCCTGGCGGATTTCGGTCACCGTCGGTGCGCGCTGCGCCTTGTTGAAGGACGCGCGGAACGTCAGGTCGCTGATGGGGGCGTAGATGCCCTCGACCTTCCACGTGTTGAACGTGTTCGCATTGCTGCTGTACTTCGACACGCGGTAACCGCCGTTAACCTGCAACAGGTCGGCAAAGCGCTGGTGCTGAACCAGCGGCGCCTGAACCTCGATATTGGCTTCCCAGACGTCCTGCTTCAGATAGCTGTCGGTGCCGCCAAGGCCTGCGCGATACACGCTGTCCGCGGTCGATTTGAGCGTATCCTTGCGATATTCCGTACCCAGCGCGATCGCGACGCCCTGCTCGGCGAGCGGCGAGGTGATGCCGTATTTGCCGAGGTCGCCGGTGAGGTTGGCCTGCACGTCGTACAGCGTGCCGGTGGTTGCAGACGTACCCTGGTCATACAGATAGTCGATGAGCGCGGGGTTGGTGTTGCCGGCGCTGAACGCGTCGAAGGGAACGCAGGCCGCGTCCGTGGTCGTTGCGCAGGTCGGTGCGGCGCGCGTGCCGCCGACGTTGATCGAGTTCCGAAGGTTCGCCGCGTTGACGAAGCTCGGCGTGTAGTCCTGGTGGTTGCGGGCATAGACGCCGCCGACGTCGTAGGTCCATGCGCTGCCAACCTTGCCGCGGACGCCGCCGGTCAGGCGAACGCCGGTGTTCAGATAGGCGTCGGGCTGATCATTGCCCTCACCCAGGCGATAGCGCAGGTCGATCGGTGCCGTCGCAGCCGTGCCAGCAGCAGCGCCGCAGATCGCGGTTGCCTGCGTACCCGACAGGAACGGGTTGTTGCAGTTCACCTGGACGGTGCCGCCGGCGATCGCCGGATAGTTGTTGTACGACTTGTCGCGGAACCAGATGCCCGATGCGTAGAGTTCGGCGTCGGGTGCGATGTCGAGGCTGACGAAACCGCCGGCGTTCACGCGCTCGGACGGGCGCTGGTACGCGTAGTTGCTGAAATAGTTCGAGGCGTTGCCGGCGCCCGGACCGAACGGCACGAAATTACGCGTGCCGTCGGGGTTGTTGACGTACTGCGCGTTGGCGTTTGCGCCACTGAGCGGCGTGATGAGCCCGCTCGTCGAGCTGCTCGGGGTCAGGCCGCACGACAGCGGCGCGTTCAGGCTGGTCTGGGTCAGGTAGCAGCCCGAATTGGACCGGGCCGACAGCAATACCTCGTCGGTATGCTTGTAGTTGACGAAGCCGTTGATCCGCAGCGCGCCGTCGAACAGCTTCTTGCCCGCGGTCAGCGTGATGTCAGCGCGACCGCCATCGTTCGTAAGGCCGCGCGGGCTGCTGAAGCCCGACGAGCGCGCCAGCGACGACGCAACCGTGTCCTTGTTGTTGTGATTGTAGAAATTATAATTGCCGTCGATCTGAACGCCTTCGAAATCCTTCTTCAGGACGAAGTTGACGACGCCGGCGACCGCGTCCGACCCGTACACCGACGAGGCACCGCCGGTCAGCACGTCGACCCGCTCGAGCAGCGACGGCGGGATGATGCCGACGTCCTGGCCGTTCTGCGTGCCGAGACGCTTGCCGTCGATCAGGACCAGCGTGCGCTCGAACCCGAGGCTGCGCAGCTTGATGCGCTGGCGACCGTCGGAGTCGTTATAGGTCTGCTGGCTGTCCGGCGCGATCTGCGGCAAGCGGTTCAGCACGTCCTCGACGTTGACCGCGGCCTGCGCGCGGATGTCCTGCGCGGTGACCGAGGTGATCGGGGCGGCCGACGTCATGTTGGGACGCTGGATGCGCGATCCGGTAACGACGATCGTATCGTCCTTCGGCGTGTCGCGATCGACGGCGGTGGTTGCGGTTGTCGCATCCGCCTCGACCTTGGCTTCGGCGGGCGTCGTAGCGGCGGCCTGGGCAGGCGTCACGCCCTGCGCGGGCACATCCTGCGCGAAAGCCGTGGTAGCGGAAAACACGAGAGATCCGACGAGCGCGATCCGCGAAACAGAATGGCCGAAGTTCATACCTACCCCTAAAAAAACCCGATTGCGTGATAGCGCTATACCGGTTGCCCTTTGTGGTTTGGTCAAAACGCAGTTTCAGTCAATGCCGAAACAATACCGGTCTAGAACTTTTGCGTCGGAATGTTGCAAATCGGCGTCACTACTGGCGGTGGCTCCTTCCTTGCGATAGCGTGCGCCCAAGAACGCAAGGGGGATCCGATGGAGAATACGCGACGGTCGTTGCTCGCCGGCTTGGGCGGCTTGGGTATGATACCATTCGCAGCGACTCGGGCGCGTGCCCGATCGGGCGCTGCCACGGACGCCCCCGCGACGGGTGCGACGGTCCTGTCGACATGGGATTTCGGTGCCGCCGCCAACGCAGTGGCCTTCGCGCAACTCGCCAAGGGTGGATCGCTGATCGATGCGGTAGAGGCCGGCGCGATGGTGCCCGAGGCCGACCCGACCAACCACAGCGTCGGCTATTCCGGCTATCCCGACCGCGACGGCCACGTCACGCTGGACGCGGTCATCATGGACGATGTCGGCGGAGTCGGTGCCGTCGCCGCGCTCGAGAACACGATGCATGCGATCTCCGTCGCGCGTCGCGTAATGGAGCGGACGCCGCACACCTTCCTCGTCGGCGAAGGCGCGACACGGTTCGCGCGGGACCAGGGATTTCCGCAACAGTCGCTGCTGACCCCGGAATCGGAAAAGGCGTGGCGCGACTGGCTCAAGACCGCGAAATACGAACCCGAAGCCAATAGCGAAAACCGAATCACCCGTACGCCGGGCGGCGCGCTCGATCACGATACCATCGGGCTGCTCGCACGCGCGGCCGACGAACGCATGGCCGGAGCGTGCACGACCTCCGGCATGGCGTTCAAGATGCGCGGCCGGGTCGGCGATTCGCCGCAGGTCGGATCGGGGCTTTACGTGGAGGCGGGAGTCGGCGGTGCCACCTCGACCGGGCTCGGCGAGGAAGTCACCCGCGTCGCCGGTTCGGCGCGCGTCGTCGCGTCGATGCGCGGCGGGTCGACGCCGCAGCAGGCGTGCGAAGAGGTCGTCCGGCACATTGCCAAGCTGCGCGGCGATGCGATTCGCGGCGTGCAGGTCGGCTTCCTCGCGCTCGATACCAAGGGCAATGTCGGTGCGTTCTGTTTGCTGCCGGGCTTTACCTACGCGGTCACCGACGCGCGTGGCCAGACGACGGTGCTGAAGGCGCGATCGCTGTTCCAGGCGTGAGCGTCACGGAACACAGGGTGCGGGGTGCGCGAACGATGCTCGAAGTCTGCGTCGAGGATCTGCACGGCATCGATACGGCGATCGCCGGCGGCGCGGATCGGATCGAACTGTGCGCAGCGCTCGCGGTCGGCGGTCTTACGCCGCCCGCGTCGCTGATCCGCGCTGCGGCGGCTGCGTCGGAAGCCTCGGCGGTGCCCGTCCACCTCCTGGCGCGGCCGCGCGAAGGCGGCTTCGTCTATACGCCGCGCGAGCAGGCGCTGATCGCCGACGACATTCGCACCGCGGCCGAAGCGGGTTTGGCGGGGATCGTCATCGGCGCGCTCGATGCCGACCACCGGCTTGATCTTGCTGCGCTTGCCGACTGGGTCACGCACGCCAAGGCGCTCGGCACCGCGCGCGGACGTCCGCTGTCGCTGACGCTGCACCGCGCGTTCGACCTGTGTCGCGACATGCCCGATGCGCTCGAGTCCGCCGTAGCACTCAGCTTCGACCGGATCCTGACGTCGGGCGGCGCCCCCAAGGCGATCGACGGGGTGGCGATGCTGGCCGCGCTGCACCGCCAGGCCGCGGGTCGGATCATCATACTTGCGGGCAGCGGGGTCTCGCCGGAGACGTTGCCCGCGATCCTCGCCACCGGTGTCCGCGAAGTCCACGCCTCGTGTCGGCTGCCGGCAACGAGCGCCGCCGATCCCGCGGAATTGCGCTTCGGCTTCGTATCGACGCAACGCGCAGCGACGAATCGCGGCGCGGTAGAGCGACTGGCGAACATGGTGGCCGGACATGCGGCGCTTGAATAATACCAATCCATAACTTACTCAAACCAGTCTGGGTCGGGGGGCCTCTCGCTCCTTGCCGAACGCCAATCGAAGCGAGCCGCCATGCACGAAGCCTCCCCGCCTCCGATGACTCCGCCTCCGCTAAACCCGCAACCGCTCACGGGTCCTCCTATCGCGGAAACCGCCACGCTGATGTTCCGCGAGGCGGCGGAATCGTCCGACGCCGTCGCACGGATGCTCGCGACCAACGCGGCGGCGTTCGCAGCGCTTGGTGCACGGCTTCGTGCCACGCCGCCTGCGGTCGTCGTGACCTGCGCGCGCGGCTCGTCGGATCACGCGGCGGTCTACGGCAAATACCTGATCTGGACCAAGACCGGCATCCCGGTCGCCGCCGCGGCGCCGTCGGTCGTGTCGATCTACGAGGCACCGCTCGGCGCGCGCAACACGCTGTGCATCGCGGTGTCGCAGAGCGGTCGCAGCCCGGACCTGCTTGCCGCGGTCGCCGCGCAGAAGGCCGCCGGCGCGCATGTCGTCGCGTTCGTCAACGACGAGACCTCCCCGCTTGCTGAGACGGCCGACACGCTGATCCCGCTGTGCGCCGGACCGGAAAAGTCGGTCGCGGCGACCAAATCCTATATCTGCTCGCTCGCCGCCTTCGCCGCATTGACCGCCGAATGGGCCGACGACGACGGGCTGCGTCGCGCGGTTGCCGCGCTCCCCACCGATCTCGCACGCGCCTGGACGCTCGACTGGTCCGCCGCCGTCGCACCGCTGCGGACGGCGACCAACCTGTTCGTGATCGCGCGCGGCATGGGGCTCGGGATCGCCAACGAGGCGGCGCTGAAGATGAAGGAAACCTGCGCGCTGCACGCCGAATCGTTCAGTTCGGCCGAGGTCCGCCATGGCCCGATGCAGTTGGTCGAGGCTGGCTTCCCGCTGCTGGCGCTCGCGACGTCCGACGCGGCCGGCGACGGCGTTCGCGATGCGGCCCGCGAGTTCGCCGATCGTGGCGCAGCGGTCTTGCTCGCCGATGCCGGGCTGGATGGCAGTACCGACGACGGCGTCCTGCCCGCGCTGAAAGCCCATCCGGCGATCGAGCCGATCCTGCTGATCCAGAGCTTTTACCGCATGGTCAACGCCCTCTCGGTTGCTCGCGGGTTCAACCCCGACGCCCCGTCGCATCTCAGCAAAGTGACGCGCACATTATGACGATCTTCCGGTTTTCGAATGGCCATGTGGTCACCCCCGCGGGCGTCCTGCACGACGCGACGATCGTCGTCGAGGATGGGCGGATCGCTCGGATCGACGAGACGACCACCGATCAGGGCACGGATCTGGCCGCGGATCACGCGATCGACCTCGACGGCGGCTGGCTGATGCCGGGCTTCGTCGATACGCAGGTCAATGGCGGCGGCGGCGTGCTGTTCAACGATACGCCCACGGTCGAGGGGATCGCCGCGATCGGCGCAGCGCATCGTCCGTTCGGCACCACCGCGTTCCTGCCCACGCTGATCAGCGACACGCCCGACGTGATCGCACGCGCGCTTGATGCGGTCGACGCGGCGATCCTCGCGGGCGTCCCCGGCGTCCTCGGCATCCATATCGAGGGCCCGGTGATCAGCCCGGCGCGCAAGGGCATCCACGACCCGACGCGCTTCCAGGATCTCGACGACGACCTGCTGGCGCTGCTGACCCGCCCCCGCCTCGGCCGGGTCATGGTGACGCTGGCGCCCGAGCGCGTGAGTGCGGCGCAGATCGCGACGCTGACCGCGGCGGGCGTGCTCATCAGCATCGGCCATAGCGACGCGGATCACGCCACCGCGAGCGCCGGGATGGCCGCCGGGATCACCGGCGTGACGCATCTGTTCAATGCGATGTCGCCGCTGGTCCACCGCGCCCCGGGCGTGGTCGGCGCGGTGCTCGACGACCAGGCGGTGTATTGCGGGATCATCGTCGACGGCTTCCATGTCGACGATGCGGTACTGCGGATCGCCCTGCGCGCGCGTCCGCACGACCGGTTCATGCTGGTCTCCGACGCCATGCCGTGCGTCGGCGCGACCGAGAAGTCGTTCGTGCTGCAGGGCCGCGAGATCCATGTCGAGGGTGGTCGCTGCGTCGGCGCCGACGGCACGCTCGCAGGCTCCGATCTCGACATGGCCGGCGCGGTCCGCAACACCGTCGACCGGCTCGGCGTCGCACCCGAGATCGCCGCGGCGATGGCAGCGACCTATCCGGCGGCGTTCCTGCGGCTGTCGCAGGAGCGCGGCACGGTGCAGGTCGGCCGCACCGCCGACTGGGTCGTCCTCACGCGCGACCTGCACCCGGTCGGTACGTGGATCGGCGGGGCGCGCGCGGCCTGACCGGTCGCGCTACCCTGCTTTTGCGCCCATCCCTTCCGGCATCGAGCCCTCCCCTTCTGGCATCGAGAACGCACCCATGGCCTCCATCCTCCTGACCGCGCCGATGCAGGGCTGGGCAACGCCGATCGACGAGGTCCCCGACGCGGTGTTCTCGGAGCGGATGCTGGGGGACGGCGTCGCGATCGATCCGACCGGCGATTGCCTGTACGCCCCCTGCACCGGCACCGTGCTGACGCTGCTGCCGAGCGGCCATGCGATCACGCTCGCCACGCCCGAGGGCGCGGAGATCCTGATCCATATCGGCCTCGACACGGTCGCGCTCGGCGGACGCGGGTTCAGCCCGTGCGTCGCGGTCGGCGACACGGTCGAGCGCGGGGCGCCGTTGATCCGCTTCGATCTCGACCTGTTGGTCCGTGAGGCCCGCGCGGTCATCACGCCGATCGTCGTCGTCAATCCCGATCGGTTCAGGATCGTCTACGCCGTCTCGAGCGAACTGGTCGCGGTCGGCGATCCGCTGATGACGCTCGAACCCAGCGAGGCGGTCGCGCACCGCGAGACAAGCCAGGACGGCGCGACGCACGCGCGTACGGTCGTCGTACCGCTGCCCCACGGAATCCACGCGCGCCCGGCCGCGCGCCTCTCCGCGACCGCCAAGCGCTTCGACGCCGACGTGACGCTGGCATCCGGCGACAAGACCGCCAATCTCCGCAGCCCGATCGCGCTGCTCGCCCTCGCGATCCGCCGAGACGACACGATCGTCGTGACCGCGGCAGGGGCCGATGCCGCCACCGCGCTCGCCGCGATCTGCGACCTGATCGAGAGCGGCATGGACGAGCCCGCCGAAGCCCCTGCCCGCGCGCCTGCCGTCGCGCCCCTGCCGCCCCGCGCCGCGGTCGACGGCGCACTGAGCGGAGTCACCGCGGCGCCGGGCCTGGCGATCGGTCGGGCACGCTGGTTCCGTCCCGCCGACATCGTCGTTCCCGAACGCGGCGAAGGCATTGCCGTCGAGGAGGCACGCTTCGATGCGGCCGTCACGACGCTGTCGACCCGGTTCGCGGAGCGCGCCCGCGGCGCAACCGGCCCCGAACGCGCGATCGTCGAGGCGCATGCGGCGATGCTCGACGATCCCATGCTCCACGATACGACGCGCAGCGGCATCGCACGCGGCGAAAGCGCGGGTCATGCTTGGCGCGGCGCGATCCGTCCGCAGGCCGATGCGTTGCGCACCAGCACCGATACGCGGCTTGCCGAGCGCGCCGACGACATGCTCGATCTCGAACGCCAGCTCCTCGCGCTGATCGCCGGTGTCGAGAGCACGCCGGTGTCGTTCCCGCCCGACACGATCCTGCTCGCGGACGATCTGTTGCTGTCGCACGTCCTGTCGCTCGACCGCGCCAACATCGTCGGCTTCTGCGTCGAGCGCGGCGGCCCCACCTCGCATGTCGCGATCCTCGCGGCGACGATGGGCCTCCCCGCGCTGGTCGCGATCGGCGCGCCGTTGAACGCCGTCGCCGATGACACGGCCGTGATCCTCGACGCCGGCGAAGGCCTGTTGCGGATCGATCCCGACGCCGACACGCTCGTCGCCACGCAGGTGCGGATCGTCCAGGCGCAAGTCCGCCGGACCGAAGCCCTCGCGCGGGCCGGCGAACCCTGCCGCATGGCGGACGGCACCCGGATCGAGGCCTTCGCCAATCTCGGCGCGCTCGGCGATGCCCGTCTCGCGGTCGAGAACGGCGCGGAAGGGTCGGGCCTGTTGCGCACGGAATTCCTGTTCCTCGAACGCGACGCCGCGCCCACGGTCGCCGAACAGACCGCCGATTACCAGGCGATCGCCGACGCGCTCGACGGCCGCCCGCTGATCGTCCGGCTGCTCGACATCGGCGGCGACAAGCCCGCGCCGTACCTGCCGATGGCGCCGGAAGAGAACCCCGCGCTCGGCCTGCGCGGCATCCGCGTCGGCCTCGCATATCCGCAGATCCTGGAGGATCAGGTCCGCGCGATCCTGTCGGTCAAACCCGCCGGCCAATGCCGGATCATGGTGCCGATGATCGCCAGCCTCGACGAACTGCGCGCCGTCCGCGCCGTGGTCGACCGCGTCGCCGCCGAGATCGGCCACCACGGCCCGGTCCCCGTCGGCGTGATGATCGAGACGCCCGCCGCCGCGGTCACCGCCGACCTGATCGCCGCGGAAGCCGATTTCCTGTCGGTCGGCACCAACGACCTCACGCAGTACACGCTGGCGATGGACCGCGGCAACGCCGCCGTCGCCAGCGGGATCGACGGGCTGCACCCCGCCGTCCTCCGCCTGATCGCACAGACCTGCAAGGGCGGCACGGTGCATGGCCGCTGGACCGGGGTCTGCGGCGGGCTCGCCTCCGACCCGCTCGCCGTGCCGATCCTGATCGGGCTCGGCGTCACCGAACTCTCGTCCGCACCGGCGCTGGTCCCCGAGATCAAGGCGCTGGTCGCGACACTGACGATGGAGGCATGCCGCGCGCATGCCGCCGCCGCGCTACAATGCGGGTCCGCCGCCGACGTCCGCTCGCTCGCCCGGGAGTTCACCGCATGAAATCGATCCTCGAAGCCCTCCAGCCGCTCGGCCGCGCGCTGATGCTGCCGATCGCGGTGCTGCCGATCGCCGGCCTGCTGCTCCGCCTTGGCCAGCCCGACCTGCTCGACATCGCCTTCGTCAGCGCAGCGGGCGACGCGATCTTCTCGCACCTCGGGCTGCTCTTCGCGATTGGCGTCGCCACCGGGTTCGCCCGCGACGGCAACGGTGCTGCGTGTCTCGCCGGCGTTGTCTGCTTCCTGGTTGCGACCGAGGCGGGCAAAGTCCTCATCACCGTCGCGCCCGATATATCCGCAGGGCTGACCGGCGCCTCTGCCGACCTCGCGATCGCGGCGTGGAAGGCCAAGGCGATGGCGCGGCTGGACGTGCCGATCGGCATCCTGTCGGGGCTCGCGGGCGGGACGCTCTACAATCGCTATTCGACGATCAAGCTGCCGGAATATCTTGCCTTCTTCGGCGGACGACGGTTCGTGCCGATCGTCAGCGGCGTGGCGGGCCTCGTGCTCGCGGCGGTGTTCGGCTTCGGTTTTTCGCTGCTGAGCCAGGGCGTCGACCAGTTGAGCGTCGCGATCACCGGCAGCGGTGCGATCGGCGTGTTCGTGTTCGGGCTCCTAAACCGCCTGCTGCTCGTCACCGGGCTGCATCATCTGCTCAACAACATCGTCTGGTTCGTCGCCGGCGATTACCACGGCACATCAGGCGATCTGCGCCGGTTCTTCGCGGGCGATCCGTCGGCCGGGATCTTCATGGCCGGGTTCTTCCCGGTGATGATGTTCGGCCTGCCCGCCGCGTGCCTCGCCATGTATCACGCCGCGAAGCCCGAGCGCCGGAAAGCGGTCGGCGGCATGTTGCTCAGCCTCGCGCTGACCTCGGCCCTCACCGGCGTCACCGAGCCGATCGAGTTCAGCTTCATGTTCCTCGCGCCCGTGCTCTACGCGGTCCACGCGGTGCTGACCGGCCTGTCGATGGCGCTGATGGACCTGCTCGGCGTCAAGATGGGCTTCGGCTTTTCCGCAGGGTTGCTCGATTACGTGCTCAATTTCGGCAAGGCGACGCGCCCGCTCGTCCTGCTGCCGGTCGGCGCAGTGTATTTCGTGCTGTATTACGGGCTGTTCCGCTTCTTCATCCGCAAGTTCGACCTCGCGACGCCGGGGCGTGAAGCGGAGACCGTCGCAGCGGTAGCGACCCCCAGTGCGGGCGGGCGCGGTGCGGCGTTCGCACAGGCGCTTGGCGGCGGGGCGAATCTGACGACGGTCAGCGCCTGTACGACGCGGTTGCGGCTGATCGTGGTCGACCAGTCGGCGGTCGACGATGCCGCGCTGAAGGCGCTCGGCGCCCGCGGTATCCTGCGCCCGTCGAACTCCGCGCTCCAGGTCGTCCTTGGCCCGATCGCCGACGTCGTCTCGATGGAAATACGCGATGCGCTCGCGCTGGGCGGCGACATCGCGGCCAAACCGGCGGCGGCCGTGACGGCGGATACGGTGGCCCTGTCCTCCGCCATCGAGGCGGCGCTCGGCGGTACCGCGAATGTCCGCACCGCCAGCCGCCACATCGGGCGGTTGCGCGTTGAGCTCAATGCCTCGGACCTGGCGGATGATGCCGGGCTGGCGAAGCTCGGTATTCGCGCGGTTGCGCGGCCGGCACCCGGCCAGGTGCATCTGCTCGCGACCGACGCCGTGCTCGGCACGCTCGTCCGCTAGCCCAATACTTATCCTCCCCCGCCAGGGGGAGGTGGCTGGCACTTGCCAGACGGAGGGGGAGGAAAGGGAAACGCCGGTTCCGTGTCCTCCCCCTCCGTCGCCTTCGGCGCCACCTCCCCCTGGCGGGGGAGGATTGGTTATTTAGCGGCCTCAGCGCGCAAGCGGTTCCAGCGACACAGTGCCGAGGACGCCCGAAACCCCCTCCGCGGCCGCTTCCACCATCAGCACGATCTGGCGCACGCCGCCGCCCGCCGGCAACGCCGCGTCGAGCGGCCCCGCCTCGACGCCGGTCTTCGACGCGAGACGCCGGCCGTCGACCCACAGCTCGGCCTTGCCCGCGATCGCCGCGAAGCGGATCGTGCCGCCGTCCGCACCGATCCGCCGCCACGGCGTCACGCTCGCGCGGTAGAGCCGCCAGCGACCCTCCGACGCCGCCTGCACCGGTGTTCCGCTCCGCACGAACGCCCAGCTGTTATTGTCGCCGTCGATCGGCGCCAGCGCAGGATCCGGCCGTGCTGCGAACGCCGGCGAGCGTCGCCACTCGCGGATCGCCTGACCTCCAAAGGTTGCCGGCACCTGCGTGCGCGGCGCGATCGCTGCCCGGTCGATCACCAGACGCGCCGGCCTCAGCCCCGGCGCGGTCGCGGTCATCACGATCCGCCCACGACCCGTCCCCGCCTGCACGATGACCTGCGCCAGTCCGTTGAACAACGACCGCGCATGACCCTTCTCCGGCTCGTGGCTGTTCGGATCGCCGTTGCCGACACCGATGACCGCCGCGCCGTCGACTGAGAACTGCGTCGGCAGGTTCGCGGTCGGCACATGGCGGCCAGCGGCATCGATCGCATCGATCGTCACCGGCTGCGTATCCTCGTCGTCGCCCGCCATCACGGTCCGCGCCGGTGTCAGTCGCAGCGCAACCGGCTTGCCCACAGTCTCGTGCGCCGCGGTCGCGACAACCTTGCCGCCACGCATCGCAACAACCTCGATCCGCCCCGGCGCGTAGGGTACGTTGAACGCGTTGCCCATGATCCGGTCGACCGCCTGCTCGCCGATCTTCCGTCCGTTGAGTCGCAGCCCGACCCGCTCGGCGTTGCTCATCACCAGCACGACGATCGGCTGGCCCTCGCGTCCCGGCCACGTCCAGTGCGGCGCCAGACTGACGACCGGCACGTCATCCACCCAGTGCGCGCGGTGAATGTCGAACGCGGTCTTGGGGAAGCCGCACAGGTCGAGGATGCCGAAAAAGCTCGAAATCGTCGGCCATTCATGCGGCGTCGGTTCGCCGTGATAATCGAACCCGGTCCACACGAACCCGCCCGCGACGAAGGGCCGGTCAGCGATCTTCTTCCACGTCGCGCGGTGCGTATCGCCCCAGCTCGCGGCCTCGACGTCGTAGGACGACTGGACATGTGCGGCCGGATCGCTCGCGAACGCGCCGCGCGTTTCATAGGCGCTGGTGTCTTCCGAGCTCGTCATGGGCTTGGTCGGATTGAGCTGGTGGAAGCGATCGTAATCGCCCTGGTAATAGTTGAACCCGACCACGTCGAAAATGCTCGACACGTTGACCGGATCGAAGAACGCGCCGTTCATCGCCCCCGTCACGGGCCGGCTGTTGTCGAGTGCGTGCGCCGCGTGCGCCATCCGCCGCAGCATCTCGACGCCCGCCTCGGTGCCTTGCATCGGCTCCTCGTTGAATACCGACCACAAAATCACGCTCGGGTGGTTGCGATCGCGGCGGACCATCCATTCGAGCTGCGCCATATAATCGGGCGCGGGATTGAACTGGCGGTTCTCGTCCATCACGACGAACCCCATCTGGTCGCACAGGTCGAGCAGTTCGGCGGCAGGCGCATTGTGCGAACAGCGGATCGCGTTGCAGCCCATCGCCTTCAACCGCTCCAGCCGCCAGCGCAGCAGCGCATCGGGAATCGCCGTGCCGACGCCTGCATGATCCTGGTGCAGGCACACCCCCTTCAGCTTCACCGATCGGTCGTTGAGCAGGAAGCCACGGTCCGCATCGAACCGGATCGTACGGAAGCCGACCGGAATGCGCCGCTCATCGACGATCGCGCCGTCGCGCAGGACGTGCGTCACGACGGTATAGAGCGTCGGCGTCTCGATCGACCACGCGCGCGGTGCTGGAACCGCCAGCGTCACGGTCGCCGTCGCACGCTCCAGCGGCAGGACGGTCGCGGTCGCCTGAGCCCCTGCCACGCGCTTGCCGTCCGGATCGAACAGAGCGACGTCCACTGTCACGCCGACCGCGGCGCGATCGTTGCTGCCGAGCGTCACTGTCACCGGCACGCTCCACGCGCCGTCCGCAGCGCGCCTGGGATCGCAGTGCACGCCGTCTGTCACGATTCCCACGGGGGCCCGGCGGATCAGCCATACGTGGCGATAGATCCCCGCGCCTTCATACCACCACCCCTCCATCGCCTGCGCATCCACGCGCACGGAAATCACGTTGAGGTCGTCGCCGAACCGCGCGAACGGCGTCAGGTCGATCTGGACGCTGTTATAGGCCGACCAGTTGTGCGCGACGACGCTGCCGTTGACCCAGATCGTCGCATTGGTCGCGATCCCGTCGAACTGCAGCGCGATCGTCTTGCCCCGGTCTGTCGGATCGAGCCGCAGCGTCCGCCGGTACCAGCCGATCCCGCGCGCGCGATACCCTTGCGAAATGTTGGCGGTCTTCACGAATGGCTGCGCCGAGGCCCAGTCATGCGGCAAGCGAACCGACTGCCAGTCCGAATCGTCATACGCCATCGCCGCCGCGCCCAGCGCATTGCCCGCCTTCACGCTCAGATAGGTCGCGTTGTGGCCGTCAGGCGCGGGCGCGATCACATCGCCCTCGTGGAACAGCCACCCGCGCTCGATCAGCGTCCGCGACGGATCCTGCACCAGCGCAGTCGCCGGCAAGGTCCGCGACGGCTGCGGCATCGGCAGCGCGCCCGCCGCCCCCTGCGCTGTAACGCTGGCCGCAAACCCGGTCTCGATCGGCCCCACGACCAAAGAAGCACCCGCACCCGCCGTGCTGATGAGAAGCTCACGTCGGTTCATCGAATGCTCTCGGTATTAAAGGTCAGATATCGGCGAGTTCGGCGACGAAGTCGTACGCATCGCCGCGGTAATAGGAGCGCGTGAACTCCGCGGCCCGACCATCGCGCAGGAACCCGCGTCGCTCGATCAACAGACCGGCATGGCCCGCATCGACACCCAGCATCCGCGCATGCTCGCCCCCGAACGGTACCGCACGCAGGCGCTGGAGCGCGCGTACCGGCCGGCTTCCGGCGTTCTCGAGCGCGGTGTAGAGCGAGTCATCGACCACTTCGACCGACGGCAGGCAATATCCCGCGATCGTCGAGAATTCGAGCGCCATCGCCTCTTCGTCGGCATAGCGGATGCGGTTGAAGCGGAACACCGCCGCCCCCGGCGACAACCCCAGCGCCATCGCTTCCTCGGGGTTCACCTGTCCCGCAGAGCGCGAGATCCAGCTGCTGCTCGACGTACGCCCCCGCGCCGCCATGTCCTCGCTGAACGACGACAGCTTCGAAAAGCTCTTCTCGACGCGCCCGGCGACGAACGTCCCCGCGCCCCGTCGTCGCGTGAGAAGCCCTTCCTCGACCAGTCCGCCGATCGCCTTGCGCACGGTGATCCGCGATACGTCATACTCGATCGCGAGATCGCGCTCGGCCGGGATCGCATTGCCTTGTACTAGCAGCTTCTCGCCGATCGCGTTGCGGATCAGTTCCTGCAACTGCAGATATAGCGGCGATGGATTCCCCTTGCGAAAGCGTCCGATTTCATCGGAAAACGCCATGTATTCCCCCTCCGACCGGCGGCTCAAAGCGAGCCTTGCCGCGTCCTTTGTGGTAGCGTAGCCAAGGACCGCGTGCTGGGCAACCAGACTAAATCCATGGGCCATATTGGTATGTCTCGTGACTGCCCCGCGTCCGTTCCCCAGCCATGGCAGGACAACCGCGCAGTCAAATGACGGGGTTGTGTCTGGACTTATATTGGTTACATTCCTCGACCAGCGGCCGTCAGGAGCCGATACAGGGAGCAGTCGACATGCGTGCAACCGCGAACCGAAATGCCGGGCGCTTGCTGGCGGCGACGGCGCTGCTTCCCGCCATGCTCTGCGCGCTACCGGCCCAGGCGCAGGATCGCCTGCCGCTGGTACCGCAACCCTCCGCGATCACTCGTACCGCCGGAAGCTACATGATCGCCAACGGGGCCACGATCGCGGCGGATGCATCCGACACTGGTGCCGCCGCTGCCGCGCGCCTGCTCATCGCGCACGTGAAGACCGAGCGGGGGCTTGCACTCCAGACGTCGCCGAACGGCACGATCCGCCTCGTTCGCGACGCTTCGATCAAGGGCGCCGAAGCCTACCGGCTGACCGTGGGTACGTCCGGCGTGACGATCACCGCGTCGGGCGACGCCGGGCTCCTGTACGGCGCCATGACGCTCGCACAGCTCATCAGCCCCGATCGCGCGGTCGGCCAGCCCGTCCGCATACCGGCGGTCACGATCGACGACGCGCCGCGCTTCGGCTGGCGCGGACTAATGGTCGACACCGCGCGACATTTCCAGTCGCTGCCGTCGATCTATGCGATCGTCGACCAGATGGCGTCGGTGAAGCTCAACACGCTGCATCTTCACCTCACCGACGACCAGGGCTGGCGCTTCGAGGTGAAGGCGTATCCCAAGCTCACCAAAATCGGCAGCGTCCGCACCAGCCCGTCGACCGGCGAAGCACCCGGCACGCGCGTCGGCGGCTTCTATACGCAGGACGAACTGCGCAAACTGGTGGCGTATGCCTCTGAACGCGGAATCGTGATCGTGCCCGAGATTGACCTGCCCGGCCATGCGCAGGCACTGGTCGCCGCCTATCCCGAACTTGGCGTGATCGGCGACACGCCGCAGGTCAGCAACGAATGGGGCGTGAACCCCTACCTCTTCAACCCGGGCCCCAAGGGCATCGCCTTCGTCAAGACGGTGCTCGACGAACTCATGGCGGTGTTCCCCGGCACCTACATTCATCTCGGCGGCGACGAGGCAGTCAAGGACCAGTGGGAGCGCAGCCCCGAGGTCCAGGCGCAGATGGCGAAGCTCGGCATCAAGGACGAAAACGGCCTGCAAAGCTGGATGATCGACCAGTTCGGCACCTACCTCGCCAGCAAGAAGCGCCGCCTGATCGGCTGGGACGAGATCCTCGAAGGCGGCCTGCCACCGTCGGCGTCGGTGATGTCGTGGCGCGGCGAGAAAGGCGCAGTCGATGCCGCGAACCAGAACCACGACGTCGTGCTGTCGCCCGCACCGACGCTCTATTTCGACAGTCTGCAAAGCGACCGCCGCGACGAACCACCAGGCCGGCTGTCGATCCAGTCGCTCGCGACGGTCTATAATTACGAGCCGATGCCGGCGGGGATCGGCCCGGACAAGGCGCAGCACGTGCTCGGGGCGCAGGCCAATCTGTGGAGCGAATACATCGTCACGCCCTATCAGATGCAGCACCTGATCTTCCCCCGCGCCGCCGCGCTCGCGGAGATCACTTGGTCCGGCAAGGACAAGCGCGACTTTACGGGCTTCCTCGACCGGGTCCAGCCGCAGATCCAGCGCTGGCGGCGGTCCGGGCTCGAAGTCGCGGACAGCGCGTTCGCGGTGGGGTACACGCTCGACGGCACGCGCGGCGATGCGCTCCGCACCAACCGCGCGAAGGTCGCCCTGGCCACGCAAGCGCCATACGGCACGATCCGCTACACGCTCGACGGCAAGGTGCCGACCGCGCGCTCGTCCGCCTACACCGCGCCGCTCTCGGTCAAGCCCGGGGTGTCGATCCGCGCCGCCGCGTTCGACGCGAGTGGCCAGCCGGTCGCCGAGCCGCGACTGTTCGAGACCGGGCGACAGGCGCTGCTGACCCGCACGGCGTCCGACATGATCGCCTGCCCCGAGGGGTCACTTGGCCTGCGCGTGCCGCTGACGTCCGAAGCGCAAGCCAATGCCCTGGTGTTCAACGTCAACATCTTCGACACCTGCACCGCCTACCCGGCCGCGCCGATGGATGTCGCCAAGGGGTTCACGATCGATATCGCCCGCCTGCCGCGCAACTACGGCCTCGCGCACGACTTCACCAAGGTCCGCCAGCATTACAACGTGACCCCGCATGGCGAACTGATGGTGCTGGTCGGTTGCACCGTGAAAGGCGCGAAACCGGTCGTCGCGGGCACCTTCCCGCTGCCCGATCCGAAGACCGCACCGACTCGCTTCAGCGTGAAGGGCGCGCTTCCCGCGATCACCGGAGACCGCGACATCTGCCTGCAATTCACCTCCCCCACGTCCGACCCGTTCTACGCGGTCGAGCGCATGACCTTGTCGGAGACACGCTGATGCGTCGCTGGTTCGTCCTTCCCCTGATCGCGCTCGCCGCGCCTGCGCTCGCCTCGCCCAAGACCGTGGTGAAGCTCGACGGCGCCTGGCAGGTGCGGATCGATCCGACCGACACCGCCGCGACCGCCGCGCACAAGCGAGAGGCCAAGTGGCTGGCGGCGACCGTCCCCGGATCGGTCCAGCAGGATCTGATCGCCGCGCACCGCGTGCCCGATCCGTTCAAGGGCACCAACGAGGCGGCGATCCAGTGGGCCGGGCTGACCCGGTGGCAGTTCCGCCGCGTGGTCGACGTCACCCCGGCGATGCTCCAGCGCAATCACCTCGACCTGGTATTCGACGGGCTCGACACGTTCGCGACGGTCAGCGTCAACGGGACGGTATTGCTCACCACCGACAACGCGCACCGGCGCTGGCGCGTGGATGCGCAGCCCGTGCTGAAGGTGGGGCGGAACGAAGTGCTGGTGACGATCGCCTCGCCGATCCGCACGCTTCAGCCGATGGTGCTCGCACAAAAGAACACGCTGCCGGGCGAATATGACTCTGCGTTCGGCGACGAGCCGAAGGGCAAGCAGACCTCGCCCTATATCCGCAAACCCAAATATCATTATGGCTGGGACTGGGGTCCCCGCATCGTCAACATCGGGATCTGGCAACCGGTCCGGCTCGAGATCTGGGACGACGCGCGGATCGACACGCTCCGCGTCGAGCAGGAGGCGCTGACGCCAACCGAGGCGCGGCTGTCGGCCAAGCTCGACGTCGCCGTCGAGACGCCCGGCGTCGCGACGTTTCGCGCCGCGGTCACCGGGCCGGACGGCAAGATGGTGTCGGCCGACCGGACGGTGACGCTCGTCAAGGGCAACAATGCCGTCACGATCCCGCTGGCGATCGCCGATCCCAAGCGCTGGCAACCGGTCGGCTACGGCGCGCAACCGCTCTACACCGTTACCGCAACGCTGGTCGGCGCGGAGCCGACCCCCGAGGACAGCGTGACGAAGCGGATCGGCCTGCGCACGGTCGAGCTGATCCGCAAGGACGGCAGCTTCGGGTTCAAGGTCAACGGTACGCCGATCTTCGCCAAGGGTGCGAACGTGATCCCGTTCGACAGCTTCCCGTCGCGCGTCACGCCCGCCTATATGGAGACGATCCTGAAGGGCGCGCGCGACGCCAACATGAACATGGTTCGTGTCTGGGGCGGCGGCACCTATCTGGACGACGCGTTCTACGACATCGCCGACCGGATGGGCCTGATGGTGTGGCAGGACTTCATGTTCGGCGGCAGCGTGACGCCGCCCGATGCCGCCTTCCGCGAAAACGTCCGGATCGAGGCCGAGGAACAGGTTGCACGGATCGGATCGCACCCCTCCGTCGTGCTGTGGGCCGGCAACAACGAGGTCCAGGCCGGCTGGGAAAACTGGTCCGATCGGAAGGCGTTCAAGAAGGCGGTCGGCCCCGACGAGCAGGAGCGGATCGGCACCGGCATGACGGTGTTGTTCGACCGTGTGCTGCGCGATGCGGTGCTGAAGAAATCGCCGGGCACGCCCTATTGGCCGGGCTCGCCGTCGAGCGACTATGAGGGACCGACCGACACCGACAAGGATGGCGACCGCCATTTCTGGGACGTCTGGTCGGGCTCCAAGCCGGTCGAGCGCTATCTCGACAGCTGCCCGCGCTTCATGTCCGAATACGGCTTCCAGTCGATGCCGGACCTGTCGACGATCCGCGAATTCGCCGGCAAGGGCGCGCTGACGGCGGACAGCCCGGTGATGAAGGCGCACCAGAAGTTCCTCGCCGGCGAAGGCAACGAGCGTCTGATGATGTACCTGCGCGATCGGTTGCGTCCCGCGCGCGATTTCGCCGATCTCGTCTACCTCACGCAGGTCAACCAGGCCGAGGCGATCCGCATCGCCGCATCGCATCACCGCGCCTGCCGGCCGGTGACGATGGGCTCGCTCTACTGGCAGTTGAACGACGTCTGGCCTTCGATCAGCTGGGCGAGCATCGATCATGCCGGCCGGTGGAAATTGCTCAACTACGCCGCCCGCCGCTTCTTCGCGCCCCAGGCGATCGTCGCCGAGCGCAAGGATGGCACGACGCGCATCTCGTTGATCTCCGACGCGCCGACGCTGGTCGATTCGCGCTGGCGGCTGCGGACGATGACGATGGACGGCAAGGTGTTGAAGGACACCACCGCCGCGCTCATGCTGGAGCCGCTCTCGGCGAGACTGGTCGCGACGCTGTCCGACGCGGCGCTGTTCGGCGCCGCCCCGCCGGCCGGCAGCTTCGTGGTCGCCGACTTGCAGGTCGACAACGGCGGCACGAGCCGGGCGATCATCGAACGCGCCCTGCCCAAGGACATGGCGTATCCCGACCCCGGCCTGACCGTTCGCTGGACCGGCCACGACGTGAAGATCACCGCGACCAACCTCGCCCGCGCCGTGATGCTCGATTTCGGCGCAGTCGCCGCGCAGCCGTCCGACGACGGCTTCGACCTGTTGCCGGGCGAGAGTGTCACCATTCACGTCGTCTCCGACTCTTCCGCCGCCATGTTGCGCAAGGCGCTTACCCTGAGGACTCTCGCCCGATGATCTGGCTCCTGCTCGCATCCGCTGATCCGGTGGCGACTGCCGTCGCGCAAATGTCGCTCGAACAAAAGGCGGCGCAGTTGCAGAGCACTGTCCCTGCCGATCCTAAGGCCGGCCTGCCCGCCTATGACTGGTGGAACGAAGGGCTCCACGGCCTCGCGCGCAACGGCCACGCGACCGTCTTCCCGCAGGCGATCGGCATGGCCGCGACCTGGGACACCGCGCTGGTCGCGAAGATCGGCGACGTCGTCGCGACCGAGGCGCGCGCGCGCTTCAACGCGCAGGACGTCGGTGCGAACCGCAAGATCTACGAGGGGCTGACGATCTGGTCGCCCAACATCAACATCTTCCGCGATCCACGCTGGGGCCGCGGCCAGGAAACCTATGGTGAAGACCCCTATCTGACCGGCCGCCTCGGCGTCGCGTTCATCGGCGGGTTGCAGGGCCCCGACCCGCTCCACCCCAAGGTCATTGCCACCCCCAAGCACTTCGCGGTGCACAGCGGCCCCGAAGCCGGACGCGACAGCTTCGACGTCGATCCCAGCCCCTATGATCTCGAAGCCACCTACTTTCCCGCGTTCCGTCTCGCGGTTACCGAGGGCAAGGCGCAGTCGCTGATGTGCGCGTACAACTCGATCCATGGCGTTCCCGCCTGCGCATCGTCGGCGTTGATGGTCGACCGGCTGCGGCGCGACTGGGGGTTCAAGGGCTTCACCGTGTCGGACTGCGACGCGGTGTCGAACATCAGCCTCTACCACCACTACCGCCTCGACGCCGCAGCCGCCGCCGCCGCCGCGATCCGCGGCGGCACCGACCTGAATTGCGGCAGCGCCTATGCCGCGCTGCCCGCTTCGGTCCGCCAGGGTCTCGTCACCGAAGCCGAGGTCGACACCGCGCTGATCCGTGCGCTCGAGGCCCGCCGCGCGCTCGGCACCGTGTTCGGCGCGGCCAATCCGTGGCGCAGCATCGGCACCGACCAGCTCGACACCCCCGCCCACCGGGCACTCGCACTCGACGCCGCGCGCAAATCGATCGTCCTGCTCAAGAACGACGCGAACCGCCTGCCGTTGAAGCCCGGCAGCCGGATCGCGGTGATCGGCGCGGACGCCGACGATCTCGGCGTGCTGCAAGGCAATTACCACGGCACCGCGGTCGCGCCCGTCACGCCGCTGGAGGGCATCCGCAAGCAGTTCGGCGGCGCCAACGTCCGCTATGCGCAGGGCTCGTCGCTCGCCGACGGAGCAGCCGTGCCCGTCCCCGAGACGGTCTTCGCCAGCGGCCTGAAGACCGAATATTTCGCCGCACAGGCCGGCGTCGGCGCACCAACCCTGACTCGCACCGACCGTCACATCGACATCGACCACAACCGGGCAAGCCCTGCCCCCGGCCTCGCCAGAACGTTCGGCGTCCGCTGGACCGGCACCTTCACGCCACCCGCCGCCGGGACCTACCCGCTGGTCGTCGACGTCCCCGCCTGCTGGAAGGATTGCTCGACGCACGACGCGGTCCGGCTCTGGATCGGCGACCGCCAGCTGTCGGCCGGCGAAGTCAAGAAGGGCCGCGTCGAGGTCACGCTGACCAGCGACGGCAAGCCCGTCCCGTTCCGCCTCGAACTCGATCACCGCAGCGACGACGAGGGTGTCCGCCTGCTCTGGAGTCCACCCGCACAGCCGCTGCTCGACCAGGCCGTCGCCACCGCCCGCGACGCCGATGTGATCGTCGCGGTGATGGGCCTGTCGCCCGATCTCGAAGGCGAGGCACTCTCGGTCAGCGTCCCCGGCTTCGTCGGCGGCGACCGCACCGACATCGGCCTGCCGCTCGCCCAGGTCCGCCTGCTCGAAGCCCTTAAGGCCACCGGCAAGCCCATCGTCCTGGTCCTCACCAGTGGCAGTGCGGTCGCGGTCGACCCGGCATCGGCAGACGCGATCCTCGCCGCCTGGTATCCCGGCCAGTCCGGCGGGACCGCGATCGCCGAGACGCTGGCAGGGCTCAACAACCCGTCGGGCCGCCTGCCCGTCACCTTCTACAAGACCACCGGCGACCTCCCTGCCTTCACCGACTACACTATGAAGGAGCGCACCTACCGCTACTTCACCGGCACGCCGCTCTGGGGCTTCGGCCACGGCTTGAGCTACACCAAATTCGCCTACGCCGCGACGAAGCAGGCCCACAGCGTCACCGCCGGTCAACCGCTGACCGTCACCGCCAAGCTCTCCAACTCGGGCAACCGCGCGGGCGAAGACGTCGTCCAGGCCTATCTAATCGCGCCCGCCGCCAAGGCCGGAGGATCGACCACCCCCGTCCTCCAGCGCCAGCTCGTCGGCTTCGGCCGCGTCGCGCTGAAGCCCGGCCAGTCGCGCACCGTCCCGATCACGATCGATCCGCGATCGATGAGCAGCGTCTCGCGCGACGGCACGCGGACGATCGTTCCCGGCGCTTACCGTCTCTACATCGGTGGCGGACAGCCCGGCGACGGCGCAGGCCAGTGGAGCGACCTGACGATCACCGGCACGACGGTGGAGTTGCCCAAGTGAGCGGCTCGAACATGGACCGCCGCGCCGTCATGGCCGGCGGCGTCGCCGGGGGCCTAGCGCTCGTCGGCACACCCGCCTTCGCCGCCCGCCCCTCGCTGCCGAGCAAGCGCCCCGCACTTGCCGACCGCAACTTCACCAGCCGCTCGGTCGAACGCGAGATCGCGCGTGTCTCGGCCCGGATCGGCGACCCGAAGCTCCGCTGGATGTTCGGCAACTGCTACCCGAACACGCTCGACACCACCGTCCGCATGTCGACCATCGGTGGCGCCCCCGATGCGTTCGTCATCACCGGCGACATACCCTGCCTCTGGCTCCGCGACTCCTCCGCACAAGTCCGTCCGTATCTCCACCTCGTCCGCGACGATCCCGCGCTGCGCACGCTGTTCCGCGGCCTGATCGCCCGCCAGTCGCGTTCGATCCTGATCGACCCCTACGCCAATGCGTTCATGGAAAGCCCGACCGCGAAGACCGACCTCAGCTGGGCGCTGACGGACCAGACCGTGATGAAGCCCGGCGTCGCGGAGCGCAAATGGGAGATCGACTCGCTCTGTTATCCGATGCGCCTCGCATACGGCTATTGGCAGGCGACGCGCGACGCGACGCCGTTCGACGCGACCTGGGCCGAGGCAGCGCGCGCGAGCATCCGCACCTACCGCGAGCAGCAGCGCAAGGACGGCCGTGGCCCCTACAGCTTCCTGCGGTCCTCGAACCGCAACACCGAGACGATGGCACTGGAAGGCTGGGGCAACCCCGCCAAGCCCAACGGCCTGATCCAGTGCGGCTTCCGTCCCTCGGACGACGCCTGCCTCTATCCGTATCTGATCCCGTCCAACCTGTTCGCGGTCACGACGCTGCGCGAACTCGCGGTCGTCGCGAACGAAGCGCGTCACGACACCGCGCTCGCCGCCGATGCGACTGCGCTTGCCACCGAAGTCGAGGCGGCCCTGGTCGCGCACGGCCGGATGCGCCTGCGCGACGGTAGCGAGGTCTGGGCGTTCGAGGTCGACGGCTTCGGCAACGCGGTCTTCATGGACGACGCCAACGTGCCGTCGCTCTCCGCGCTCGCCTATATGGGCTGCGTCCCGGCCACCGATCCGCTCTGGCGCCGCACGGCGCAGGCCGCCTGGAGCGACGCAAACCCGTATTTCTTCAAGGGCACAAAGGCGGAGGGCATCGGCGGACCGCATGTCGGGCTCGGCCAGATCTGGCCGATGTCGCTGATCGTTCGGGCGCTGTCCGGCGCCGACGACGCGACGGTCCGCGCGTGCTTGCGCATGCTGCGCGACACCGATGCCGACACCGGCTTCATCCACGAGGCGTTCGACAAGGACGATCCCGCCAAGTTCACCCGCGCCTGGTTCGCTTGGGCCAACGGGCTGTTCGGGGAATTGATCGTTCAGCTTGCGAACACCCGCCCCGCACTATTGGCGAGCGCCTTATGACGATCACACGACGCGCCCTGCTCGGCTCCAGCGGAGCGCTGGCGATCGCCGGCGCAATCCCTGTCGCCGCACGCTCGGCACAGGCCAAGCCCGACCTCTGGATCGGCACCGGCGGCGACGGCCATACCTATCCCGGCGCGACGATGCCGTTCGGGATGGTCCAGGTCAGCCCCGACACCGATACCGAGAATTGGGCGAATTGCTCGGGCTATCATCACGGCGACCCGACCATGATGGGCTTCTCGCACACGCATCTGTCGGGCACCGGCATTGCCGACCTGATGGACGTTCTGGTCGTCCCCGGTCGCGGCGCGGTCAGACTGTTGCCAGGCGCCCCCGACAAGCCCGGCGAAGGCTATCGCCAGACCTATACGCAGGAAGTCACCGAGCCCGGCTATTACGCCGTCACACTCGGCAACGGCGTCCGCTCCGAACTGACCGCGGAGACGCGTGTCGGGTGGCAGCGTCATCACTTCCCCGCCGGCCCCGGCCATCTCCTGATCGATCTCGGCAATTACCGCGACAGCCGCCCCGGCGAGGGTCCGCTGATCGACGATAGCCGGATCGAACTCGATACCGACGGCACGCTCACCGGCAGCCGCCGGACGTTTCGCTGGGCGAAGGGCCGCCGCATCCATTTCGCGATGCACGTTTCACCAAAGCCTGACCGGATCACGCTCTACGCTGGTACACAAAGCGTCAACGGCGCGATCGTCACCGCCGACCGCGTCCGCGCGGTGCTGCATTACGACAACGCCGGCGCCGCGCCGATCGTCGTCCGCACCGCCGTCTCCGCGGTCGATTTGGCCGGCGCCCGCACCAACCTCGCCGCGTCCTATTTCCGCGAGTTCGACGTCGCGCGCCGCCAGGCGATCCGGAACTGGGCCGACACGCTCAAGGTCGTGAAGGTCGAGGGCGGCACCGACGATGCCCGCGTGATCATGACCACCGCGCTCTATCACGCGATGATCGCGCCGACGCTCTTCTCCGACGTCGACGGTCGCTATGTCGGGCTCGATCGCGAGGTCCACAGCGTGCCCGCCGGCGAGCAGGCGTACAGCACCTATTCGACCTGGGACACGTATCGCACGCTCCACCCGCTGCTGACGCTGGTCGCGCCCGATCGCGCCAAATCGCTGGTCCGCGACCTGATCCGCCAGACGCAGCAAAGCGCGTACGGCCCGCCCTGCTGGCCACTCCAGGGGGTCGAGACCGGCACGATGATCGGCTGGCACGCGGTCGCGATCATGGCCGAGGCAGCCGCCAAGGGCATCGACGCCGACTATGCCGCGGCATGGCCCGCGATCCGTACGCGCGCGTTCGATCCCGCCGCCCCCGATCTGGTCAACAGTCGCGCACGCGGCACGTATATCGAGCGTGGCTATTTGCCCGCGGACGTCGTCGACGAGTCGGTCAGCCGGACCCAGGAATACGCCTATGACGACTGGGCGATGGCGACGCTCGCGCGCAAGGCCGGTGCCACCGAGGACGCCGATCGCCTGCGTCTGCGCAGCCGTAACTACCGCAACGTGCTCGATCCGACGATCGGCCTGGCGCGGCCCAAGCTCGCCGACGGCAGCTGGCTGACGCCCTACGACCCCATCCAGCTCAGCCATACCAAGCGCTACCGCGACTTCACCGAGGCGAATGGTTGGCAGACCACGTTCCTGAACCAGCACGACCTCTACGGCCAGATCGCGCATTTCGGCGGCGACGCGAAGTTCGCGGGCAGGCTCGACGCGCTGTTCGCCGCGCCGTCGACGCTGCCGAAGGACGCGCCGCCCGACATCTCCGGGCTGCTCGGCCAATATGCGCACGGCAACGAACCCGACCAGCACGTGCCCTATCTCTACGCCTATGTCGGCCAGCCGTGGAAGACGCAGGCGCTGGTCCGCAAGCTGCTCGACACGATGTACCGCAACGCGACCGACGGAATCATCGGCAACGACGATTGCGGCCAGATGAGCGCGTGGTTCGTGATGTCCGCGCTTGGTTTCTACCCAGTCGATCCGGTCGCGGCCGTCTACGTGTTCGGCTCGCCGCTGTTCGCCCGCGCCGAAGTCCATGTCGGCAAGGGCCGCAAGCTGGTCGTCGACGCACCCGGCAACCGCGCCGACACGCCCTACGTCGCGGCGGTCCAGTGGAACGGCAAGCCGTGGACCAAGAGCTGGATCTCCCACGCCGATCTCGCGGCGGGCGGCACGCTCCGCTTCACGATGTCCGCAACGCCGAACCCTGCATTCGGCGCCAAGCTGACCGACCGACCGCCCTCGTTCGGCCAGCCCGCTGCCTGAGCTTTTCCCGGAGACGATGATGACCGAAGTTTCCCGCCGCCTGCTGCTCGCCTCGGGTCTTGCCGCCACTTCCACGCCCGCGATCGGTGCCGGCCGCGATGCCGCGCCAAGGCCCTGGGGCGCGACACCGTCGAAGCGCCAGCTGGCCTGGCATGCGCGCGAGCAATATGCGTTCGTCCATTTCTCGATCAACACGTTCACCGATCGCGAATGGGGATATGGCGACGAGGATCCCAAGCTTTTCAACCCGACCGACTTCTCGCCCGACCAGATCGTCGCCGCGGCAAAGGCCGGCGGGATGCGCGGCATCATCCTGACCGCCAAGCATCATGACGGCTTCTGTCTCTGGCCGACGATGCTGACCGAACACTGCATCCGCAACAGCCCCTATAAGGACGGCAAGGGCGACATCGTCGGCGAGATGGAGCGCGCTACGCGTCGCGCCGGGCTTGATTTCGGGCTGTATCTCTCGCCCTGGGATCGCAACCACGCCGAATATGGCCGCCCGGCCTATGTCGAGTATTTCCGCAAGCAGGTCGTCGAGCTCTGCACGCGCTACGGCACGCTGTTCGAGTTCTGGTTCGACGGCGCGAACGGCGGCGATGGCTATTATGGCGGCGCGCGCGACACGCGGAAGATCGACGCGCCCAAATATTATAACTGGCCGTCGATCGTCGCGCTGGTCCACCAGCATCAGCCGATGGCGTGCACCTTCGACCCGCTCGGCGCCGACCTGCGCTGGGTCGGGAACGAGGACGGCGTCGCCGGCGATCCGTGCTGGCCCACCATGCCGAACCACCCTTATGTCCAGTCCGAGGGCAATTCGGGCGTGCGCGGCGCGCCGCTCTGGTGGCCGGCGGAAACCGACGTCTCGATCCGGCCCGGCTGGTTCTATCACGCCGACGAGGATTCGAAGGTCAAGACGCCCGGACGCCTGCTCAAGCTGTACGACGAGTCGGTCGGTCGCGGCACCAACCTCAACCTCAACCTGCCGCCGGATCGCCGCGGTCGCCTCGCAGATATCGACGTAGAGACGCTGAAGTCATTCGGCACGGCGCAGGCCGCGACCTTCGCCACCGATCTCGCAAAGGGTGCGGTCGCCTCGGCCAGCCATGTTCGCGGGAAGAGCTACGCCGCGAACACGGTGCTCGACGGCAACCGCGAAACCTATTGGTCGACGCCCGACGCGGTCACCACCCCGACACTGACGCTCGACCTTCCGCCTGGCCGATCGTTCGACCTCATCCGCCTGCGCGAGTATCTCCCGCTCGGCGTCCGCGTGACGCGGTTCGCGATCGACGCCGAAATCGGCGGACAGTGGCGCACGCTCGCCGAGCATTCGGGGATCGGTCCGCAGCGCATCGTCCGCCTGCCGCAGCCGATCGCCCCCCGCCGCCTTCGTCTGCGGATCCTCGAAGGCACCGCCTGCCCCGCGATCAGCGAAGTCGCACTGTTCCGGCAGGTCGCGCCTGCTCCGGTCGCACCCGTCCGCAACACCGATTCGACGATTGTCGTCGCCAGCCGCTGGTCGATCGTCACCGCGACCGCGCCGGGCGCCAAGGCGTTGCTCGACGACGACAGCGCCACCGCCTGGACCATGCCCGCGCCTGCGCCCGGCACGCCCGCCTCGGTCACGATCGACCTCGGCGCGACCGAGACGCTCGCCGGCTTCGTCCTGGTCCCGTCCCGCGCGGTGATGGCGAAGACCGCCCCGCCCAAGGGCTACCGCGTCGAGGCGAGCGCCGACGGCAAGACCTGGCAGGACATCGCCAAGGGCGAACTTCCCAACATCGCCTATGCACTCGCCGCCCAGCGCATCGCCTTCGCCCGACCGACCTCCGCGCGCTTCCTGCGGTTCTCGTTCGCCGAGACGGCGATCCCCGCGCAACGGTTGGCGATCGCCGGCCTCGGCGCGTTCAGGCCGAAACCAGGCGCAATGTGACGGGCACAGGCTATATTAGCCCCCGCCCCGCCCCCGCAGAAGGAGAATCGCGATGACCGCCTATGTCGTATTCGTGCGCAACGAGATCACCGATGCCGCCGAGATGAAACACTATCAGGCTAAGGCACCCCTGGCTCGCGAAGGCCGCACGCTGACGCCGCTGGCGTTCTACGGCGCGGTCGAGACGCTCGAGGGTCCAGCCGTCGACGGCGCCGTGATCCTCGAATTCCCGGACGTGGCCGAGGCGCATGCCTGGTATGACAGCCCCGCCTATCAGGACGCGTTGCAGCACCGTCTGAAAGGTGCCGATTACCGCGTGTTCGTGATCGAGGGCCTCGCCGGCTGATCTCCGGCTGGCGCGCACCGAACCTGTACGCCAGCCGACAACCCCGTTCAGGAACGATGTCTCTCTATAGCCGTATCAACGGCGCATCCCGATTGTCGGGTTCGAGAGGACATCTCATGAAGTTTACGCATCTCATCGCCGCCGGGTTGGCCTTCGCGACGCTCGGCCTCGGCGCTGCCGCTCCTGCCGAAGCGCAGCGCGGGTACAGCCAGCAATACCGCGACAACGACCACCGGGGCGACCATCGTGGCGACCGCCGCGATTATCGCCGCAACGACCACCGCGGCGATCGTCACGACAACCGCCGCTACCGTGGTCGCGACCATGATCGTCGCAACTGGAACAACAATCGTCGCTGCCGCACCGAATGGCGCCACAACCGCCGCGTGCAGATCTGCCGCTGATACCTCTTGAAATCGGGCGGGCGGTGGCACGATGTTGCCGCCCGCTCTCGTTGTGACCCTTTAGAAGGACCCGGATCATGAAGCGCATTCTCGGTACGGCAGCACTGATCGCCGCCACCTGCCTCTCCGCTGCCACCCCCGCCGCCGCGCAGAGCAGTGCCGACGACGCCCGTTTTGCCGCCGCACAGTCGCGCCTCGACAGCGAATTGCAGATCTTCCGCCAGGAATTCGATCGCTACCAGTCGGTCCGCGGCAACCGTGGCGGCTATGCGCCACAGGGCGGCTACCGCACCGCGCCCGATCGCAGCGGCGGCTATCAGGACGCCTATCCGGACGAGCGCGACGAAGGCAATTACGATCCGTCGCGCTATTATCGCGCGGGGCCGAACTATCAGGAGCGCACGCTTGCGACCAACGACCGCGTCTATGCGGGGCAGGACGGCAAATATTACTGCAAGCGCAACGACGGCACGACCGGGCTGATCATCGGTGCCGCAGGCGGCGGCATCCTCGGCAACGTGATCGACGGCGGCCGTTCGCGGATCGTCGGTTCGTTGCTCGGCGCCGCGGCCGGTGGCCTCGCCGGCCGTGCGGTGGAGCAGAGCAACAACCAGGTCCGCTGCCGGTGATGCAACCGCCGTCATCCTGACGAAAGTCAGGATCCAGGGCCGCGCGCGAGGTCGTTCGTGGCTCTGGATCCTGGATCAAGTCCAGGATGACGGGGGCACGGACAGGTCCGCGGCCGCTGATCCGCGCGACCGAGCAGACTAGCCGTTCCCCCGCGGAGGCGGGGGTCCAGGGTTACGGGCCGCAACGCCTGTAACCCTGGGCTCCCGCCTTCGCGGGAGAACAGTACAGGGCATCCTACTTCGCCGGCCCAACCAGCTTCTGCGTGAAATACGTCATCTGCAACGCCTGCAACCGAGCCCCCTGCTCGATATCGGCATCGCCCGAATGCCCGCCGGCGGTATCCTCGTAATATAGATACGGCAGGCCATATTCCTTCAGCCGCGCCGCGAACTTGCGCGCATGCTGCGGCCCGACGCGGTCGTCCTTGGTCGTCGTCCAGATATAGGGCTCGGGATACGCGACGCCCTTCCTGATGTTCTGATAGGGCGAGATCTTTTCGAGGAACGCCTTCTCCGCCGGCACCGTCACCGACCCATATTCGTCGACCCACGACGCGCCCGCGGCAATCCCCTCATACCGGATCATGTCGAGCAGCGGCACCTGGATTGTCACCGCCTTCCACAAATCCGGATGCTGGTTGAACTCGACGCCCATCAGCAGCCCGCCATTCGACCCGCCATAGATGCCGAGCTTGGCAGGGCTCGTCAGCTTGCGCGCAAACAGGTCCTTCGCCACCGCCGCGAAGTCGTCATAGATCACCTGCCGCTTCGTCTTCCGCCCGGCGTCATGCCACTTCGGCCCGAACTCGCCGCCGCCGCGGATATTGGCGAGCACGTAACTGCCGCCCCGCTCCAGCCACAGCTTGCCAGTGCTTCCCGAATAGCTCGGCGTCATCGACACCTGAAAACCGCCATACGCCGTCATGATCGTCGGCGTGGTGCCGTCGAGCACGATGCCCTTCTTGTGGACCACGAAATACGGCACCTTCGTCCCGTCGGGCGAGGTCGCCTCGAACTGCTCGACCACGTCGTTCGACGCATCGAACTTCGGCGGCAGCGTCTTGATCGGCTTCGGCGCGGCGCCCGTCGCCGCATCCAGCGAATAGAGCGAGGTCGGCGTCAGGAACCCCGTCACGGTCAGATACGCGTCGTCGCTGCGATCGGTCGTGCTCGCCACATCGATCGAAGCATTGTCGGGCAGCGCGATCGGCTTGGCGGTCCAGCCGCCCGCCCCATGCGTGTAGACCGACGCACGGCCGCGCACATTGTCCGACACCACCAGCAACAGCTTCGACCGAGTCAGCGCCATCCCGTCGACCGACTGGCGCGGCCCCGGCGCGAACACGATCGTCGGGTTGATCGTGCCCTTCTCGACCTCGGACAGCGGTGCCGACGCAACCGCCCCCTCGGGGATCCTGCCCCACGGGTCGCTGGTCGAGAAGATCACCTGCCCGTCGATCATCCCCGATGGAAACGTCCGATCGGGCAGCGCGAGCGGCCGCGTGCCCGCCGGCGTCCACACCAGCTTGTCCGCGCCGAAGAACGTCTTGCGCCGCTGGATCACGACCAGCCGATTGCCCTTCTCGTCGGTCAGCACGTCCGCGCCGGTTGGCCCCTGGTCGGTCGCCGCGCCACGGTACACCTCGGTCGCTGCGGTCAGTGGCTGGCCGCGCTTCACCTGCTTCAGCACGAACGCGTACCCCGACTGCGTCGTCGTCCCCGCGCCCCAGTCGCGCGCGACCAACAGCGTATCCTTGTCGACCCATGTCGCATCCTGCTTCGACGTCGGCAGCGTAAACCCATTGGCGACGAACGCCCCGGTCGACAGGTCGAACTCGCGATAGGTGACCGCGTCCTCGCCGCCCTCGGACAACGCGACCAGGCACAGCCGCTCCTCGGGCTGGAGGCAGGTCGAGCCCTTCCAGACCCATTGCTTGCCCTCGGCCTTGCCCAGCGCATCCAGGTCCAGCGCGGTCGTCCATTTCGGGGTCGCGCTCGAATAGTCGGCGGCGCTCGTCCAGCGCCACAGCCCGTGCGGATGATCGGCATCGCGCCAGAAATTGTAGATCCGCCCGAACATCTGGTTGGGCATCGGGATGCGGTCCTTCGCCGACGCGATCGCCAGCGCCTCGGCAAGGAAGGTCTTGTAGCGCGGATCGTTCTGCAGCCGCGGGAGCGTCTTCGCGTTCTCCGCCTCGACCCAGGCGAGCGGCTTCGCACCGTCCTTGTCCTCGAGCCAGATATACGGGTCGGCGGTGGTGTTCGTTTTGGTCATCGGTGCGACTTGGGCGAGCGCGGTGCCGCTCGCAAGGCCGGCGGTCCCTGCAAGCAACGTTGCTACGGCCGAAAGCGAGAAACCACGCATGCCCAACTCCTTAACGTCACCCCGGACTTGTTCCGGGGTCCACCGATCCGCATAGCGAACCGCCGCGAGTGTGCGGCACGGTGGTCCCCGGAACAAGGCTCTCCTGAGCTGAGTCGAAGAGTCGGGGTGACGAAACAAGGTGTTAAACATGCAGGACGGCCTGCCCAAACCCCGCCGCTTCATTGCCATCGCCGCGATCTCGGCGGGCACCGCGCTCACCATCATCGACGGCGGCATCGCCACCGTCGCGCTGCCGACGATCGCGCGCGACCTGGACGTCGGCAGCAGCGCGGTGGTGACCGTCGTCACGGTGTACCAGCTGATCCTGGCGATGGCGCTGCTCCCCTTCTCGGGGCTCGGCGACCGCATCGGCTTGAAGCGCATGTACCAATATGGCCAGTTGCTCTTCACGGTCGCGACGTTGCTGTGTTTCTTCGCGAAGAGCCTGCCCTTCCTGCTCGTCGTCCGCGCCGCGCAGGCGTTGGGTGCAGCGGCCGCGCTGAGCGTCTCGTCGGCGCTGATCCGCTCGATCTATCCCGCCAAGCAACTTGGCCGCGGGCTCGGGATTAACTCGGTCGTCGTCTCCAGTTCCGCGGCCCTCGCACCGACGATCGGCGGGCTCGTGCTCGCGATTGCCCCCTGGCCCTGGGTGTTCGCCAGCGCCGTGCCGTTCGCGATCGCCAGTCTGGTGCTCGGTCGCGCGCTGCCGGAGCCGCGCAAGCATGACGAGCCGTTCGACGTGCTCGGCGCCGTGATGTGCGCGGCGATGATCGGTCTCGTCATCGGCGGTGCGGAAAGCGCGGTGCACGGCGACAGCCCGATCGTCTCGGCCGCGATCGTCCTGACCGGCGCGGTGATCGGCTGGTTCTTCGTCAAGCGCGAGCAGGGCGAGACCAAGCCGATCCTCCCGATCGACCTGCTTGCCCGGCCCGTGCTCGCGCTATCGGCAATCGGGGCGTACACCGCGTTCATCGCACAGATGACGCTGCTGCTGTCGACGCCGTTCCGGTTGACGCACGCCTACGGGTTTTCAGCGGCGGAGGTCGGCGCGGCGATCGCGCCATGGCCGCTAGCGAACATGGTCGTGGCGCCGCTGTCGGGGTGGTTGTCGGATCGCTATCCCGCCGGGCTGCTCGGAGGGATCGGGATGAGCATTTCGATCTCCGCGTTGCTGCTGCTTGCGTTCATGCCGGCGGATCTGGGGTATTTCGATATCGCATGGCGGATGGCGCTGTGCGGATCGGGGTTCGGGATGTTCATGGCGCCGAACGCGCGGCTGATCATCGGCTCGGCCCCCCGCGAACGCGCGGCGGCGGCGGGTGGGCTGGTCTCGACGGTGCGGCTGGTGGGGCAAACCACTGGCGCTACGCTGGTCGCGGCGCTGCTGGCGATGGGCGTAGGCGCGGGCACGACGCCCCCGCTGGTGGCCGCCGGGTTGGCGCTGGTGGCAGGCCTCTGCAGCCTAAGCCGCCTCCGCCCCTCAATCCGCAACCCGCCGACCGAGGAAACCCAGGACGTCCAACCCGCGCAACAGACGCGGTGACCGCTTCTCCCTCTCCCCTCCGGGGAGAGGGAGAAGAAGAATGTTCACCCGCGAAGGCGGGTGCCCAGTCTGGGTCCCCGCCTTCGCGCGGACACAAGCTTGGTTTGCAGCGCGATCGCGCCAAACAACATACCCCACCCCGGCGAAGGCCGGGGCCCAAATGGGGGACGGTAATAACGGAACGAAGTCCGCCGTTACGGCAGCCTTTCCACTTGGACCCCTGCCTGCGCCGGGGTGGTGCTAAAATAACCGCGCGCCCCAAAATCAGAACGCAGCGCTCGCCTTCGCCTCCCCCATCATCGCCGCTCGCACCAGCGGGATCGGCGGGCCGCCATAGCTCAGGAACTGGTCGTGGAACGCCTTCCACGCCTTCCGCCCACCCCGGCTCGCAGTCCAGTCGCTGCGCAGCTTGCGGATCATCAGCTTGCCCATCGTGTAGTTCAGATACGCCGGATCATACGTCCCGCGCGCCGCCTGCTGCCGGGCATTGCCCTCGTCCTGATAGCATTCGTCGACGAACATCCGGAACGACTGATCCTGCGTCATCCCCTTGGCGTGCATGCGGATCGCCGACAGATACCGGCAATCGCGCAGCAACGCGTTCGAGATCTGGCCCACATGCGTCTCCGGGTCCCCGTTATTGAGCCCCGCTTCCCACATCATCTCCTCGGCGTAATGCGCCCACCCTTCCGCAAACGCATAGCCGACGAACAGCCGCCCGAAGAGCGACGGCGACCGGTTCGCGTGCAGGAACTGGACGAAATGCCCCGGCATGACCTCGTGCACCGACGTGAACAGCAGGTCGTTCTTGCCGGGCACGAACGCGTCCTGCACCGCTTTGGTCCAGCTCGGATCGGGCGGCGAGATATAGTAGATCGACGGCACGCCCTTCTCGAACGGTCCGGGCGGATCGATATACGCCGAGTTCTGCCGGTTATAGGGCGGTGATTCCTCGACCAGCGCCTGCTCGGTCCCCGGGATCGTCAGCAGGTCATGATCGACCACGAACTTGCGCAAGCTCGGGATCTGCCGCCGCGCCTCCGCGACCGGCCCGCCGACCGGCTTGTTCGCGTTCATCTTGTCCATGCACGCGCGGATCGTCTGCCCCTTGGCGAACACGCCGCACGCCTGCGCCAGCGCCGCCTGGTTGCGCTTCAGATCAGCGACACCCGCCGCCTCGAGCTGGTCGAGCGGCGTATCCACGCCCTCGGTCATCGCGACCATCCGCGCGAACATGTCTGCCCCCAGCGCAAAGTCCTGCGTCGCGGTCGCGCGCTGCCCTTCGGTCCATGTGCCCAGATCGCGCATCGCCTTCGACGCCGCCTGCGCCGCATCGCTCAGCTGCTTCTGCGCCGCCGCATCCTTGACGCTCGCGAACGCCTTCACCGCGTCGCCCGAATAATAGTCCGCAAAGCCGTTGAACGCTGCGGCACCATAGTTGACGAAGCTCAGCGGCATCGGCGTCTTGAGGTTCGCCTTGATGTTGCCCGTCGCCGCCGGGATCCTCTGCAGGAACGCGGTCAGCGCCTTCATCCGGGTCGGCGCATCGGCATAGTTGCGCGCGATATAGACGTTCGGATCGAGCCCCGCGCCGACATACCATGCGGGATTGCGATGCGGTTGATCCGCATCCTCCAGCCAGAACAGCTTGCCCTTGGCGACCTGCACCAGATAGTCACGCTCGAACGCCTCGGTCGGCTTCAGGTCCTTGAACGTCCCCGCCTTGTCGATCGCAGCGTGCAGGAAGTCGGCTTGCCGCTTCAGCCCCGCGGCGCTCCAGTCGCCGAGCCCGCCGTCATACTCGTGCTTGCCCTGATAGACCGCATTGGCGGGATCGATCTTGAACCAGCCGTCGATAAAGCCGTCGCGGAACCCCGCCCAATCGCTCGCCGCGACCGGCGTCGGTGCAGCCGCCACGGCCTGCGTATTCGACGCGGTCTGCGCGGGCCCACATGCGCCGAGCGCAAGTACGGCGCCCAGCGCCGTCGTCAGAAGTCCGATCCGCATCCTGTCTCCAATCCGATTCGTCTGGTACCATGCTGCCAGTCGAAGTGTCGGTACGCCAGCGTGCGGAACGGCCCTCGCGATGAGCCGTTGGATGTACATCTGCCTCAACAGACCGGAGAGCTCCATGCCCTATATAAAAACCCGTGACGGTACAGATATTTACGTCAAGGACTGGGGAAGCGGACGCCCGGTCATCCTCACGCATGGATGGCCGCTCAACGCCGACAGCTGGGACGCGCAGGCGATGGCGCTCGCGCAGGCCGGCTTCCGCGCGATCGCCTATGACCGCCGCGGGTTCGGCCGGTCGGGCCAGCCGTGGACCGGTTACGACTACGACACGCTCACCGATGATCTGGCCGATGTGATGGAAGCGACGGGCGCGAACACCGACGCAACGATCGTCGGCTTCTCGATGGGTGGCGGCGAGATTGCGCGCTACATGAGCCGCCATGACGGCAAGGGGGTGGTTGCGGCCGGGCTGATCGCGTCGGTCGTGCCGTACATGCTCAAGACCGACGACAATCCCGACGGCGTCGACGAGCAGACGCTCGCAGGCATCGGCGCGGGGATCGAGGACGATCGCCCGGCCTTCTTCAAGACCTTCCTTCAGCAGTTCTTCGGTGTCGGCTTCATCACTTCGCCGGTCAGCGACGAAGTCGTCGACTGGGCCTGGGGCCTGGCGATGCAGGCGGGTCTGCATCCGACGCTGCGGTGTGCGGAGGCGTTCGGCCACACCGACTTCCGCGGCGACCTTGCGGCGTTCCGCGTGCCCACGCTGATCGTCCACGGGACGAGCGACAAGACGGTGCCGATCGACGCGACCGGCCGCGCCGCGGCGAAGGGCATCGCGGGCTCGCAGCTCGTCGAATATGACGGCGCGCCGCACGGCCTGACCGTCACGGAGAGCGACCGCTTCACCAACGACCTACTGACATTCCTGGGCCGGTAAATCGCCCTTCGTCATCCTGACGAAAGTCAGGATCCAGAGCCATGCGCGATATTGCAGGTGGCTCTGGATTCTGGATCAAGTCCAGGACGACGACGTGTCAATTCCCCAGCGGGACAATCACCTCGTCCGGGTGAGCGACGTTGAGTTCCTTGCGGACCATCTCGTCCACCATGTCCGGGTTCGCATGATCCGGATTGAGCAACGCCACCCGGTTCTTCAACACCTCGCGCCGGCGATCGAGCGCGGCGTAATCCTGCTCGCGCTTGGCAAGCTGGCGCTTGTAATCGCCATAGGCGAACATGCCGTTCGGGCCGAGCACGGCATACGCGCCGAAAAAGGCCATCAGCGTCAGCCCCAGCGCAGGCCAGGCGGCCTTGCGCATCGTCTTCCGCAGCTTGCTGGTCTTCGTCGTCACGCGTGCCATGTCGTCCTCCGCAGGGGTGAGCGTATCAGCCGCCGATCAGGATGTCGCGGCCCGCGTAACGCGCCGCGTCGCCCAGCTCTTCCTCGATCCGGATCAGCTGGTTGTACTTGGCCAACCGGTCCGACCGCGCCAGGCTGCCCGTCTTGATCTGGCCGCAGTTGGTCGCGACCGCGAGGTCGGCGATCGTCGAATCCTCCGTCTCGCCCGACCGATGCGACATCACCGCAGTGTATGTGGCGCGCTGTGCCATCGACACCGCTTCCAGCGTCTCGGTCAGCGTACCGATCTGGTTGACCTTCACCAGCAGCGAGTTCGCATAGCCGCCCTCGATGCCGCGCTTCAGGCGCTTCGGGTTGGTCACGAACAGATCGTCGCCGACCAGCTGGACCTTGTCGCCGATCAGGTCGGTGAGCATCTTCCAGCCCTCCCAATCGTCCTCGCCCATGCCGTCCTCGATCGAGAAGATCGGGTAGCGGCGCGTGAGGTCGGCGAGATACTCGGCCATCTCGGCGCTCTCGAGGATCCGGCCCTCGCCCGAGATGTCGTACTTGCCGTTCTTGTAGAATTCGGTCGCCGCGCAATCGAGCGCGAGCATCACGTCCTCGCCGGGCTTGTAGCCGGCCTTCTCGATGCTCGACATGATGAAGTCGAGCGCCTCGGTCGTGCTGCCGATGTTGGGCGCGAAACCGCCCTCGTCGCCGACGCTGGTCGACAGGCCCTTCTCGCTCAGGCCCTTCTTCAGCGTGTGGAAGATTTCCGAGCCGCAGCGCACCGCTTCGAGGATGTTCGACGCGCCGACCGGCACGATCATGAATTCCTGGAAATCGATCGGGTTGTCGGCATGCTCGCCGCCATTGATGATGTTCATCATCGGCACCGGCAGCAGATGCGCCTGCACGCCACCGACATAGCGGTACAGCGGCAGACCACGCGCTTCCGCCGCCGCCTTGGCGACTGCGAGGCTGACGCCCAGGATCGCGTTCGCGCCCAGCCGGCCCTTGTTCTCGGTCCCATCGAGCTCGATCATCGCGCGATCGAGGTCCGACTGGTCCTCCGCATCCATGCCAAGCACGGTGTCGGTGATCTCGTCGTTGACCGCGTCGACCGCGCCGTCGACGCCCTTGCCGCCCCAGCGGGTCTTGTCGCCGTCGCGGCGCTCGACCGCCTCGTGTGCGCCGGTCGACGCGCCCGATGGGACCGCCGCACGGCCGAAGCTGCCGTCTTCGAGCAGCACGTCGACCTCAACGGTCGGATTGCCACGGCTGTCGAGGATCTGGCGTGCATGAAGGTCGATGATTGCGGTCATGTAACGATGCTCCTACAAATCCCGATGCCGGGCCGTTCGCGCCGCCTCTATCGCCTAGCATCATTGCGGGCAATCGCGCGCACGTCGGGAACCGCGCTTCGGCGGCGGTGTTGAGGGCGTAACAATTCTGAAAGGGACCGTCATGGCCGACTCCAGCGTAAACGACACCGTCAACGACCTGAAAACGACCACGAACGACGTCGGGACTGAGCTCGGCAAGACGATCGATACCAAGATCGGCGAGACCGGCACCGGCGATCTCTCGGGCAAGACCGCCGACGCCAAGCAGGCGATCAAGGACGGCGCGACCAAGTACACCGCACAGGCCGCCGACAAGGCGCGCACCTTTGCCGAGGACGGCAAGGCGCGCGCCGGCACCGCGCTCGATCAGATCGCGCAGTTGCTCAACGACGCCGCCGGTCAGGTCGACGATAAGCTCGGGTCGCAATACGGTACCTATGCGCGTAGCGCCGCCGACAGCGTCACGGGGTTCGCCGACCAGGTGAAGGCCAAGGACATCGACGCGCTCGTCGACGATGCGCGCGAACTGGTCCGCAAGTCGCCGGCGATCGCGGTCGGCGCGGCCGCGGCCGTGGGGTTCGTCATCGCTCGACTGGTACAGTCGGGCGTCGACGCCAACTCGAAGGGCTGACGCGTTGTCCGACCCTGTGATGCTGACCGGCGACGACGAAAGCCTTTCGTCGATCGTCGGCCGGCTGGCGACCGAGACGCGGAGCCTCGCAACGGCGGAAGTCGCTGTCTACAAGGCGAAGTTCGGCGAGACCGCGACTGCGTACAAGTCGGCGGCGATGTTTTTCGCGGTCGCCGGCGTGTTGGCGCTGGCCGCGCTGATCGCACTGCTGGTCGGTGCGATCTTGACGCTGGCAACGCTGGTAGGGCCTGGATGGTCGACCGTGATCGTCGTCGTTGCGGTGCTGGCACTTGCCGGCATCCTGGCGATGATCGGCAAGTCGAAGCTTCAGACCAAGAGCGAGCCCGCATCATGACATCCGCCAAAGTCGCCGCCGCAGAGATCGAAGCCGCCCTCGCCCGCCAGCGCGTCATGATGACGATCGGGCAGCTGCAGGATCGCCTCAATCCCAGGAAGCTCGCGCTTAACGCCAGCCGCGACGTCGCCGATGCCGGCACCGCCGCGCTGACCGCGAGCGTCGAGACGGTGAAGCGCAATCCGGGGCCCACGGCGGGCTTTGCCGCGGTCGCTGGGCTATTCCTTGCCCGTCACCGGATCGTCGGCCTGTTTCGCCGCGGCCGCTGAAAGCCTTGAAACCATGAAGTCCCGGCTCGCGTTTAAAGACGAGCAGCTTGCCATTAGAAGGACCGTCCCATGACCGACGCAAAGACCAATATCCACGAAACCGAAAACCGGGTCCGCGACGGCCTCGACACCGTACGCGAGACCGCGTCGAAGGTGTATCACGATGCCGGCGACAAGGCCTCCGAGGTTCTCGAAGTCTCGCGCGAGCAGACCAAGCGTGTCGTCAACAACCTCGAATCCAACCCGCTTGGCATTCTCGTCGGCGGCCTCGCCGTCGGTGCTCTTGCTGGCGCGCTGCTCCCACGTTCGGCGCGCGAGAAGGAACTGCTCGCTCCCGTCGGTAAGCGTTTGAGCGAGACCGTCGTCGCTGCCACCGCTGCCGCAAAAGCTGCCGGCCAGTCGGAGCTGGGCGAGCTCGGCTTGACCAAGGACAACGCGCGCGGCCAGGCACGCGGGCTGCTCGAAGGCGTCGTCAAGGCGCTTACCACCGCGGGTACCGCAGGTGCGAAGGCCGTTTCGCAAAAGCCTGCCGTCTAAAAGCTACCGGCAAAGGGTTCAAAGCGCGGGTCGAACACGCTAGGGCACCTGCAACCTCCCTCCCAAGGACAAGCAGCGCATGAGCAAGCTCCACCTCGTATTCGGCGGCCGCGTCAGCGACCCGCGCACCCTGGATTTCAACGATCTGAGCAAGATCGAATTCGTCGGCGTTTTCCCCGACTATGCCAGTGCCGAAAAGGCCTGGCGTGCTGCAGCGCAGCGCACGGTCGACGATGCCGAGATGAAGTTCGTGGTCGTGCATCTGCACCGGATGCTCGAGCCAACGCTGCCAGGCCAGACCGCAGCGTAAATCCCGCGTCGTACGACCAACGCACACGTTACCGTACCAGACCCCCGTCATCCTGACGAAAGTCAGGATCCAGAGCCAAGAGCGGCATCGCCTGAAACCCTGGATCCTGACTTTCGTCAGGAAGACGAGATAAAATAGGACAACGGTCGCGTGGTAGAACCCGCGCCTAAACTTCAGGCGGCGCGGTACCGCCACAGCAAAAGCGGTCGAGCCAGCACCAGCCCCGCCAAGAACCCGCCGATATGCGCGCCGATCGCGATCGGCCCGCTCGCGCCGACGGACGCGCCAAACCCGGCCAGCCCCATCAGCAACTGGATCCCGATCCAGGCCGCTGCCAACCAGGCGACATGCACGACGCCAGCCGGCACCGGCCCGATCGCCTTGGCGCGGCGCTCGCCATAGAACAGTGCATACGCACCGACCACCGCCGAGATCGCGCCACTAGCCCCGATCATCGGCGCGACGGACTCAGGCCCAAACGCCCAGTGCCCGGCGGCGGCCGCATACGCGCCAAGCCCGTACAATACGACCAACCCGACAGTCCCAAGCGCCCGCTCGACGAACTGCCCGCAATAGACCAGCATCACGAGGTTCAGCGCGATGTGCGCCCAGCCGCCATGGAGCAACGTCGCCGTCAGCGGCGTCGCCCACGCGGGGACCACGAACATATGATCGCTGGGAATACCGAACTCGGTCACCCGCAACGGGATGAACCCGGCGTTCACCGCCCAGTAGGGCAGCGACCCGCTCAGCACCAGAAATCCCGAGACGATGACCGTCACGATCGTGATGATCGCCGTCGCCCGCGTCTCGAAAAACTTCATATCGGTCAGATGAACTCGATCTTGGATACGACGTAGTACCGCTCGCCGGCAGGCACCGTGACCTCGACCTCTTCGTCGAGCTTGCGCCCGATCAGCCCGCGGCCCAGCGGCGAATTGTACGAGATGCGGCCGGTCTTGGCGTTCGCCTCGGTCTGGCCGACGATCTGATATTTGATCGGCTTGTCGTTCTCGTCGAGCAGAGTGACGGTGGCGCCGAACACCACCTTGTCGCCCGACAGGTCCTTCGGATCGATGATCTGCGCGCGGGACAGCTTGTCCTCGATGTCGGAGATCGATGCCTCGACCTGACCCTGCCGCTCCTTCGCGGCATGATATTCCGCGTTCTCGCTCAGATCGCCATGCGCGCGTGCCTCTTCGATCGCGTCGACGATCGTCGGACGTTCGGCCTTCAGGCGCTTGAGATCCGCACTGAGCGTCTCATAGCCTTCCTGCAGCATCGGCATCTTTTCGACGGTCGCCATCATCTCGTCCCCAAATCCATTACCCCGCGCGGGGCCGTTCTACGACCCCGCCCGCACATCACGCGCTTATGTCGGGATCAGTTGTGCGACTGCGAATAATAGGATTGCAGGGGCCGTACTTCAAGGCTGTGCGTGGAAAGCTTGGCGATCGCCTTCGCCGCCTCGAGTGAAGCGGGCGCCGTCGTAAAGTACGGAATACGCTGGCCGAGCGCCGACGCGCGGATCGGTTGCGAGTCCTGCAAGCTCTGCCACCCTTCGGTCGTGTTGAAGATCAGCGCGATATCGCCGTCCTTGATCCGGTCGACGATATGCGGCCGTCCCTGCGCGACCTTGTTGACCTTCTCCACCGCAAGACCCGCACGCGCGAGGTGATCCGCGGTACCCCCGGTCGCGACGATCTTGAAGCCGGTGTCGATCAACGCCTTCACGGCCTCGACGATCATCGCCTTGTCGCCGTCCTTCACGCTGACGAACACATTGCCCTTGGTCGGCAGGATCGTCCCCGCGCCGAGCTGCGCTTTGGCAAACGCGATCGTGAAATCGGGATCGATTCCCATGACTTCGCCGGTAGACTTCATTTCCGGCGACAACACTGGGTCGACGCCAGCGAACTTGTTGAAGGGGAACACCGCCTCCTTCACCGCATAATAAGGGATATGCCGGTCGATCGGCGGCAGGTCCTTCAGCTTCTCACCCGCCATCACGCGCGCGGCGATCTTGGCGATGGGTGCGCCGATCGCCTTGGCGACGAACGGCACGGTGCGCGACGCACGCGGGTTCACCTCGATGAGGTAGACCAGGCCGTCCTTCACCGCGAACTGGATGTTCATCAGCCCCACGACCGACAGCGCATGCGCCAGCAGGACCGTCTGACGTTCGATCTCGGCGATGATCTCCGCCGACAGCGAGTAAGGCGGGATCGAGCACGCAGAGTCACCCGAATGGACGCCCGCTTCCTCGATATGCTGCAACACGCCCGCGACCACCACATCTGTCCCGTCGCAGATCGCATCGACATCGACCTCGATCGCATCGCGCAGATACTGGTCGATCAGCACCGGGGAATCGCCCGACACCTGCACCGCGGTCGCGATATAATGTTCGAGCTGCCCCAGCGTATCGACGATCTCCATCGCCCGCCCGCCCAGCACGTAGGACGGCCGCATCAGCACCGGATAGCCGATCCGCTCCGCCGCCGCGACCGCCTCGTCCCGGCTCCGCGCAAGGCCATTGGCCGGCTGCAACAGCCCCAGCTTGGTGATCAGCGCCGCGAACCGCTCGCGGTCCTCCGCCAGATCGATCGCATCCGGGGTCGTCCCGAGGATCGGAATCCCCGCCGCCTCCAGCGAGCGCGCGAGGTTCAGCGGCGTCTGCCCGCCGAACTGCACGACCACGCCCACCAGCGTCCCGTTCTGCTGCTCGACATGCAGGATCTCCAGCACGTCCTCGGCAGTCAGCGGCTCGAAATACAGCCGGTCGCTGGTGTCGTAATCGGTCGACACGGTCTCCGGGTTGCAGTTGACCATGATCGTCTCATAACCCGCATCCGCCAGCGCGAAGCACGCATGGCAGCAGCAATAATCGAACTCGATCCCCTGCCCGATCCGGTTCGGCCCGCCGCCGAGGATGACGATCTTCTTCCGGTCGGTCGGCTCGGACTCGTTCTCGGGCTCGCCGAAGCTCGGCGCCTCATAGGTCGAATACATATACGGCGTCTTCGCATCGAATTCCGCCGCGCAGGTGTCGATCCGCTTGAACACCGGCCGCACGCCCAGCTTCACGCGGTGCGCGCGCACCTCGTCCTCGGTCACGCCGCCGGTCATCGCCTTGACCACCTCGTGGATCAGCCCCGACCCGCGCGCAATCCCGCGGTTCATCCCGCGCAGGTTCGCCGATTGCAGCGCCAGCCACGCGAGCCTTTTGTCGCTGAACCCCATGCTCTTCAGCCGCCGCATGCCGGTCGCGTCGATCGGCAGGCCGTCCTTCATCACCTCGGCCTCGGCCGCGATGATCTCGGCGATTCGCTCCAGGAACCACGGATCATACTTGGCGATCGCATGCACCTCAGCGACCGTGAAGCCCTCGCGCAAAGCCTGCGCCGCCACCAGCAACCGGTCCGGCGTCGCCATCGCCAGCGCCGCCTCGATCTCCGCCCGCGGCGCACCGACCAGATGATCGACCTGGTTGAAGCCGCTCAGCCCCGTCTCGAGCCCGCGCAACGCCTTCTGCATGGACTCGTGGATGTTACGCCCGATCGCCATAACCTCGCCGACCGACTTCATCGCCGTGCCGAGCGTGCTCGACGCGCCCTTGAACTTCTCGAACGCGAACCGCGGAATCTTCGTCACGACATAATCGATCGTCGGCTCGAACGCGGCCGGCGTGGCGCCCGTAATATCGTTCTCGATCTCGTCGAGCGTGTACCCAACCGCCAGCTTCGCCGCGACCTTGGCGATCGGGAAGCCGGTCGCCTTCGACGCCAGCGCCGACGAGCGCGACACGCGCGGGTTCATCTCGATGACGATCAGCCGGCCGTCCTTCGGATTCACCGCGAACTGCACGTTGGACCCACCTGTTTCGACCCCGATTTCGCGCAACACCGCGATCGATGCGTTGCGCATGATCTGGTATTCCTTGTCGGTCAGCGTCAGCGCCGGCGCGACCGTGATCGAGTCGCCGGTATGAACGCCCATCGGATCGACATTCTCGATCGAACAGATGATGATCGCGTTGTCCTTGCGGTCGCGCACCACCTCCATCTCATATTCTTTCCAGCCGAGCAGCGATTCCTCGATCAGCACTTCGGTGGTCGGCGACAGGTCGAGCCCGTTGCGGACGATCGCGATGAACTCCTCGCGGTTGTAGGCGATGCCGCCGCCCGAACCGCCCATCGTGAAGCTCGGCCGGATGATCGACGGAAGCCCCGTCTTCTCAAGCCCTTCCAAGGCTTCTTCAAGATTATGTGCGATCGCTGAGCGCGCGCTTTCCAGCCCGATCCGGTCCATCGCATCGCGGAACTTCAGCCGGTCCTCGGCCATGTCGATCGCATCGGCATCGGCCCCGATCATCGTCACGCCGAACTTCTCCAGCGTACCGTCATGGAACAGCGCGAGCGCGGTATTGAGCGCGGTCTGCCCCCCCATCGTCGGCAGGATCGCGTCCGGCCGCTCCTTCTCGATGATCTTGGCGACGATGGCCGGCGTGATCGGCTCGACATAGGTCGCGTCGGCCAGCTCGGGATCGGTCATGATCGTGGCGGGGTTCGAATTGACGAGGACGATGCGATAGCCCTCCTCCTTCAACGCCTTGATCGCCTGCGTGCCCGAATAATCGAACTCGCACGCCTGACCGATGACGATGGGTCCTGCGCCGATGACGAGGATCGAGGAGATGTCGGTGCGTTTTGGCATTATATGTGGTCCAAATCGATGCCGCAGTGATTTTTCACAAAGGCCTTAATTGTATCGACAAGTAGAGCAGCCGCGGTAGCTTTTGCATTAGATCCCAGCGCTTTCGCGGCATCCTCTACAGCCATAATGACGCCAACCTTGATCTGAATCGCTTTGAGCTGAAAGGCGCTCCAAAGCTGCTGAGCAGCAGAGATGCCGAATGTAATCCGGCTTCGCTCCAACTCGTTTAATTCAAAGTCATTCGCGCCCCGGATGCTCTCAGCAACGGAAGCTAGCTGATCAACTATATCAATATATTCAGGCAGGTTGTGATCAAAACTAACCAACCTGTCAGAAGCCGGGGCCGATTGCTCTTGTATCTCGGTGGGCGGGTACGCCGCTGACGACGTCAATGCCTGCTCTGGCCTCTCCATTCGGAAAATCGAAACACCGCTTTCTTCAAGACGCTCTGCTTCTCGCATGCCCGCGGCTTTCAACCGCAAGGGCTGACTTCGTTCGTCGCCAAAAACGCCCTTGCCGTAGATATACCCCCTATTTCCGAAATCATTAACGACTTGATGCACCCAACCTTCACGCCATTGAAGGGGGTACAAATCAAGTATCTCGCCAGAGCTTATTGTCTCATTCGGGCGCGAATGTGATTCGTTATAAATCGCAACGAGCAGCTCGTTTTCAAAATCGGAAAACTTCACTTCCCTTGACCTAACGACCTCACGAACCGCTCGAACAGATACAGACTGTCCTGCGGCCCGGGGCTCGCCTCCGGGTGATACTGAACGCTGAACGCCGGCTTGTCGGTCAGTTCCAGCCCCGCATTCGACCCGTCGAACAGCGACACATGCGTCTCGCGGACGTTCTCCGGCAGGCTCCCGCGCTCGACGGCAAAGCCGTGGTTCATGCTGGTGATCTCGACCACACCATCGGCGAGGCGCTTGACCGGGTGGTTGGCGCCGCGGTGGCCCTGGAACATCTTGGTCGTGGTCGCGCCGACCGCGAGGCCGAGCAACTGGTGGCCCAGACAAATGCCGAACAGCGGCTTGCCCGTCTCGAGCAGCTGGCGGATCACCGGCACGGCATAGTCGCCGGTCGCGGCGGGATCGCCCGGGCCGTTCGACAGGAAGATGCCGTCGGGGGCGAGCGCCATCACCTCGTCATAGGTGGCGGTGGCCGGCACGACCGACACCTTCGCCCCGGCGGCAACGAGGTTGCGGAAGATGTTGCGCTTCGAGCCGTAATCGATCGCGACGACATGCGGGCGCGACTTCTGCTCCCCTCCCGCATCGCGGGAGGGGTCGGGGGAGGGCATGGCCTCAGGCGGGGTCGGCGCTGATTGGTCAGCCCCTCCCCCGACCCCTCCCGCAAGCGGGAGGGGAGCAGAAGCACCGCCCTCCGCCTGCGAGCTATCCCCATAGCCGAAGCCGAGCTTCCACGTGCCGCCCGGTGTCTTGTCACCCCAGCCATAATGCATCGCGGTCGACACATCCCTGGCGAGGTCCATCCCCTCAAGCCCCGGCCAGCCCTGCGCCATCGCCAGCAGCGCGGCCACGTCGAACTCGCCATTCGCCGCATGCGCGATCACCCCATTTGGCGCCCCCGCAACCCGGATCCGGCGCGTCAGCGCGCGCGTGTCGATCCCCGACAGGCCGATCCGCGCATGCCGCTTCATCCAGCCATCGAGTCCCTCGACGGCGCGGAAGCTCGACGGCTCGGTCACGTCCTCGCGGACGATGATGCCGAGCGCGTGCGGATCGTCCGCCTCGATATCGTCGGGGTTCGCGCCGACATTGCCGATGTGCGGAAACGTGAAGCAGATCATCTGCCCGGCGAAGGACGGATCGGTCAGCACTTCCTGATAGCCGGTCATCGCGGTGTGGAAGCACACTTCGCCGACCGCATGGCCCTCCGCGCCGAACCCGCGACCCCAGATCACGTCGCCATTGGCGAGGACGAGCACGCCGGTGGCGCCGGCAGGCTTTGCCGAAGACATGGGTGTAGGCTGGGCGTCGGCCATCAGGCTGGGCACTCTCTTTACGTTGACGATGTCGCTAAGTGGTGTCCGCTAAGGCCGGCGTGCCGCAGCGTCAATCTGTTAAACGGGCGGCGGACGCGCTATCCCGTCGGGCTATCCCGAACCGCCTGAAAGACCAGTACATGATTCGCGACGACATCAAGGCTGCGCAGCTGACCGCCATGAAGGCCGGCGACAAGACGAGCCGCAACGCTATCTCGTTGATCCAGGCCGCGATCAAGAACCGCGACATCGAAGCGCGCACCGGCAAGGCCCCCGAGAGCGACGACGCGCTGGTCGTCGAGGTGCTCCAGAAGATGGTCAAGCAGCGCCGCGAGTCGATCGAAATGTTTTCGAACGGCGGCCGCCAGGAACTCGCCGACGCCGAGGCCGCCGAGGTCGCGGTGATCGAACGCTTCCTGCCTGCACAGATGAACGAGGCGGAGACGACCGCGGCGATCCTCAAGATCAAGGACGAGCTCGGCGCGACCGGCATGAAGGACATGGGCCGCGTGATGGCAGAGCTTAAGGCACGCCACGCCAGCGAGCTCGACATGAGCAAGGCGAGCGGGCTGGTGAAGGCCGCGCTGGCGTAAATTCTACTCCCCTCCCACCTGCGGGAGGGGTCGGGGAGGGCAGAGCCACAAAGGAACCGGAGCCTTGGAACAACGCACCCGCATCCGAGCTCTGCGCACCAACCCCACCCGCGCCGAAAGCGCGCTCTGGCAACATCTCGCCGCGCGCCGCACGTCGGGCGTCAGGTTCAACCGCCAGGTCCCGATCGGCCCGTTCATCTGCGACTTCGTAGCGCGCGGGCCACGGCTCGTGGTAGAGGTCGACGGTGGTCAGCATGACTGGCAATCCGACGACGATGCGCGCCGGACGCGTTTCATCGAACAACAAGGCTATCGCGTGATCCGGTTCTGGAACGACGACGTGCTGGAGAGGATCGAAGGCGTGGTTGCCGAGATCGTACGCGTGCTCGCGGAACGCCCCTCCCCTAACCCCTCCCGCAAGCGGAAGGGGGACAGGGTTGCGCCCGCCGCAAGCGATGCCCTTCTACTCCCCTCCCGCCGGCGGGAGGGGGCGGGGGAGGGCAGCGCCGCACAAACGCCCCCAGCAAAAGCCACCCCATGGCCCTAACCCCACAATTCCTCGACGAGCTGCGCGGCCGCACATCTCTGTCGGCGCTCGTCGGCAAGACCACCAAGCTCACCAAGGCCGGTCGCGAGCACAAGGGCTGCTGCCCGTTCCATAACGAGAAGACGCCGTCGTTCTACGTTAATGACGACAAGGGCTTCTACCACTGCTTCGGCTGCTCGGCGCATGGCGACGCGATCAAGTGGATGACCGACCAGCGCGGCCTGCCGTTCATGGATGCGGTCAAGGAACTCGCCCAGGCCGCCGGGATGGACATGCCCGCGATGGACCGCCAGTCCGCCGCCAAGGCCGAACGCGCCAAGGGCCTGCACGAGGTCATGTCCGACGCGGCCGACTGGTTCACCGAACAGCTCAACGGCCTGCCCGGCTCCGACGCCCGCGCCCTTCTCGACCGCCGCGGGATCACGCCAGAGACCGCCCGCGCGTTCGGCATGGGGTTCGCCCCCGACAGCCGCGGGAAACTCAAGGCCGCGCTCAAGACGTACGGCGACCCGATGCTGATCGAATCCGGCATGCTCATCAACGTCGAGGGCAAGGACCCGTACGACCGGTTCCGCGGTCGGCTGATGATCCCGATCCGCGACCCGCGCGGCCGGACGATCGCGTTCGGCGGGCGCGTGCTCGACGGTGGCGAGCCGAAGTATCTCAATTCCCCGGATACCCCGCTCTTCGACAAGGGCCGCACGCTCTACAATCTGGACAAGGCCGCCCCCGCCTCGCGCAAGTCCGGTCGCGTCCTTGTCGTCGAGGGATACATGGACGTCATCGCGCTAGCCCAGGCAGGGTTCGGCGAAGCGGTCGCCCCGCTCGGCACCGCGCTCACCGAAGCGCAGCTCGAACGCCTGTGGCGGATGGTCGACGTCCCTCTCCTCTGCTTCGACGGCGACAGCGCAGGCCAGAAGGCGGCGCTCAGGGCAGCGCACCGCGCGCTCCCGCTGCTCGCCCCCGGCCGCAGCCTCGCCTTCGTCACGCTCCCGCAAGGCCAGGACCCCGACGACCTCGTGCGCGCCGGCGGCCCCGCCGCGTTCGAGACACTGCTCAAGACCCCCGAACCGCTCGTCGAGCGCCTCTGGGCGTCCGAAGTCGCCGCCGAGGCACTCGACACCCCCGAACAGCGCGCCGGCCTCAAGCGCCGCCTCCACGAGCTTGCCGAGGGCATCGCCGACGCCTCGGTGAAGCAGGAATACCAGTCCGAGTTCAAGGATCGCTTCTACAAGCACTTCAAACCCGTCCGCGCGCCGTTCGTCCCACGGGGAGAACGCCCGAAAGGCGGCTGGAAGCCCCCCCTCGCTCCCGTCACCGAGGATGCCAAAGCGTTTCTCGCGACAGGAATCGACCGCGTGCTGGCGAAGGCGGTACTCGCCGGTCTGATCCGCCATCCCGTTGAGATCGCGCGGCACATGGAGGTGCTCGGCCCCCTGCAACTCATCGACGGCGCGCTCGGCCGATTGTTCGAAGCCGTCGTGGATGTTGCACTTGAGGACCAGAAGCTTGATAGCGGGCGACTTCTCACCATATTGGCGAGGTCCGGTTTCAATTCAGTCGCGAGTGACCTGTTGAGAGCCGATACGATGCCCTACTCGTTCACGCAGACCACGGCCGATCCAGCCCGCGTCCGCGCCGACCTAGACGAGGCGATCGCGATCATGGTCGCACGCCCGGAAGTCGATGCGGCGTTGAAACAGGCGACCGCGGCGATGCAGACGCACTTCACCGAAAGCGCGTTCGAACGACAAGTGGCTATGGTAAGAGAGAAACAGGCGTTGGAAGTCCGACTTGCAAATCTTGTACAGTCGAACGAAGACGCCCGAGCGTTGGGTACCGAGGGCGATTGATGGCTAAGGCGAACATGGCGGAACCCGCCGAGACGAACGAATCCGGCGATGCGCCGCTGATCGACATGAACGATGCGTCGATCAAGAAGGTCATCGCGCGCGCCAAGAAGCGTGGCTACATCACCTATGAGCAGCTGAACGAAGCGCTGCCGCAGGGCGAGATGTCGTCCGACCAGATCGAGGACATCAGCGCCGCGCTGAGCGAGATGGGCATCAACATCGTCGAGAACGACGAAGCCGGCGAGGACGGCGAGACCGAGCCCGCCAAGGACGACGAGGACGAGCCGGAGGCCGCCGACGCGGATGCCGACACAGGCCCCGCGATCGAGAAGAAGAAAGAGACGATCGATCGCACCGACGATCCGGTCCGCATGTATCTGCGCGAGATGGGCGCGGTCGAGCTGCTCAGCCGCGAGGGCGAGATCGCCATCGCCAAGCGCATCGAAGCCGGCCGCGACACGATGATCCTGGGCCTGTGCGAATCGCCGATCACCTTCAACGCGATCATCGACTGGTCGACCGCGCTCAACGAGGGCACGATGCAGCTGCGCGAGATCATGGATCTCGACGCGATGCTGTCGAAGGACCCAGCCCCCGAGGCGATGACCGAGGACGGCGAAGCGGACGACGGCGAGATCAGCGAAAAGAACGCCGGCCCCTCGTTCAAGGAAGAGGCCGAGCCCGAAGAGCCGTCCGTCGACGAGGACGAGGACGGCGAGCGCCGCACGCCCCGCGCCTCGGACGACGAGGAGGAGGACAACACCCTCAGCCTCGCGCAGATGGAAGAGCAGCTGAAGCCGATCGCGCTCGAGCGCTTCGCCAGCATCACCGCGCTCTACAAGAAGTTCAGCAAGATCCAGCAAGCCCGCGTCGACGCGATGGGCATCGGCGGCGAGTTCTCGGCCGCCGACGAGCGCAAGTACCAGAAGCTGCGCGAGGAACTCACGGCCGAGGTCGAGAGCGTCCAGTTCCACAACGCCAAGATCGAATATCTCGTCGATCAGCTCTATGCCTATAACCGTCGCCTGACCGCGCTGGGCGGCCAGATGCTGCGCCTCGCCGAGCGCCACAAGGTGCCGCGCAAGGACTTCCTCGATCGCTATATCGGTCACGAGATCGACGAGAACTGGCTGGCGACGGTCAACAAGGTCGACAAGAAGTGGACCGCGTTCGTCGCCAACGAGAGCGAGGCGGTCGAGCGCATCCGCGCCGAGATCGCCGACATCACGCAGCAGACCGGCATGGCGCTCACCGAGTTCCGCCGGATCGTCAACATGGTCCAGAAGGGCGAGCGCGAGGCGCGTATCGCCAAGAAGGAGATGGTCGAGGCGAACCTGCGTCTCGTGATCTCGATCGCCAAGAAATACACGAACCGCGGCCTGCAGTTCCTGGATCTCATCCAGGAGGGCAATATCGGCCTGATGAAGGCGGTCGACAAGTTCGAGTATCGCCGCGGCTACAAGTTCAGCACCTATGCGACGTGGTGGATCCGCCAGGCGATCACGCGCTCGATCGCCGACCAGGCCCGCACGATCCGCATCCCGGTCCACATGATCGAGACGATCAACAAGCTGGTCCGCACCAGCCGCCAGTTCCTCCACGAGCAGGGCCGCGAGCCGACCCCGGAGGAGATGGCCGAACGCCTCTCCATGCCGCTCGAGAAGGTGCGGAAAGTGATGAAGATCGCCAAGGAGCCGATCAGCCTCGAAACGCCGATCGGCGACGAGGAGGATTCGCACCTCGGCGACTTCATCGAGGACAAGAACGCGATCATCCCCGTCGATGCTGCGATCCAGGCGAACCTCAAGGAAACGGTGACGCGCGTGCTGGCGTCGCTCACCCCGCGTGAAGAACGCGTGCTGCGCATGCGCTTCGGCATCGGCATGAACACCGATCACACGCTCGAGGAAGTCGGCCAGCAATTCTCGGTGACCCGCGAGCGCATCCGCCAGATCGAGGCGAAGGCGCTGCGGAAGCTGAAGCATCCGTCGCGTAGCCGGAAGATGCGGAGTTTCCTCGACCAGTAAGGGTTGCGGAATTTCTGATCGAACGAACGGGCCGCGGTGGAAACACCGCGGCCTTTTTCGTTATCGTATTAGTGTCAATGCGAGAAAGCATTGGTTCCCATTTCCTCCGAACAACGACGAGTCGGCGTTCATAAGAATCCATGCCCCCCTGTTCTCCCGCGAAGGCGGGAGCCCAGTCTGGATCCCCGCCTTCGCGGGGAAACAAGTCTTATTTCTTCGATAGGGGCAGGAGCCGAAAGCATCCACACCAGCTTGCGTGAGGATAAAGCAACCCGCGGCTCGCCAGCAATTTCTCAGAGCTTAGTTAGGCAGTGCTGACGGCGACGATGATAGCTTTTCTGGCGACTGTGACACGTCATGCAGGGATGGAGAACCACGCGCGACAGTGCAGGTCGCGCAAGGCGTGTCATAGTCGCCTGCGGGGCGGACCGGGCATACGGGGTAAACCGCGCTCACTCCTGCCTGCATTGCCCTCTCGCAAATCTTTATCAAAATTAGGTCGTAGTCAATTATGAGTTACCGTTTGTTGAGCTCAGCAGGTACTCTGCGCCCGCAAGCATGCCGGTAAGATATGGCATGGCAATATTGGCAATGTTATCTGGCGTCTTAAACAGTATTGCCTGCCCTTGATGCGTCTCGGGCGGGGCGCAATAGTCGCCATGCCGTTCGTTGTGAGCGACGCTGACCAGTGCGAATTTGTGCTCAACCGTCTTTGTGTATGCTACCGGAGGTGAGCCATTCTCGCTCACCGAAAGACGATGGAAAGTGGCACCACCTGCCAACACGAAGGCGCGTCCAACTAGCGAGTTATCGTCCTTAGAGACGAAATCGATACGCTTTCCAGAATTGGTCGCAGTAGGTTTCAAGCCATGCTCATCAGCATTTCTTGCAAAATGGAGATATCTTAGCAATGGGTCTTTCTTTCTCTCATTCTTTATAAGATCAAACCAACTCTTTGACCTCGTATCCCCATTCGCGCCTTGTTCAAGTTTACTGTAAATACGGGATGTAGCTAGCAAGAAGTCCGCCCAAGCGTCGCAGGTTTGTTCGAAGGAAGACGATAGCTTAAGGCGGTCGGCAGAAACTTGGCACTTTCTGAGACTGACGCAAGCCTGTTCGTAAGCAACCCCTTTCATACACGCTATCTCCTTGAACTCAGCTTTGGACTTCTAATCCTGCTTTGTTACCAGCCCGAGCGAGGATATCCACCCTCACCTCGTACGAAGGGCTAACACAGCGGTCCCGACGCCAGAATAGATATCATTTGTTTTCGAGTGCTTACGGGGATTTTAACCGTTCCCCTCGGCTCCACCGATGGAGTCTTCTGGTGCGACACTTGCGGTTTAATCCGACCCAGACTTTGTCTAAAGCCCAGCCATGCCCCGCCTGATCCTGTTCAACAAACCCTACGACGTCCTCAGCCAGTTCACCGACGCGGGCTCCCCCACCCCGCGCGCGACGCTGTCGCAGTTCGTCGACGTGGCGCACGTCTATCCGGCGGGGCGGCTGGATCGGGACAGCGAGGGGCTGTTGCTGCTGACCGACGACGGTCGCCTCCAGGCGCGGATCGCGGACCCGCAGTTCAAGCTGCCCAAAACCTATCTCGTGCAGGTCGAGGGCGAGCCCGACCCGGCCGCGCTCGACCGGTTGCGCCAGGGCGTCGTGCTGAAGGACGGCCCCACCCGCCCCGCCGACGTCGCGCGGATCGACCCGCCGGACCTCTGGCCGCGCGTGCCGCCCATCCGCGTCCGCGCGAGCATCCCCGATTGCTGGCTGCGCATCACGATCCGCGAAGGCCGCAACCGCCAGGTCCGCCGCATGACCGCGGCGATCGGCCACCCGACGCTGCGGCTGGTCCGCTGGAGCATCGGCGAGTGGACGGTGGCCGATCTGGCACCCGGAACGTGGCGCGACGCCTGACGGGCGGTCGCGGCGCGCTGACGGCGGCGTGCGAGCCAGTCGAAGCGCGTACACCCCCTGGCTACCCACCCCGGCCGGGCAGCGTTGGCGATTGCGGGCGTGACGCCGCCCTCCCCACGCCGTCATCCTGACGAAAGTCAGGACCCAGGGTCACGGACGCTGCACCCTGTGGCTCTAGGTCCTGACGTGCGTCAGGTGACGGGAGAAGAGGGTGTTCACGCGAAGGCGCCAAGGCGCGAAGAAACGTGGCCGGCTTGGCGGCCGCCCCTGCTGGCTTCTCTTCGCGCCTTAGCGCCTTCGCGTGAATCCACGCTCGGCGCTGCGCTGCATCCTCAACGGACGAGGATTCCTCTGAACTCGTTTGTTTCACCGCGAAGGCGGGGACCCAGACTGGACTCCCGCCTTCGCGGGAGAACAAGGACGCGACCGTGATTGCGGTGGACAGCGCTTACGGGTCCGATCGGGATAAGCGCCCCCGAAAGGGAAGGAGCACAGACCACCGCCGCCGCTGTCAGAAGCGCTAAACGCTGTCCTACACGTCGCGCCGGGCGCACCGTCGCCGAATGCCCGCACCGACCACCCTGTCTTCGACGCCGCTCCCACATGCTCGCGCCACCAGCGCGTCGAAAACGCTCACGTGCGTCTATACTTTCTATACTTCACTTTTGGAGCATACCCGCGAGACCCGAATAAACCGCGCCGTTCCAACGACATCGCTCCCCCGGCCCGTCTCCGCTCCGCGCACGACGAAAAAGGGCGCGGGGACAATCGCCCCCGCGCCCTTTTCCAAACTCAACCCGGAAAACCGGGCCGCGCGATTACTCGGCGGCGGAAGTGCCCTTGGCGGGGCGCATGTCGCGACGCTCGGCGATACGCGCTGCCTTGCCGGTGCGGCCACGCAAGTAATACAGCTTGGCGCGACGCACGGCGCCCTTGCGGACGACTTCGATCGAATCGACGTTGGGCGAGTAGAGCGGGAAGACGCGCTCGACGCCCTCGCCGAAGCTCATCTTCCGCACGGTGAAGTTCGAGCCCATGCCCTTGTTCGAGCGCGCGATGCACACGCCCTCATAGTTCTGAATACGCGTGCGCTCGCCTTCGACGACCTTCACGCCGACCTTCAGCGTATCGCCGGGGCGGAAATCGGGGATCGTCTTGTTGGCCAGGAACTTCGCGATGTTCTCGGCTTCGATCGTCTGCAACAGGTTCATAGTCAGTCCTCGTGTCGCTGCGCGCCAGAGGGCGACTGGACCCGAACGCCCTCATGGCGTTCCCAAAGGTCCGGTCGCCGTGACCGTGTATCGATCTCCGCGCGGCGTTTGCGCCATGCGTCGATCTTCGCGTGATCCCCCGATCGCAGCACCTGCGGGATCGCGCGCCCTTCCCATATCTGAGGTCGGGTATAGTGCGGATATTCGAGGAGCCCCGTTTCGAAGCTCTCGTCATCCCCACTAGAAGCCGCGCCCATTACGCCGGGCAGCAGGCGAATGCAAGCATCGAGCAGCACCAGCGCCCCCATCTCGCCCCCCGACAGGATATAGTCGCCGATCGAAACCTCCTCGATATCACGCGCCTCGAACAGCCGCTCGTCGAACCCCTCGAACCGCCCGCACAGGATGGTGACGCCGGGCCCCTGCGCGAGCTCACGGACGCGCTCCTGCGTCAATGGCCTTCCCCGCGGCGTCATCGCCAGCACGGGGCGGCCATCGGCCACGCTGTCCACCGCCGCCGCGACGACGTCTGCCCGCAACACCATCCCCGCACCGCCCCCCGCCGGCGTATGGTCGACGGAGCGATGCTTGTCGGTCGCAAAGTCGCGGATCTGCACCGGCTGGCACGACCACCGCCCCTCCCCCAGCGCCCGCCCCGCCAGCGACGTCCCCAGCGGCCCGGGAAACATCTCCGGATACAGCGTCAATATCGTGGCAGCGAAAGTCACAGCGTCCAATTCTCTATGCGAAGGCCCCGAGGATCCTGGGGGTCTGGGGTTCTGGGGTTCTGGGGTTCTGGGGCGTTCTCGACGCCTATACGCATCGGCACGGCGGAACAATTGCGGCGGTGGAACGCTCGCGAGCCATGGACGATTGCATCATCATCGGCGCCGGCCCGGCGGGCCTCACTGCGGCGATCTATCTCGCGCGGTTCCACCTCTCGATCCGGCTGTTCGACTGCGGCAGCAGCCGCGCGGCGCTCATCCCGTGCACGCACAATCATGCCGGCTATCCCGAGGGGATCCGCGGCACCGACCTGCTCGCGCGAATGCTGGCGCAGGCCGAGAATTACGGCGCGGTCCGCGAAGGCGCCCGCGTCGATTCGATCGCGGTGGACGACGACGGCTTCACCGTGCGGATCGGCGATCGGCAGGCGCGAGCCCGCAGCGTCCTGCTCGCGACCGGCGTCGTCAACAACCGCCCCAGGATGCCCGACCAGATCCACGACGAGGCGCTGGAGGCTGGCCTGCTCCGCTACTGCCCGATCTGCGACGGCTACGAAGTCACCGATAAGCGCGTCGGCATCATCGGCACCGGCGACCACGGCATGCGCGAGGCGCTGTTCCTCCGCGGCTATACAAAGGACGTGACGCTGATCGCCCCCGAAGGCGGCCACGAACTTGACCCGAAATGCGAGGCGGCGCTCGACGAAGCCGGCATCGTCCGCGTCGGCGGCCCCTGCGGCAACTATGCGATCGAGGGCGACACGCTGGCGCTGGACACGGTCGACGGCCGGATGGCGTTCGACAGCGTCTATCCCGCGTTAGGCTCGGTGATCCGCTCGGAACTCGCCGTCGCGGCCGGTGCGCGCGCGTCCGAGGATGGGTGCCTGGAGGTCGACGACCATCAGCGGACGTCGATCCCCGGCCTGTTCGCAGCGGGCGACGTGGTGAAGGGACTGGATCAGATCAGCCACGCGATGGGCGAAGCGGGTGTTGCTGCCACAACAATCCGCAACATGCTTGCTGAGCAGCGGCCGTTGCGACGGTAGTCATCACCAGGAAAGACTGTTCTCCCGCAGAGGCGGGAGAACAAGGATGCGGTAGTTAACGCTAGTTATTCTGCTGCGAACGACGCTTCCACGACGAGGCGTTCCGCATCCCACTCGGGCACGGCTTCGACCCGCATTGGTACCATGAAGCGCTTGCCCGGCCTGTCATCGACGGCAGCGCGCTCGATCTCGATCACGTCGCCGGCACCGAAATTATCGATCGCCACGACACGACCGATCTTCTCGCCAACCGTCGACACGACGTCGAGCCCGATGACATCGGTATGATAATATTCGCCGTCTTCCAGGGGCGGCAACGACGCGCGCGGCACGGTCAGTTCGGTCCCGCGCATCGCTTCCGCGGCGTTCCGATCAGCGACCTCGGCAAAGCGTGCGATCATGCCATTGTTGCCGCTGCGCGCGGACTTCAGCGACAAGGCGCCGTTGTTGAAGCTCTTATAGCTCCCGAAATTCTCGGCGAAGACCTTCAGCCGCACTTCGCCACCGATGCCGTGCGCACCGATGACGACGGCGAGCGTGACGTCAGCCTTGCGGGGACCCTTCGTCGCGACCGGGGGAGTCGTCGGATCCTTCGGCGGGGTCTTCGGCGGAGACGCCTGTGTTGGTGGCATCTTCGATGTCCTCGGGTGCGGGGGCTGTGCGGGGGTCGGATTCGGGGGCCATCATGCGCTCCTGTTCGGGGTTACCGATAAGGAACGCATGAACGGCCGTTCGGGTGCGGGGTGCATCCGAGGGTGGAGCAGACGCTCAGGTCCACTCCTCATCGTCATCCTTGGCCCAACCCAGGATCCAGAGCGAAACACCGCTTTCGCCCGTGGCTCTGGATCTTAGTTTTCGCTGGGATGACGGGAAGACAGACGGATCGACTCAATCGGAACCGATCCATCCGCCGTCTTACGAAGCGGCTTCTTCGGTCTCGGCAGCGGCAGGTGCTTCTGCCTCGACAGCGGGTGCCGCCTTTGCAGCCGCTTCGGCCTCGGCAGCTTCAGCCGCCTTGGTCGCACGCTCATCAGCGCGCTCGGTGGCCTTCTCGCCGGGCTTGCCCTTGTTCGGGTTGTTGCGCGCCGAACGCTCGAGCACGCCAGCCTGGTCGAGGAAGCGTGCGACGCGGTCGGTCGGCTGTGCGCCGACGCTCAGCCAATGCTTTGCGCGATCGGCGTCGAGCTGAACGCGCTGCTCATTGTCCTTGGCGAGGAGCGGGTTGTAGTTGCCGATCTTCTCGATGAAGCGGCCATCACGCGGCGAACGCGCATCGGCGACGACGATCTTGTAATACGGACGCTTCTTGGAGCCACCGCGCGCAAGGCGAATGTTGATTGCCATGATATTTTCCTTCGTTTTCTAATAGATTCTCCGGCGCGAGCCGAAGTGTCGTGGTTGGATAAAAGGTTATTTCTTCTTCAGAAAATCATCGAAACCGGCCGGCATCTGCGGCATCTTGGGGCCACCAAGCCCCGGGAGACCGCCGCCGCTAGCGCCCGGCAAGCCACCGGCGCCGGCCTTGTTAAGCATATCGCCCATCTGCGGTCCGCCGATCGCATTGCCGATGCCGCCAAGACCGTCGCCCATGCCGCCCTTGCCGAGCATCGCCATCATGCCCTTCATGCCGCCCATCTTCTTGATCTTCTTCATGGCGGTCGACATTTCGAGGTGCATCTTGAGCAGCTTGTTGACCTCCTGCACGGTGGTGCCGGAGCCCTTGGCAATGCGGATCTTGCGCTTGGCGTTGATCAGCTCGGGCTTGTTGCGCTCCTTGATCGTCATCGATCCGATCATCGCGTCCATATGGACGAGGACCTTCTCGCCGCCGACCGAGGCGACCGCGCCCTGCGCCTTCTTCATGCCGGGAATCATCCCCGCCAGCGCGCCGAGCCCGCCCATCCGCTGCATCTGCGCCAGCTGGGCGCGCAGGTCGTTCATGTCGAACTGACCCTTGGCCATCTTGGCGGCCATCCGCTCGGCGTCTTCGACCTGGATCGACTCCGCCGCGCGTTCGACCAGGCTGACGACGTCGCCCATGCCGAGGATCCGGCCGGCGACGCGCTCGGGGTGGAACGCCTCGAGCGCATCGAGCTTCTCGCCGGTGCCCGCAAACTTGATCGGCTTGCCGGTGACCGCACGCATCGACAGCGCAGCGCCCCCACGTGCGTCCCCGTCCATCCGGGTCAGCACGATGCCGGTCAGCGGCACCTGGTCGGAGAAATTCTGCGCGACGTTGACCGCGTCCTGGCCGGTCAGCGAGTCGACGACGAGCAGGATCTCGGCCGGGTTCGCGACGTCGGCGACCGCCTTCATCTCGTCCATCAGCGCCTGGTCGACATGGAGTCGACCCGCGGTGTCGAGCATCAGGACGTCATAGCCCTGCAGCTTGGCCGCCTGCATCGCGCGCCGCGCGATATCGACCGGCTGCTGTCCCTGCACGATCGGCAGAGTCGCGACGTCGATCTGCGTGCCGAGCGTCGCGAGCTGTTCCTGCGCGTTCGGGCGATTGACGTCGAGCGACGCCATCAGGACCTTTTTGCGCTCGCGACTGCCTTGGCCAAAATTGGCCTGCCCCGCCGCGAGCCGCTTGGCGATCTTCGCGGTGGTCGTCGTCTTGCCCGAGCCCTGAAGCCCGACCATCATGATCACTGCGGGCGGGGTAACCCCCAGCTCAAGCTCGGAGGCTTCCGAACCGAGCATCTCGACCAGCGCGTCGCTGACGATCTTGACGACCTGCTGCCCCGGCGTGACCGAGCGCAGGACGTTCTGGCCGATCGCCTTCTCGGTCGCCTTATCGACGAACTCGCGCGCCACCGGCAGCGCAACGTCGGCCTCGAGCAGCGCAACGCGCACCTCGCGCATCGCCGCGCGCACGTCCGCTTCGGTCAGCGCACCCCGGCCGCGAAGGCGGTCGAAGACTCCGCCAAGTCGATCGCTCAGGCTTTCGAACATCGAAATACTCCCAATTACCGTCACAAAACGCAAAAGCGCCGGCGGGCGAAACCTCGCCGGCCAGCGTGCATCCTTGGATGCTCGTCATATGCGCCCCGTAACGGAACGTGGGCTGCCACCTACTGGAATGTGCTTCGAGATGCAAGCTGGCTCGCGGACTGAACTACGACACGACGCCTGTTTGCTCTTGTGGCTCAATCCAGGCTCATCCCGCGCAACCAAGCGCACCTGCGCCTCGCCCCGTCCCGCCTATACCGCTTCTTAACCTATCCTACACGTGTCGCATGCCACACCACCGACCAGGCAAGAGACCGAACAGGCCAACCCCATGACCGTAAAGTCGGCGGCGACACGTTCGCTCCGCAACATCAGTCGGGAATTCATGACCGGCGCCGTCACGGGCGCCGCACTGCTTCTTTTCGTCGCCACCGCCGGCATTGCCGTCATCAAGGCGTTGGCACACTGGCACGGCAACGATACGGCGATCGATCACGCCCTGATCGCGGCGCTGCTGTTGAGCGCGGCGCTGATCCTGTTCGGCTGGTTCCGGTACCGCGCGTTATCGGAAGAGTTGAGCGACGTCACCGACGCCGGCCGCCATGCGCACGCGCTCGCCCAGCGCGATCCGCTCACCGGCTTCCTCAATCGCCGCAGCTTGTCCGAAGACGGCGCAGCTTTGTTCGCCAGCGCCCGCCGTCGCGGGAAGGCGATGGCCATGCTGACGATCGACATCGATCATTTCAAGAGCGTCAACGACCTGCACGGCTATGCGGTCGGCGACCTGCTGCTCGGTCATGTCGCGGAGACGGTCGCGGCAGTCGCACCCGGTACCAGCCTGCTCGCGCGACTGGGTGCGGACGAATTCGCGTGCACGTTCGTCTTCGACTCCGCGCACAAGAACGTTGCCGACCGGATCGCCGAGCGCTTGGTCGCCGGCCTTGCGGTACCGTTCCGCACCAACGGCGTCGATATTCACAGCAGCGTCTCGATCGGCATCGCCCGGTCCGATCGCGACTGCGCGTCGATCGACGCCTTGTTGCGCAACGCCGACATCGCGCTCCACGCGGCCAAGACCGCCGGACGCAGTCGTCATGCATGGTTCGACGCATCGATGGAGCGATCGCTGCAACTGCGCGGCGAACTCGAAGCGGGTCTCCGAACCGCGATCCCGGCGCAGGAGGTCGTTCCGTACTTCGAGCAGCAGGTCGACCTGACCACCGGCCTCATCACCGGATTCGAGGTCCTTGCGCGCTGGGAACACCCGACGCGGGGGACGATCGCACCGGACGTGTTCATTCCGATCGCGGAGGAAACCGGACTGATCGGCGACCTCTCGCTGTCGATCATGCGCCAGGCGTTCGCCGCCGCGCGCGACTGGGACGCCGGGCTCGTCTTGTCCGTCAACGTCTCGCCGCTGCAGCTGCGCGATGCGTGGCTCGCGCAGAAGATCATCAAGACCTTGGTCGAGACGGGCTTCCCCGCCAGCCGGCTGGAGATCGAGATCACCGAGAGCGCGCTGTTCGACAACCTCCCGCTCGCGCAGTCGATCGTCGGCAGCCTGAAGAACCAGGGCATCCGCCTCGCGCTCGACGATTTCGGGACCGGCTATTCGAGCTTGGCGCACCTGAGGGCGCTGCCGTTCGACCGGATCAAGATCGACAAGAGCTTCGTCTCGTCGATCCTCGACAAAGCGGAGAGCATGGCAATCGTGAATACGATCGTGCGCCTGGGGGACAGCCTCAATCTGCCGACGACCGCGGAGGGGATCGAGAACGCCGCGATCGAGGACCGCCTGCGCGGCACGGGATGTGTGAAGGGCCAGGGGTATCTGTACGGGCGACCGCTGGGCGTGGCGCAGGTCCGGCAATTGCTGGCGGAGAAGCGATTGCTGGCGCAGCGGCCCGATCGCGACGTGCCACCGCCTCGCGGAATTGCGCCTCGGCTGGCGGGCTAACGTCCACGCACACAACGCCACCCCGGCGAAGGCCGGGGTAAGTACGGCGATTGAGCCCCCCCCAAAAAAACCATGTTCTCCCGCGAACGCGGGAGCCCAGGACCAAACAGCGCTCCGGTTGGCACCGTGGGCTCCTGCGTTGGCAGGAGAACACGGCGTCGAGCACACCCCCTGCAACACCAAGCGTGGACTTCCCCCTCAGCCCCCCCTAAATCGCGCCGCATGCCATCTGCCCCGCAGCCAGAGGTCATCAGCCTCGGCTGCCGCCTCAACATCGCCGAAAGCGAGACCATCCGCGCGCTCGTCGCCGGTCGGGAGATGGTCGTGGTCAACAGTTGCGCGGTTACCAATGCGGCGGTGAAGGCAACGCGGGTCGCGATCCGCCGCGCCAAACGCGACCGGCCCGACGCACAGATCGTCGTCACCGGATGCGCTGCACAGATCGACCCGGCGAGCTTTGCGGCCATGCCCGAAGTCGATCGCGTCGTCGGCAATGCGGACAAGCTCACGTTGCAGGCCTGGCAGACCGAAGCCCCAGTCGTCGTCTCCGACATCATGCAGGTCCGCGAGACCGCACCCCATCTCGCAGCCAGCTTCTCCGCGCACGCGCGCGCCTTCGTCGAAGTTCAGAACGGCTGCGACCACCGCTGCACCTTCTGCGCGATCCCGTTCGGCCGCGGCCCGAGCCGCTCGGTCCCCGCCGGCGCGGTCGTCGACCGGATCGCCGACCTCGCCGACGCCGGCCACCGCGAGATCGTCCTCACCGGTGTCGACCTTACGAGCTATGGCCCCGACCTCCCCGGCGCCCCCACGCTCGGCCACCTCGTCGAGCGCATCCTGCATCACGTCCCGAAGCTCGACCGCCTGCGCCTCTCGTCGCTCGACGGCATTGAGATCGACGATCGCCTCTTCGCGTTGCTGACCACGCAGGAGCGGATCATGCCGCACGTCCACCTGTCGTTGCAGGCCGGCGACGACATGATCCTCAAGCGGATGAAGCGCCGCCACTCCCGCGCCGACAGCGTCGCACTGGTCGACCGCCTCAAGACCGCGCGGCCCGACATGGCGATCGGCGCGGACCTGATCGCCGGCTTCCCGACCGAGGACGCGGCGATGTTCGCCAACACGCTCGCGCTGATCGACGACTGCCACATCGTCCATCCGCACATCTTCCCCTATTCGCCGCGCGCCGGCACACCCGCCGCGCGGATGCCGCAGGTCGAACCCGACGTCCGTCGCCACCGCGCCGCGCTTCTTCGCCAGGCCGGCGAACTGGCGCGCGCGACATGGCTCCGAACGCTGGTCGGGAGTCGTCAGGACGTCCTGGTCGAACGCCCTGGCGACCGCGGCCATATCGGCAATTTCGCAGAAGTCCTGCTGGACGAACCGGCCATAGCCGGCGACATCGTCCGCATCACGATCACCGGCGCCGACGGCAACCGTCTCAGCGCAACACGAGAACCATCATGAGCACCACCCCAACCTGGCACGACAAGCTGATCGGCGGCTTCAAGCGTACCTCCGACCGGCTCGTCGGCAACCTTGCGGGCCTCGGCGGCGCGCGGCTCGACGATTCGACGCTCGACGGCATCGAGGAAGCACTGATCGCCTCCGACCTTGGTCCCGAGACCGCCGGCCGCATCCGCCGCCGCCTCGCCGATGGCAGCTTCGAGCGCAACATGGAGGAACTCGGCATCCGCGTGATCGTCGCGGAGGAGGTCGAGAAGGTGCTCGCCACGGTCGCCAAGCCGATCGAGATCGACGCCTTCCCGCGGCCTCAGGTGATCCTCGTCATCGGCGTCAACGGCTCGGGCAAGACGACGACGATCGCCAAGCTCGCGCATCTGCTTATGGAGCAGGATTACGGCGTGATGCTGGCCGCGGGCGACACGTTCCGGGCCGCCGCGATCGGCCAGTTGCGCACCTGGGCCGAGCGAGTCGGCGTGCCGATCGTGACCGGTCCCGAGGGCGGCGACGCCGCTGGCGTGGTGTGGGATGCGGTCAAGAAGGCGACCGAAACTGGCATCGACGTGCTGATCGTCGACACCGCCGGCCGCCTCCAGAACAAGCGCGAGCTGATGGACGAGCTGGCCAAGATCCGCCGCGTGCTCGGCCGCATCAACCCGGAAAGCCCGCACGACATCGTCCTGGTGCTCGACGCCACCACCGGCCAGAACGCGCTCCAGCAGATCGAGGTCTTCAAGGAAGTCGCGGGAGTCACCGGCCTCGTGATGACCAAGCTCGACGGTACCGCGCGCGGCGGCGTGCTGGTCGCGGCGGCCGAGAAATACGGCCTGCCCATCCACGCGATCGGCATCGGCGAGGGCATGACCGACCTGCGGCCGTTCGACGCGAACGAGGTGAGCCGGATCATCGCCGGCGTCGAGAGCGTCCGGAAGTAACGCGACTCATTTTGCCGTGCCCCTCTTTTTCCGTTCGTCCTGAGCGTAGTCGAAGGACCGGCCCGTTTGTGGCATGTCCTTCGACTACGCTCAGGACGAACGGTATTCTGGATTGATCTCGTGACCCCCACCAAGCCCCCTCTTTCTCCCGGCCTTCGCATGGGCGTCGACTATGGCCCGCTCGCGGTCTTCTTCGCGGTCAACTTCCTCACCCCTGGCGCGCCGATCGCGCGCGTGATCGCCGCCACAACCGCGTTCATCATCGCCACGGTCGCGGCGATGATCGTGTCGAAGGTCAAGGCGGGGCACATCTCGCCAATGCTGTGGCTGTCGGGCGCGCTGATCATCGTGTTCGGCGGGCTGACGATCTATTTCCATGACCAGCGCTTCATTCAGATGAAGCCTACGATCATCTATACGATGTTCGCTGCGATCCTGCTGTTCGGGCTGCTCACCGGGCGTCCGCTGCTGCAGTCGTTGCTGGAGAGCGCGTATCCCGGCCTCACCGCGCAAGGCTGGCACAAGCTGACACGCAACTGGGTCGTGTTCTTCATTTTCATGGCGCTGCTGAACGAATTCGTCTGGCGCTACACGCTGGCGGCGTGGGGCAAGGACGCCGGCTGGAATTTCTGGGTCGGCTTCAAGCTATGGGGTGCGATCCCGCTGACGCTGGTCTTCGCGTTCGCCAACATCCCGATGCTGCTGAAGCACGGATTGCAAACGGGCGACAAGGCCGTGACCGACCTGCCGCCCGAAGGGTAATTCTACTTCTCCCCTCCCGCTCGGGAGGGGCCGGGGAGGGCCTGATCCAACAGACTGACGCCAGCCTGCGGACAACCCCTCCCCTAGCCCCTCCCGCAAGCGGGAGGGGAACCAAGGGTCAGCCCGCGACCTGCGCGTAGCGCTCGGCCACGACGTCCCAGTTTACGATGTCCCACCAGGCCTTCAGATAGCCCGGACGATCATTCTTGTACGTCAGGTAATAGGCGTGCTCCCACACGTCGTTGCCCAGCAGCGGCGTTCCCGGCTCCTTGGCGTCGTCCATCAGCGGGTTGTCCTGGTTCGGCGTGCTCGTGACCTTCAGCTTGCCGCTGTCGTCGGCGATCAGCCATGCCCAGCCCGACCCGAACTGGCCCACACCCTTGGTGTTGAACTCTTCCTTCAGCTTGTCGAGACCACCGAAATCGCGGTCGATCGCCTCGGCGAGCTTGCCCGATGGTGCCTGGCCACTCTTGGCCGCCATCGTCTTCCAGAAGAAGTCATGGTTCCAGAAGCCACCGCCATTGTTGCGGACCAAAGGCGGCTGCGACGAGATCATGCCGAGGATGTCCTCGATCGACTTGCCGGCCAGCGCGGAGTCCTTCTCAACGCCCTCGTTCAGCTTGGCGGTGTACGCTGCATGATGCTTGTCGTGATGAAACTTCATCGTTTCCTGGTCGATCACCGGCTCGAGCGCGTCATAGGCGTAGGGCAGCGGTGGGAGTTCGAAAGCCATCAGGATTCTCCTTCGTGAATGGGGTCGGACGTGAAACGCCCGCGCGCTTCAAATGGTCCCCACAAAGTCGTTACGCAAGCGTGCCCGTCGCCGACGCGAGCCTATTACGCGGCCGTCTTGCCGTATTCCTGCCGTGTCACCGGGTGGCTCGACGAGAGGCCGCCATCGACCGCGATCGCCTGCCCGTTGACGTAGCTGGCGTCGTCGGAGGCGAGGAACAGCGCGACCTTCGCGAGTTCGTCCGGCTGTGCGCCGCGGTGGAGCGGGTTTAGGCGGCCGACCCGGTCCATCTTGTTCGCCTCGCGCGCATAATCGAACACCGGCTTGGTCATGCCGGTCTCGGTGAGCCCCGGGCAGATCGCGTTGACGCGGACGTTGGAGCCGGTGAGCTGCTGCGCGGAGACGGCGGCCAGATTGATCACCCCGGCCTTCGACGCCGAATAGGCCGGCGAGCCGGCGCCCGAGCGGATGCCAGCGACACTGGCGGTCAGGACGATCGCGCCCTTCCCGCGCTCGGCGATACGCGGCGCGGCGTGCTTGATCGCGAGGAACGGGCCGATCAAATTGACACGCAGCACCTCGGTGATCAGCGCGACATCGGTATCGAACAGGTTCGCCATTCCGCCTGAAATACCTGCATTGGCGAACATCACGTCGAGCCCGCCGAAACTGTCGCACGCAAGCGTCACCGCACGGATCACGTCGTCTTCGAGCCCGGCGTCGATGCGGATCGCCTTCGCGGTGCCGCCGGCTTGCGCGATAAGATGCGCGGTCTCGTCCGCTCCTTCGGTCTTGTCGGCGACGACGACATGGCCACCCTCGGCCGCGAACAGCAGCGCGGCCGCGCGGCCGATGCCCGAGCCTGCGCCGGTTACGATGATCGACTTGTTCTCGAAACGCATGGGGGTTCTCCGGTTAGATCGTGACGCCGCCGTCGATGACCATCGTCTGGCCGGTCATGAACGCGCTCGCGGACGAGGCGAGGAAGACGACCGCGCCGGCAATCTCTTCTGGTTCGCCGATCCGCCGGAGCGGCACGCGCGTGTTGGCGGCCTCGATACGATCGGGATCCTCCCACAGCACACGCGCGAAGTCGGTCTTGATCAGGCCGGGGGCGATGCAGTTCACGCGGACGTTTGCGGGGCCGAATTCGACCGCGAGATTGCGCGCAAGCTGCATGTCGGCGGCCTTGCTGATGCAGTATGCGCCGATCACCGGCGAGCCGCGGAGGCCACCGATAGAGGAGATGATGACGATGCTGCCGCTGCGCCGCGCGAGCATCTCCGGCGCGACCATCTGAATCAGCCAGTGGTTCGAGACGATGTTGTTGTCGAGGATCTTGCGGAACTGGTCGTCGGCGATGCCGGCCTGGGGGCCGTAATAAGGGTTAGAGGCGGCGTTGCAGACGAGGATGTCGATCCGGCCGAAGCGCGCGCGGGTCTGGTCGACGAGGCGCTGGAGGCCGGCTTTGTCGGAGATGTTCGCGGCGACGGCGATCGCGGTACCATCGCCGTGCCTGGCGTTCAGCTCCGCCGCGACCGTATCGCACGCGTCCTGCTTGCGGCTGGAGATCACGACCTTCGCACCGTGCCCGGCGAGCTCGCGTGCGGAAGAGAGGCCGATACCCCGCGACGATCCGGTGACGATCGCGACCATTCCGGTTAAATCGAACTGCGACATTCTACCTTCTCCCCTCCCGCATGCGGGAGGGGTCGGGGGTGGGCGCCCGGCCTTCCACATACGGTGTACGATGCGGTGAGCGCGAGCCCACCCCTAGCCCCTCCCGCAAGCGGGAGGGGGATGAATTACGCCCCCGCCTTCACCGCGAACCCCCAGGCCGCATCAGCCAGCCCGTGAATCTTTGCCACCGTCTTCTCCGCCTGCGCGCTCGACGCTGTGCCGTCGACGATGCGCTTCTTGATGCCCTGGACGATGCCGGTCAGGCGGAAGAGGTTATAGGCGAAATACCAGTTGAGATCCGGCACGCCATCGCGGCCCGTGGCGGCACAATAGCGTTCGACGACCTGCTCGATCGTCGGGATGCCGGTGTCGGGACCGGTCATGCCCAGTACGCCCGAACGCCCCTCCGGTTCGGTCACCCAGCTCATCAGCAGATACGAGAAGTCCGCGAGCGGATCGCCGAGCGTCGACAATTCCCAGTCGAGGACCGCGATAACCTTCGGCTCAGCCCCGTTCGAATTGGCGGGCCCGAAGATCATGTTGTCGATGCGGTAGTCGCCGTGGACGATCGAGGTGCGCGTCTGCTCAGGGAGCGTCCTTGGCAACCACTCGATCAGACGCTCGACCGATTCCATAGGCTCGGTCTCGGCAGCGCGATATTGCTTGGTCCAGCGGCCGACCTGGCGCTCGAAATAATTGCCGGGCTTGCCGTACTCGCCCAGCCCCGCCGCAGCATGATCGGTGTTGTGGAGCGCGGCGAGCGTGTCGACCATCGCCTCGTAATGCGCGGCGCGCTCGGCAGGGGTCGCGCCGGGCATCGCACCGTCCCAGATCGTCCGCCCCTCGACCATCTCCATGACGTAGAATGCCGCGCCAATGACGCCCGCGTCTTCGCACAACCCGTAGGGACGCGGCACGGGAAAGCCGGTTGGATGCAGACCCGCGATGACGCGGTATTCGCGGTCGACGGCATGCGCGCTCGGCAGGATCGGCCCGAACGGTTTGCGCCGCAGGACATAGGCGCGGTCCGGCGTGTCGAGCCGGTAGGTCGGATTCGACTGACCGCCAGCGAACTTCGCGTAGGTAAGCGGCCCGGCATAACCAGCGACGTTGGTGGTCATCCACGCATCGAGCTTGACGAGGTCGAGCTTGTCGCGCTCGCCGACTGCGATCGTGCCGACCATGCTCGTCGAAGCGTCGCTCATGCGAACGTGATCACGCTACGGGTGGTGTCGCCGCGACGCAGTTCGTCGAACGCGTCGTTGATACGCTCCAGCGGCATCCGGTCGGCGATGATCGTGTCGAGGTCGAGCAGCCCGCGCATGTAGAAATCGACCAGCCGCGGAATGTCGACCGGGAACCGGTTCGAGCCCATGAACCCACCCTGCAACCGCTTGCCCGAAAGCAAGTCCATCGCCGACAGCCCGACCTTCTCGCCGAGCGGCATCATGCCGAGAATAGTCGCGGTACCGCCTCGCCGCAGCACCTTCACCGCGGTCGCGGCCGATTGCGCGCGCCCGACCGCCTCGATCGCATGATGCACGCCGCCCTTGGTGATCGCGACGACCTCGTCCGCGGCGGTATCGGACAGCGCGTCGATGCTGTGCGTCGCGCCGAGCTTCTCTGCCATCGCGCGCTTTTCCGGGACGGGATCGAGTGCGATGATCTTGCCCGCGCCAGCGATCTTGGCCGCATTGACGGCTGCCAGTCCGATCCCGCCGCAGCCGACGACGCAGACCGTCTCGCCCGGCGTGACATCGGTGGTGTTGAACACCGCTCCCGCGCCCGTCGTGATCGCACACCCAAGCAACGCCGCCCGGTCCATCGGCATGTCGCGGTCGATCGCAACGCAGGCGTGTTCGTGGACCAGCATCATCTCGGCATAGGCGCTGAGGTTGAGCATCTGTGCGATCGGCCGGTCACCGAGCATCAGACGCGGGGCGGCGCCCTTGGGACGGCGGACGCTGGCGTCTATGCACAACGACATCCGGCCCGTGACGCAGAATTCGCACTGGCCGCAAAACGCCGACAAGCAGGTCACGACATGGTCGCCGACCTTCACGCCACGCACTTCGTCGCCGACCGCCTCGACGACGCCGCAAGCCTCGTGCCCGGGAATCGTCGGCATCGCGTGCGGATAGGCGCCATCGACGAAATGCAGGTCGGAACGGCACACGCCGACTGCCATCGTGCGGATGAGCACTTCGTGTGCCGTCGGCTTCGAGACGGTGACGTCCTCGATGCTGAGCGGGGTGTTGGCTTCGAAAAGGACGGCGGCTTTCATGGTCGATGCGCTCCGGAAACACTGCGGTAAAAGAACACCGCTAGAAATATTGCCGTTCGTCCCGAGTAGGGATCGAGCGAAGTCGAGAACCCGTATCGAAGGACCTCCGTGCGATCACAGGTCCTTCGATACGTCATCTCGACACGCTCGATGCCTACTCGGGACGAACGGGATCGGGGGGCGACGAGGGTTTACCGGCTCACCCCGACATCGCCGCTCGACACGCCACCTCTCCGGAAGTCCCCGTATTTCCCGAACTCGTTGCGCGCGATCGAGCGGTTGTGGACTTCGTCCGGACCGTCGGCGAAGCGCACCGTCCGCATCGCCGCCCAGTCGTGCGCCAGCCGGAAGTCGCCCGACACGCCGCCGCCGCCGTGCGCCTGGATCGCGTCGTCGAGGATCCGAAGCGCCATGTTGGGCGCGGCGACCTTGATCATCGAAATCTCGATCTGCGCGGACTTGTTGCCCGCCTTGTCCATCATATCCGCCGCCTTGAGGCACAGCAGCCGAGTCATCTCGATATCGATGCGCGCGGTGGCGATTCGCTCTTCCCATACCGAGAAGTCGGCGATCCGCTTGCCGAACGCGACACGGTCCAGCAACCGCCGCGCCATCGCCTCGATCGCGGTCTCGGCGACGCCGATGGTCCGCATGCAGTGATGGATACGGCCCGGCCCGAGCCGACCTTGCGCGATCTCGAACCCGCGGCCCTCGCCAAGCAACACATTCTCGACCGGTACGCGGACATTCTCGAGCACCACTTCGCCGTGCCCGTGCGGCGCGTGGTCATAGCCATAGACCGACAGCATCCGCTTGATCGTCACGCCGGGCGTGTCCATCGGCACGAGGATCTGGCTCTGCTGCTGATGGCGCGAGCCTTCGAACGAGGTTTTGCCCATCACGATCGCGATCTTGCAGCGCGGATCGCCGACGCCAGACGACCACCATTTCGTGCCGTTGATGACGTAGTGATCGCCGTCGCGGACCATGCTCGTCTCGATATTGGTCGCGTCCGACGACGCCACCGCAGGCTCGGTCATCAGGAACGCCGAGCGGATCTCGCCGCGCATCAGCGGCCCGAGATACGCCTCCTTCTGGTCGCGCGTGCCATAGCGGTGAAACACCTCCATGTTGCCGGTATCGGGGGCGGAGCAGTTGAAACACTCGCTCGCCCAACTGACCTTGCCCATCTCCTCGGCGCATAACGCATATTCGAGATTGGTGAGCTGGGTGCCTTCGAACTCGAACGAATCGTCGACATGCGTCTGCCCCGAATGCGGCGGCATGAAGAAATTCCAGAGTCCCGCTGCCTTGGCCTTCTCCTTCATCTCCTCGATCACCGGAATTACCTTCCAGCGCTCGCCCTCATGCGCCTGCTGGTCGTAATCGGCCTGTCGGGGGCGGATGTTCTGGTCGATGAAATCGCGGACCCGATCGCGGAAATACGTCTCTCGTTCGCTGAAGCTGAAATCCATGCGGGCTCTCCGTTCGTCATCGCTTTTGACGCGGGTTAGACCATACCGCGTATTCGGTAAAGCATGTGCAGCGGTCCAGAAAGCATGTTTTCAAGTCCGCCCTGAAAGCGCCTAAAAAGCACTGTATCTTCAAATCGAAGCTGATAGGGTGTTTCGATGAAGGTTCCGGCAGAGGCCAGCGACGAGAGCGAACAGGGTACCAAGCGCTTCCGTGCGAAGCGTGATGCGATCCTCGCCGCGGCGGCAGAAGCGATCAACGAGCAGAGTGCCAAGGGCATGACGTTCGCGGACGTGGCGCGGCGCGTCGGGCTCAACACGACGAGCGTTACCTATTATTTCAAGCGCAAGGAAGACCTCGCAGCGGCGGCGTTCGAAAACACGCTCGAGTCCCTGATCGCGATGCTCGACATCGCGATGGAAGAAGCGACGCCGGAAGATCGCGTACGGCGCTATCTAGCGCTTAACATGGACCGCCTGAACCGCATTCAGCGCGGCGAGGAGAAGGCGTTCGCCGTCCTGTCCGATCTGCGCGCCACCGAGGAACCGATGCGCGGCCGGCTGATGGCGGGCTGGCGCGAGGTGTTCCGGCGGACTCGGCTGCTGTGGGGCCCGACGTCGTCGCGCGCGCAGACCGATCTCAACGGCGCCCGCGCGCATGTGCTGCTCGAGAACACGTTCTGGCTGCCGATCTGGCTGACGCGGTACGAGCCCGATCAGTATGGCCGCGTCGAGGAGCGGCTGATGGACGTGTTCGCGCACGGCATCGCAGGCAAGGACGCCAAATGGTCCCCTACCCTGCTCGATCTGAGCCATGACGAGGCGGAGCCAGGGCGCGAGGCGTTCCTGCTGGCTGCCACCCGGCTGATCAACGAACTCGGCTATCGCGGCGCGTCGGTGCAGAAGATCGCGTCCGAGCTGAACGTGACCAAGGGCAGCTTCTACCACCATCTCGACGCGAAGGACGACCTCGTCATCGCGTGCTATCGCCGCAGCTTCGACACGATCGCCGATGCGCAGAGTCGTGGCGAGGCGGAGGGCGGCAGTTACTGGCACAAGCTGTCGAGCACGGTCGCGACCCTGCTCGACGTGCAGTTCGCCGAGCGGGGGCCTTTGCTGCGCACCACCGCACTCAGCGGTTTGCCGGTCGGCGTGCGCAACGCGATGGTCGATCGTTCGAACGGCATCGCGCGACGCTATGCGGGCATGATGATGGACGGGATCGGCGAAGGCTCGATCCGTGCGGTCGATGCGCTGATCGCGGCGCAGGCACTGATGGCGCTCCAGAACGCGGCGTTCGACATGCGCAAATGGGCGTCGACGATGCCGCGCGAACGGGCGATCGCGATGTACGCCTCGACGCTGATGTTCGGTCTGTTCGACGACCGGATGGCGAAAGCCTGACCGCTCAACCCGAAGTCATGTGCGCTTCAAGTCGGAACGGTTTGGTTACGTCACATTAACCTCTGAGGGCCGATCCCGGGTCTTCACGGAGGCGGCATGCACACGATCACGACCGATCTTGCGACGGGGATTATCGAGGTGGACGCGTCCGGCTTCTGGACGATCGAGCATGTCCAGGATTTCCTGCGCGACCTGGAGCGCGAGGGACGGCGCGTGCTGGCAACCGGCAAGCGGCATACGCTGCTGTGCAACTTCTCGAAGTCCGCGATCCAGCCGCAGGAGGTGATCGCGATGCTGCAACGCGTGGCCGTATCGATGCCGCTGAAGTCGCGCAAGGTCGCGCTGTATACCGATGGCAAGCTGGCGCGGCTGCAGGTGAAGCGGATCGCGTCTGTGCGCGACGACATGGCGGTGTTCGACGATCGGAAGTCGGCGATGGCTTGGATATTGGAGGATGGGGTTACCGGATAGCTTGGCTACGCGGTATCTCATCAATCATCCTGCGAACGCGTGGGGATCGCCAACGCCCCCACCCCGTCATCCTGACGAAGGAGGGTGCGTGCTTACCTCACCGCATCCTCTGCGCGCTTCAGCAGAACCCCAGCGCGCCAGTAATGAAACAGCGCCCACGGCGTCATCAGCACGATGATAACCAGCGCATAGCGCAGCGAATCCGCGCCGAACCCCGGCTTCAGAAGATCGCTGAGCCAGCCGACCAACGTTGGTCCTAGGCCGAGCCCGACCAGATTAATGACCAGTAACGTGATTGCCGCCCACATCGCGCGGATCTGCAATGGCGCGAGATGCTGGATCAGCGCGAAGCTTGGTCCGAGATACGAGTTGGCGAAGACGAGCGAGACGAAATAGCTGCCGATCGCGATCGCGGGCGCGTCGATCAGGTAGAAAGCGAGCGCGAACGGAAGCGACAAGCCCTTCATCACGAGGACGACCCAGGCCTGGACATGGAGGCCGTGCCTCTTGGCGAGCATGTCGGCGATCTTGCCGCCGGCCAGCGCCGACACCGCGCCGAACAACGCCCCCGGGAGCGCGATATAGCGCGAGATGTCGAGCATCGATACGCCCAGCGACCGCTGCATGTAGCTCGGCCCCCAACCCGTCAGCGCATAGCCGATCATCGAGGTGAGCGTGACACCGACCACCAGATGCCGCGCCGGCGCACTCGCCCACATCGACGCGAAGCCCTGCCCCACGCTCGGCATCGGCGTCGCCTCGGCTGCGCGGGCGGCGTCGGACAGCCCGCGGCGCGGCTCGACCATGAACAGCCGGACCAGGATGGCGAGCGCGATCCCCGGCAGACCGACTGTCATCATCGCGATCCGCCAGCCGTACGAATGCGCGACCACACCGCCGATCAGCGTGCCAAACCCTGCGCCGAGCACGACACCGAGCGAATACACCGCCATCGCACTCGCGCGCTTCTCGGGCGGGTAGAGATCGGCGATGATGGAATGGCTGGGCGGACTCGACCCCGCTTCGCCGATGCCAACGCCGATCCGGAACAGCATCAGCTGCGTGAAATTTTGCGCAAGGCCGCACAGCGCGGTCATCGCGCTCCAGATCGTCAGGCTGGCGGCGATGATGTTGCGCCGACTGGTCCGATCCGCCAACCGCGCGACCGGGATGCCGAGCGTCGCGTAGAATATCGCGAACACCAGACCCGACAGCAAGCCGAGTTGCGTGTCGGTTAGCAGCAGGTCCGCCTTGATCCGTTCGAGCAGGATCGCGAGGATCTGGCGATCCATGTAACTGAAGAAATAGGTGAAGGTGAGGAGCGCGAGCGTCAGGCCCCGTCGCTTCATCGCCAATGCGTCGGCGATCTCGGGATGGGACTGATACGCTGCGGCCACCGGCAATACCTCGAAGTCGAAACAGGCCTTACGCTAGGGCAATCGATGCGTACCAGACAAGCGAAAGCTGCATCTTCCGCCGACTTGCGGCGAGCCGATAGGCTGGCGCCGACGAACATTATTACCGCTTGGAAACAAGCTCTTACGGATTTGACGATAATACCGGGGCATCTTGAGAAGGACGGCGGAAGATGCGCCCTCGTTCGGGCCGCTCTTCCGCCTTATCCCCTCTCCAACGTCGTCGCCGGGCTCGCCTGCCATCGTTGATGGAGCGGAGCGTCCGGGCAATCTGAATACCGGGTATGCAGCTTCCCTCGCACAGATTCGCGACGTTGCAAAGCGTATTGTGGTTACGGGATCCGCCGAGGAGAGAATCCTGCAGTCGCGTCCGTCTCCTTAAGACCGCGCCAAAAGGACACGGCAATCAAGGACAGCAGCGTACCGATGTCCGAAGAGGCTAATACGACGCGGTTGGAGGAGACTGTAGCGCAGGCCGCGCATTAGTCGCTGATCGTCCAACCCAACCGCGGATCGCCACCGCGGACGGGTTGGGCTGCGGCCAACCTCTGCGCGAAACTGCCATCGGCGACGTAGGCCGGCGGACCAGCAATCGCTGGCGGCGGACTATAGGCGATTGTCGCGTAGGATGGTGATGCCAACGGCGCGTTTCGCGCGAACGGCATTAAGGGGAGAGCGGCCGGCGGTACGTACCGAGCCATGCGGATCGCCGGACGCGCGATCCGGGTCGCCTCGCCCGTGAACGCGGTGAACTGGCGCCCCTGCTCGAACACGGCATTGTGCCCGGTGACGAACGCGCCCGCGACGACACCGCCGACGATGATCGTGCCGATCGTCTCGCCGGTCCGGCCATCACCCGCGACGTGATAGCGACCGACGACAGGCACGCTATGACCGCCGACCTCGACCGAGCGGAGTTCGATATCGAGCTTGCCCGATCTACCGAACGCGCCTTTGCCCGTCCTGAGGGTGACCGCGCCGACACCGGGAGATCCACGCGGGATGAGCACCGCACCATCGACGATCACGTCCCGCGCGACGGAGACCGCGACAGATTGCCCGACGCGTGCGCGATCCGACGCAATCTCCTCGTCCAGGCGCAACAGCATTTCGGTATGCGCCGGCACGACGATCGCCGGATCCATGGGCGCCGGATCCATGGGCGCCGTCTGCGCAGCGATGGCGGTCGGTAGCATGCACAATGCCGCAACGATGATCTGCTTGTGCACTCTATTTTCTCCCCGGCGGGCACGACGTGTCCCGCGCCGGAGCTAAGCGAAGAAGGACTTCTATCGTGTGAAACGAGTTGGTTAACCGTGCCGGTTACGCGTTTGCGCTGAGCCGGGCAGAGGCGCGGGCGTGCCATGCTTTCAGGTGTTGGAGATCCTCTGGTACCGGAACACCGACGAACTTCGCGAAATCGATCGTGGTGAGCAGGACGATATCGGCAATCGTATAGCGCTCACCGTCGAGCCAGTCGCGACCGTCGAGCACGGAATCGAACTCCGCCATCGCCGCCAGCACGCGCGGGCGCTGGCTCTGGCCGAACTCGGTATATTGCGGGTTCACGATCCGCGCGGTCCAGGGGTGCGTGTGCAGCCATACCATCGACAGCGGCGTCATCAGCCGCAACTCGATCCGCCGCGTCCACATGTCGATCTCGGCGATGTTGTGCGCGCCGCGGCCAAACATCGGCGGATCAGGGTGGAGCACCTCGAAATAGCGGCAGATCGCGACGCTCTCGGTCAGCACGCGGCCATCGTCGAACGCGAGTGCTGGCGTCTGCCCGAGCGGATTGACCGCGAGGAACGGGTCGGCCTTGTGCTCGGCCTTGGGGATCGAGATTTGAGCCGTCGGCACGCGGACGTGCTTTTCGGCGAGGAAGATGCGGACGCGGCGCGGATTGGGCGCGGGCAGCGCGCTATCGTAGAACAGCAAGCGGATCACTCCTTCGGTTTTTCGAACATCGCGTATGGCATTGCCGGCCACGTTCGCCTAGCGATGCCGGAATGACGACCGCCGCAGAGATGCTCGCCACCGGCTTTTCCACCTTGCCGGACCTGATCCATGCACACGCACTGGAGCGTGGCGGGCGGGTCGCGGTGGCCGATGCGCAGGGCAGCATCGACTATGCGACGCTCGATGGCGTGATGGACCGGGTAGCGGCGGCGTTGCAGCGCGATGGCGTGACTTCCGGCACCGCGGTGGCGATCGTGGCGGCGCCGACGACCGACTATGCAGCAATATTCCTTGGTGCGGTACGGGGCGGATGTGTCGCGACGCCGATCGCGCCTTCGGCGACGGCGGCGGCGATCGCGGCGATGATTGCGGACAGCGGCGCGCCGATCGTCTTCCTCGATTCGGAGAATGCTCGGGCGTTGGAGGGGCAAACGCTGTCAGCCCGCCGCATCGTGTTGTCCCGCAAAGACTGGCCCGCCTCCGCGGGGGAACAAGATTTTGGGGATTGGCTCGCGCCCGAAGGTGCCAAGCCAACCCCCGTCGCGATCGCTCCGTACGACGCGTTCAATATCATCTACTCATCGGGCACGACCGGAACCCCAAAGGGTATCGTCCAGAGCCACGCGATGCGGTGGGCGCATATTTCGCGCAACACCGCCGCCGGGTTCGACACCGCGGTCACGATGATCGCCACACCGCTCTACTCGAACATCACGCTCGTCAGCTTCCTTCCGACGCTCGGCTGGGGCGGCACGGTCGTGCTGATGGGGAAGTTCGAGGCGCGCGCATATCTCGAGCTTGCCGAACGCTACCATGCGACACACACGATGCTGGTGCCCGTCCAGTATCAGCGGATCATGGCGCTCCCCGATTTCGACCGCTTCGACCTGTCGGCATTCCGCTTCAAGACCAGCACCAGCGCGCCCTTCTCCGCGGCGCTGAAAGCCGACGTGGTTGCGCGTTGGCCCGGCATACTCGTCGAATTCTACGGCATGACCGAGGGCGGCGCGAGTTGCGCGCTGAACGCGACCGCCAACCCGACCAAGCTGCACACCGTCGGCCAGCCGATGCCGGGCCACGAGATCCGCCTGATCGACGACGACGGCAACGAGGTGGCCCCAGGCAAGATGGGCGAAGTCGTCGGCCGCAGCCCGGCCATGATGAACGGCTATCACGGCCGCGTGGAGGCGACGCGCGATGCCGAATGGCATGACGAAAACGGCAATCGCTACATCCGCCACGGCGATGTCGGCCGGTTCGACGAGGACGGTTTCCTCACGCTGATGGACAGGAAGAAGGACCTGATCATCTCGGGCGGGTTCAACATCTATCCGTCGGACCTGGAGGCGGTGTTGGCACGGCACCCGGCCGTTGCGGACTGCGCGGTGATCGGTGTTCCGTCCGAAGCATGGGGCGAAACGCCGCTCGGCTTCTACGTCCCACGGGCCGATGCAATCGAGGATGCGCCCGCGATCCTGACCTGGGTGAACGGTCAACTCGGGAAGACGCAGCGGCTGTCCGCGCTTCACAGAGCCGACGAACTACCCCGGAGTGCGATCGGCAAGGTGCTCAAACGCGAGCTGCGCGATCGGCTTAGCGCAACTCTTCCGTCATCCTGACGAGAGTCAGGATCCAGAGCCATAGACGTCGGATTGCTTGGCTCTGGATCCTGGGTCGAGCCCAGGATGACGAAGGAAGAAGGGAGCGAACTGCATGACCAGTCTGAAGCAGGCTATCGACGCACTGGAGCCGATCGAGGGTGGCTGGCGCGGGACCGTGCCCGAGAACTGGCTGCAAGGCCGCACCGCGTATGGCGGCTTTTCCGCAGCGCTCGCGCTGCATGCCGCGCAGAAGTCGGACGTCGACCTGCCGCCGCTGCGATCCGCGCAGGTGTCGTTCATCGGGCCGCTCTCGGGCGATATCGTGATCCGCGCGGGCCGGTTGCGGCGCGGGCGCAACGCCGCGTTTGTCCAGGCGGATGTCGAGAGTGAGGCAGGGCTCGGGCTGCGCGCGACGTTCGTGTTCATGGGCGCGGTCGCATCGCGCGTCGATCACCAGACCGGCAGCGCGCCCGACTTCCCGATGCCCGAGCCCGATACGCCGACCTTTCGCGGCCATAGCGCGGTCGCGTTCTCGCGGAACTTCGACCTGCTCGACCGTCGCGACGACAGCGTCGGGCCGGCGGAATGGCTGCGCTGGGCACGGCTGGTCGAGCGCGAGGGGCTCGATCCGATGGTCGAACTGATCGCGGTCGCCGATGGCCTGCCGCCCGCTGCGCTCAAGTTGCTCGGCGGGCCGGCGCCGCTCAGTTCGATGACGTGGCTGCTCAACATCCTCGGCCCGCAACCGGTGACGCGTGATGGCTGGTGGCTGCTCCGCGCGACCACCGACTATACGAAGGAGGGTAGTTCGAGCCAGCAGATGGCGATCTGGAACGCGGACGGCACGCCGGTCGCCGAACAGATGCAAAGCGTCGCGATCTTCGCCTAGTCCTGGCCGAGCGCGCCCGACATATCTTGCGACACATTGCGCGCGCGCCGGCAAAACCCTGCGACAACCGGGGTTTAGAAAGACGGTCATTCGATGGGAATTCGTCCCACTCCGCCGGAGACTGACATGCGCAAGACCGTCCTAACCCTGATGCTCGCCGCCAGCGCGATCACCTCTGCCGCCAGCAACGCGCAGACGGCCCCTGCCCCCGCCACCCCGCGCCCGCCGATGCGCCAAGACGCGAACCACGACGGCGTCGCCACCCGCGCCGAGGCGATCGCACAAGCCGATGCTCGCTTTGCGCAGATGGACACCGACCATGACGGCCGGGTAACCGCTGGTGAAATGCGCGCCTATCGTGCCGCGGTCCACGACCGGATGGTCGCGAGCGGTCGCGACGTTCCCGTGCCACCCCCTGGCGGGCGCAAGCATGACGGCATGGGTCGCCGCATGGACCCGAACGGCGACGGCAGCGTGACGCGCGAGGAGTTCGCGGCACGCGCGCTCAAGCGGTTCGACCGGATGGACGCCAATCACGACGGCACGATCGACCCGACCGAGCGCGCCAACGCCGCCGAGATGCGCCACATCGACCGGCGCGAGCGCCGCGACGGCGCGACTTCGCCTACCCCCATGCCCGCTCAATAAATCGGAAGGGGGGAAGCGTCGGGCAAACCCCGGTGCTTCCCCTGGACAGCCGCCATGCTAGACACTGCCCCGATGGGAGATATGCCGCACCTGCTGCTCGTCGACGACGAGCGCTCGATCCGCGAGCCGCTGGCCGTGTACCTGACCAAACAAGGGTTTCGCGTGACGCAAGCGGGGGATGCCGAGGCGGCGCGGACGCGGCTGACCGCGTATGCGATCGATCTCGTCATCCTCGACATCATGATGCCGGGCGAGGACGGGCTGTCGCTCTGCCGGCATATCGCCGCGACCAGCGACGTGCCCGTGATCCTGCTCACCGCGCGCGCGGAAGAGACCGACCGGATCGTCGGACTGGAGATGGGCGCCGACGATTATGTCGTGAAGCCGTTCTCGCCGCGCGAATTGGCGACGCGGGTCAAGGTTGTATTGCGGCGGGCTACCGCGGGTGGATCACGGCAGCACGCGCCGGAGAGCAGTTCGTACGGCTTCGCCGGCTGGGTGCTGAAGTCGGGCGAGCGGGCCCTGATCGACCGCGAAGGCGTCTCGGTGCCGCTATCGACCGGCGAGTATAATCTGTTGCTCGCGCTCGTCACGCGCCCGCGTCAGGTGTTGACCCGCGACCAGTTGCTCGACCTGACGCAAGGCCGCGAAGCCGCCGCGTTCGATCGCGCCATCGACAACCAGATCAGCCGATTGCGGCGAAAGATCGAAGCGGATGCGAAGACGCCCGAGCTGATCAAGACGGTCTGGGGCGGCGGCTACACGCTGGCCGCCGAAGTGACGCGCCTGTGACGACATGCCCGTGACACGCCCTTGGCCGCGCAGTCTCGCAGGCCAGATGGCGCTGTTGATCGCGCTCGCGTTGTTCGCCGCGCAGGCGATCAATTTCGGGATGATCCTGCGCGATCGGATCGAGTTCCGGCTTGCTCAGGCGACGCGGCCGGTTGCGACGCGGATCGCCGACGCGCTCGACCGCGAGGCGCATGCCGGTCGCCCACTCACCGCCGATCGCGGCCGGGTCCGCCGCGTTTCCAGTAATCCGATCCCCCCTGCCGGCTATGAACACCATCCCGAAGTCGCGGCCGAACTCCGTCGGCAGCTTGCCGATCAGGGCGTAACGGTCGGCAGGATCGACACCGGACTGAAGCCGCCGTTCGCCAAGGACCGCGACGGCGATCGCGACGATCGCCGTCGCGCAGGGATGCGCCGCGGCGACGGTGACGGCTCGATGCTGTTGATCGCGGTCGAACAGCCCGGTCGCGGTTGGCTGACGGTCGCCGCGCCATGGCCGCGACCGGGATCGCGATTGCTGATCGCGTTGCTGACGCAGACGGCGATCCTGTACATCATCGTCCTGTTGCCGGTGCTGTGGATCGTCCGCCGGTTGTCACGCCCGTTACGCGACCTGCGGGTGGCGGCGGAGCGGTTCCGTCCGGGTGAACCGGGCACGCCACTTTTCGCGCAGGGGCCCGACGACGTCGCGGCGCTCATCACCGCGTTCAACGCGCTCAGGCTGCGCGTGACGGCAATGCTCGACGAAAAGGACCGCATGCTCGGCGCGATCGGCCATGACCTGCGCACGCCGCTGGCGGCGTTGCGCGTCCGCATCGAGTCGGTCGAGGACGATACCGATCGCGCGCGGATGATCGATACGGTCGCCGAGATGAACCGCACGCTCGACGACATCCTGTCGCTCGCGCGGCTCGGGCGGCCAAGCGAGCCGCTGACCGACGTCGACCTCGCCGCCCTGGTCGATGCCGTCGTCGAGGATTTCCGCGATATCGGCAGCGACGTGAGCTTCGTCGAGGCGGACCGGTTGCGGATGCATCTGCGCCCGTCGCTGATCCGCCGCGCGGTCCGCAACCTCATCGAGAACGCGATCAAATACGGCGTGGCAGCGCAGGTCCGCATCGAGGCGGACGCACGCTGTGTCGCGATCATCGTGGCGGATCACGGGCCGGGCATCCCCGAGGACAGGATGGGCGACGTGTTCGACGCCTTCACCCGGCTGGAAAGTTCGCGCAACCGCGAGACGGGCGGGATCGGCCTGGGCCTCGCCTTGGCGCAGGCGATCGTGCGCGAGGCCGGCGGCGAGATCCGGCTGGTCAACCGGGTGGGCGGCGGACTCGACGCGATCATCGAGTTGCCGCGCTAGGTTTATCTGCTCCCTCTCCCCAGCGGGGAGAGGGAGCAGAACGGTTAGTCCTCGACGATCTGGCTGTTCGTCCGCGTGTCCTTCATCATCAGATACACCACCAGTGACACCGCGATCATTGCGGTCACATACCAGTAGAAGCCGCGTTCGAAGCCGGCGTCCTTGAACTTCAGCGCAACGACCTCGGCGGTCCCGCCGAACAGCGTGTTGGCGAGCGCATAGGGCAAGGCGACGCCGAGCGCGCGAATATGCGCGGGGAACAGCTCTGCCTTCACGACCGCGTTGATCGACGTGTAGCCCGTCACGATCACCAGCGCCGCCATCACCAGCAACCCGGCATAGATCGGGTTGGTCGCGGTCTCGAGCGCGGTGAAGATCGGATAGGTGAACAGCACACCGGCGATGCCGAACGCGATCATCAGCGGTTTCCGCCCGACCCGATCCGACAGGCCGCCCGCGACCGGTTGCAGCAGCATAAACACGAACAGCGTGGCGGCGTTGATCTGGCTCGCCACCTCGCGGCTGAACCCGCTGGTGTTGACCAGGAACTTCTGCATGTAGATCGAGTAGGCATAGAAGGCGAGCGTGCCGCCCGCGGTCAGCAGCATCACCGTCATCGTCTCGCGCGGATGCTTGGTGACGAGCTGGATGAAGCCCGACTTGGGCTTGCCGTCGCCCACCTCGGACTTCGCGTTCTCGAAGCTCTGCGTTTCGGCGAGCCCGCGGCGGATGTAGAACACGACCACGGCCAGCACCGCACCGATCGCGAACGGAATGCGCCAACCCCAGGAATCAAGCGCCGCCTCGCTCATCGTCGACTGCAGCACCAGCAGCACGCAGATCGCGAGCAGCTGCCCCGAGATCAGCGTGACATACTGGAACGACGAGAAGAAGCCGCGGCGATCCTTGCCTGCCATCTCGGTCAGGTACGTCGCCGACGCGCCATATTCGCCGCCGACCGACAGACCCTGCATCAGGCGCGCGATCACCAGCATGATCGGCGCGAATACGCCGATCGTCTCGTATCCCGGCGTGCACGCGATGATCAGCGAGCCTGCGCACATCAGCGTGACCGCGACCGTGAGCCCCGCCTTGCGACCGTGGCGATCCGAATAGACCCCCATGATCCACGCGCCGATCGGGCGCATCAGGAAGCCGACCGCAAAGATCGCCGCCGCGCTGAGCAGCTGCGCGGTGCGATCCGCCGACGGGAAGAAATGCGGCGCGAAATACAGCGTGAAGGCGGAATAGACGTACCAGTCGAACCATTCGACGAGGTTGCCGGTCGATCCGCCGATGATCGCTTTCAGGCGTGTCTTTTGATCGGGTGCCATTATTTCGCGTCCTGCGTCGCTGGAGTGGGGGCGAATCCGCGCTTCTTGAGCAGCGCGTTCACATCGGGGTCTCGACCGCGGAAGGCGCGATACGCCTCGGCACGGTCGGTCTCGTTACCCGTCGACAGCAGCAGCCTCGCGAACTTGTCCGCGGTCGGCTTGTCCCACGGGCTGCCCGCTTCCTCGAACGCGGCGAACGTGTCGGCGTCCATCGTCTCGGACCACAGGTAACTGTAATAGCCTGCCGAATAGCTGTCCGACGCGAACAGATGCTGGAACTGCGGTACGCGGTGACGCATCACCAGCTGCTTCGGCATGCCGATCTCCGCGAGCGTCGCGGCTTCGAACTTGTCGGGGTCGATCACGCCGTCGGGCACGGTATGGATCTTCATGTCGACGATCGCCGACGACAGATATTCGGCGGTCGCGAAGCCCTGGTTGAAGGTGCGCGACTTTTCGATCTTGTCGAGCAGGTCCTGCGGCATCGCTGCCTTGGTCTGGTAATGCCGCGCATATTTGTCGAGCACGTCGCGGGTCAGCAGCCAATGCTCGTTCACCTGGCTCGGATATTCGACGAAATCGCGCGGCGTGCCGGCGAGCCCCGGATATTCGACATTCTGCAGCATCGCGTGGATCGCATGGCCGAATTCGTGGAACAGCGTCTGCGCGTCGTCGAGACTGATCAGGATCGGTTCGCCGGGTGCGCCCTTGGCGAAGTTGTTGTTGTTCGACGACAGCACGAGCTGCGCCGGCGCAAGGCCGCGCTGGCCGCGATAGGTGTTCGCCCATGCGCCCGACCGCTTGCCGGTCCGCGCGAAGTCGTCGCGGTAGAACAGCCCGACATCCTTGCCGGCCTTGTCGGTCACGCTCCACACGCGCATGTTCGGCTCGAACACCGGGACGGTACCGGTGATCTCCTTGAAGTTGAGCCCGTACAGCCGGTTGGCGGCGTAGAGCGATCCCTGGATGATGTTGCCGAGCTCGAAATACGGCTTCAGCTGCGCCTGATCCAGATCGTACCGGGCTTTGCGGACCTTCTCCTGATAGAAGCGGTAATCCCAAGGCTCGATCGTCAGCGACGTGCCGGCGACCTTCTGCATGTCCGCGACCTCCTCGGCGACGCGGCCCTTGGCGGCGGGCCAGACGCGCATCATCAGGTCCATCGCCGCGGCGGGCGTCTTGGCCATCGTGTCCTGCATCCGCCAGTCGGCATGCGTCTTGAACCCGAGCAGATGCGCGCGGTCGGCACGCAGCTTGACGATCTGCGCGATCGTCGCGTTTGTGTCGTTGGCGTCGGCATTGTCGCCGCGGTTGACGAACGCGCGCCACACCTTCTCACGCAGCGCACGGTCGGTCGCGTAGGTCAGCACCGGATCGACCGCCGAGCGCGTGTTGACGATCGCGTAGCCCGGCAGTTTCCGCTCGGCAGCGGCCGCCTTGGCGACCGCCTTCACGCTGTCGGGCAATCCGGCCAGCTGGGCTTCGTCGCCGACCGCGATGGCGGTGCTTTCATCGGCCAGCAGCTTCTCGCCAAAGGTCGAGAAGGCGGTCGCGAGCTGCTGATTATATTGCGACAACTGCGCCTTTTGCGCATCGGTCAGCTTCGCGCCCTGGCGGACGCTGCTATCGTAGATCCGCGTGACGAGCCGGATCTGCTGCGCGTTCAGCCCACTCGAATTGCGCGCGTCGTAGATTGCCTGGATGCGCGCGAACAGCGGCTTGTCGAAGGTGATCGCGTCCGACGCGGCGGAGAATTTGGGCGACCATTCGCGGTCGAGCTTTTGATAGGCGGGCGTGTTCATGTTGCCGGTCATCACGCCGAACAGCGTCATCACCCGGCCATAGCGCTTGCCCGCCAGCTGCATCGGCACGATCGTGTTGGCGAAGGTCGGCTTGGCGGGATTGTCGGCGATCTTGCGATATTCCGCGGCGCGCTCGGCCAGCGTCGTCTCGAACGCCTGCGGGAACAGATCGGGGCGAACCTTGTCCCAGGGCGGCACGCCGCCCATCGGGCCGGTCCAGTCGGCGAGCAAAGGATTACTGGCGGGCGTAGCGGCCGGCCCGGTCTGATCACCCGCCTGCGCGACGACGGATGTAGACGCCATCAGCGCGACGGCACTGGCAGCGAGGTATAGAAATTGCACATGGATCTCCCGGTCGATGTCCCGGGTAGCATAGAGATAAAGTTACGTAGCGGAACCCGTATGGGTCAGTTGGCCCCGGCCCGCCCCTGTTGAATGCGGTTTTTATTCAATCCAGGGGCCGTTCCTCGGGCGACTGCGTGGCCGCCAGCGCCGCGGCCGCGATCAGTCGGCGACCCGTTTCCGCCGCCGCCTCGGGTGTCATCCCGATGGCCAGCCCGTCGGGCCCGTCGAGCGTCACGACGCCATATTCCGCTGCTGCTACGCCCGGTATCGTTTCCGGCTTCAACATGATCGCGCTCCAGCCCGGTCCGGTCGGCGACCCGCAGCGGTCACTCGCCTCGCGAACCGTAAAGATATTGTGGTTCGAACTCAGCAACGGATGCAAGCGCCTTACGATCCAGGATATTTACCTCGCCGGCCTTGAACGTCAGAAGGTTTTTCTCGCGGAGCGCCCGCAGCACACGGTTGACGTGGACCCCCGTCAGCCCGCTCGCCTCTGCCAGATCGGGCTGCGTCATTGGCAGCATGTAGCGTCCATCGGCAGCCATCCCGACCATTTCGAGCCGCGCATTCAATTCGCAGAACAGATGCGCGATGCGACCTTCGGCCCCGAGGCGCCCCAGCCGGAATATCCACTCCCGGTGCATCGCCGCGTCGAGCAGCGTGCTGAACCACAGTTTCTGCGTCAGGTGCGGGTAACGCTCGGTAATCGACTGTAGCGTGCGATGTTCGAAGCAGGCGATCTTCACCGGGCCGAGCGTCGCGATGTCGTGATCGAGCCGCTTCATGGGGAAGGCGTGCAGGTCGACGAAATCGCCGGGCACGTGCACCGCGACCAGCTGACGCTGGCCTTCGCGATCGTCCATGTAGCGGCACACGAACCCTTCGAGCAGCAGCGTGCTCGTCTCGATCAGGTCGCCCGCGCGGACGATCTGCTTGCGCGCGGCGACTTGTCGCACGGATTCGATGCCGTCCTCCAGCACCTGCTTTTCTTCGCTGCTGAGCTCATGGCGGCCACGCCCCAAGAGAAACTTTTCCGAGATCATCGACACCCCTTCATCACCCGCCTCGTACCGTCCCGAGGGTTAGAAGAACAGATCGGGATTCGTACTGATCAATATCAAAGGTTATGCTACGTGCGAAACATTGGCACGGTTGGCGGGTTCCACCCCGACCATGTATCAGCCAATCTTCCAAAACGACCATCCTCTCGCGCGCAAGTTCATCGAGACGGTACAGGCGCCGCAATTCCCCTGCGTCGGCGCAAAATCCGCGCTTGCCAAGGGGCAGATGGATATCCTCGTCGCTCGCGACGTGCGATCCGCGTGGGATGACATGCGAATCTCGCCGGCACTGGGCGAGACCGTGCGGAAGTATCGCCAGGATCGTGCGATCTTCCGGACGCTCATTATCCTGTTCGAAGCGCCGGCCTTGCTATCGGAAGAAGAGTTCGAGGCGCATCTTTGGGCGCGTGCTCAGTCGCTTAGCGACAAGGACGAGTGGCTTGGCTATCGGCCCGACCCATCGGTGAGCAGCGATCCCGACGATCCCCATTTCTCGCTGAGCTTTGCCGGCGAGGCATTCTTCGTCGTCGGCCTGCATCCCAATGCCAGCCGCCCGGCACGCAAGTTCGAATCGCCCGCGATGGTGTTCAACCTGCACGACCAGTTCGAGGTGCTGCGGGACCAGCAGCGCTACGACAAGCTTCGCTCGTCGATCCTCGCACGCGATCTGGAATATGCTGGCTCTATGAACCCGATGCTGGCGCGCCACGGCGAATCGAGCGAAGCACGCCAGTATAGCGGACGCGTCGTCGACGAGTCCTGGAAATGCCCTTTCAAGCGAGGCGAAGCGCGTGGCTGACATCAAGACGATCCCTCCGCGTTCGGGTGCGGGATTCACGCTCGACAAGGGCCAGACGCTGACGGTGATTGATCCCGAGGGTCGGCAGGTTTCGGATTTGCTCGCTTACAACCGCGCGGACGTGCGCGAGGCGATCTCGTCCGGTCGGACGCTCGATTATGCGAGCCGGTTGTACCTGACCACTGGCGACCTCCTCTATTCGAACCGCAGCAACGTGATGCTGGAGATCGTTGCGGACGATGTGGGCCGGCATGATTTCTTGCTGACGCCGTGCTCGAAGGAGACGTTTGCGATTATATATGGCGATACCGATCCGCATCGCGGTTGCTTTGGCAATCTCGCAGAAGCGCTGGCGCCCTGGGACATCGAGCCGGACCAGATCCCGGTCGCGTTCAACTGCTTCATGAACGTTCCGATCAATGGCGAGACCGGTACGTTCACGGTCGAGCCGCCGCTGAGCAAGGCGGGTGACACGATCGTCTTTCGCGCGGCGATGGATCTGGTGATCGGCATGACCGCATGCTCGGCGCTGCAGTCGAACGGGGGCTCGTTCAAGCCTATCCAATACCGGATCGACTGAGCGATCAGCGCCGCTGGTAGAAGATGTGCGACTCCACGGTCGCCACCTTGACCAGCGAACCGCGCCAATACGGTACGAGCCAGTCGGTATGGTAATGAGTCGCGCGACCGACCGGTGCGTAGACGTAGCCGCTTATGGCGCGGCGCGCGGCACCCCTCGCCTGGTCCCATCCGTCATGCTCGGGCCGGCGGGTTTGTGATCCATCACAGGTGAACGAGAACTGGCATCCCGTCTTGCGATCCGCGCCCTGATACACGACCCCGCACACGCTCTTGGGGAAGCCGCGCGCGCCGACCCGGTTTAGCACGACCTGGATGACGGCCCGTTGCGCGTCGCGGTCGCTGCCCGCCTCGTAGAGCGCGGCCGTCGCGAGGCACTCGGTCGCCTGGAGGCGCGCGGCGGGCCCGCCGTGAAAGCGGAACGGCTCCGCCCGCTTGCGTCTCTTCGTGACGATCGGGACCAAAGCATTGGACGCGCGAGCCTGCGCCATCGTGAGCCGGGGCTTGCGGTGTTTCGTGGTGGTTGCGGTCGGCCAAGGCAGGTCCATGAGCGACCCGAAGATCGCCGCGCACGCGACCACGGCGCCCAGGAGAAGCAGCCAATGCTCGGACGATGGCCTCAGCCCCGATCGATCACGCCGCCGCGATGAGACAGAACGGACCGGTCGCTTTGCCATCCCGCGTCCTTACCGATGAAATTTTCGCAAGGAAACGATCCGTGTGCGCTGACCCCATAGTGTCGAAGCGTGATCGTCAAAAAGAAATGGTGCCCCTGGCCGGAATCGAACCAGCATGCCTTGCGGCAACCGATTTTGAGTCGGTCGCGTCTACCAATTTCGCCACAGGGGCAGCGGCGGGTTGGCTAGACGAAGCTTTCGTCCGCCGCAAGCTGTGTTGATCGGAAAACGTCCCGACTCAGTTTCTCGGCGGCTGGCGGCGGTAGCTGAGCGCTTCGGCGATGTGGATGCGACCGACGGTGTCGCTGCCGGCGAGATCGGCGATGGTGCGGGCGACGCGGAGGATGCGCGTGTAGCCGCGCGCAGTCAGCCGCATCGCTTCGGCGGCTTGCGCAAGCAACTTGCGACCGGCTTCGTCGGGGGTGGCAACGGCATCGAGCAGCGCGCCATCGGCCTCCGCATTCGTGCGAACCGGGTGGTCGCGGTAGCGGTCGGTCTGAATGGCGCGCGCGACGGCGACACGGGCGGACACCTCTGCCGATCCTTCGGTCGGCGGTGGGAGGATAAGGTCGGCGGCGCTGACCGCCTGGACATCGATGTGAAGATCGATCCGATCGAGCAACGGGCCGGAGACTTTCGCCTGATAGTCCGCCGCGCACTTTGGCGCTCTCGCACAGGCCAAACTCGCGTCACCCAAGTGACCGCAGCGACATGGGTTCATCGCGGCGATCAACTGGACGCGCGCAGGAAAGGTAACGTGCGCGTTGGCCCGCGCGACACTGACCGTGCCGGTTTCCAGCGGCTGGCGTAGCGAATCGAGGACGGCGCGCTGGAACTCCGGGAGTTCGTCAAGGAACAGGACGCCGAGATGCGCCAGGCTGACTTCGCCCGGCTTCACCTTCAGGCCGCCACCGGTAAGCGCCGCCATGGAGGCCGAGTGGTGCGGGGCACGGAAGGGCCGTGTTCGAGTCAAGCGGCCGCCCGTCAGCGTGCCGGCGACCGACTGGACCATCGATACTTCGAGGGCTTCGGCCGGGTCGAGCGGCGGCAGGATGCCCGGGAGGCAGGACGCCATCAGCGACTTGCCGGAGCCGGGTGGTCCCACCATCAGCAGATTATGCGATCCGGCAGCGGCGATCTCCAGCGCGCGCTTGGCGGTTTCCTGCCCTTTCACCTGACGCAGATCCGGACCGTGATCGGCGGTCTCGGCGATGCCCGGCTTGGGTGGGCTGAGCAGGCCGTGGCCCTTGAAGTGGTTGAGCAACGACAGCAGGTCGGGCGCGGCGATCACCTCGATCTCGCCGGCCCACGCCGCTTCCGACCCTTGCGCGGCGGGGCAGACGAGCCCCTTCCCTACTTCCGATGCATGCAGCGCCGCGAGCAACACGCCCGGCGACGCGGTGATCCGCGCGTCGAGGCCGAGTTCGCCGACGATCACGTAATCCGCCAGCGCCTCGGCATCGACCACCCCCATCGCCGCCAGCAACGCCAGCGCGATAGGAAGATCGAAATGCGATCCTTCTTTCGGCAGATCGGCGGGCGACAGGTTCACCGCGATGCGTTTGGGCGGCAGCGACAGCCCCATTCCCGCGATCGCGCCGCGCACACGTTCGCGACTTTCGCCGACCGCCTTGTCCGCCAGGCCGACGACGTTGAACGCAGGAAGTCCTGGAATCAGTTGGACTTGCACTTCGACCGCCCGCGCTTCCAAGCCCAGATACGCCACCGTCGCTACGATCGCCGCCATGCCCGCTCCCCCGCGACACGACGTCACGCCTTATTCATACCCGATTTGCCGTGTCTGCAATGGTATGCAGCGCACTGCCGTCTTGCCAACCTAATACACCGGACCCACATGCCTTCCGTGAAAGCAGTCCGCTCCCCTATCCTTCGCCTCGGTCAGTTGCTGCTCGGGGTGCTGCTGATCCTGAGCGCACCGCTGCTCGCGCCGCTGCCGGGGCCGGCGGGAATATTCTTGTTCGCGGGCGGCATGGTCCTGGTGTTGCGCAACTCGCGCTGGGCGCGACTGAAGTGGGCGCGGTTGAAGCGGCGCTGGCCGCGGACCGGACATCTCGTGGACCGGATGATGCGGCGGCAGAGCGCGATGCGACGTCATGAGCGCGCGAAGGCGTCGAAAAGCGCCGCTGACACACCGGGTGTGAATTGACTTACCCGCCCCGTTTCCGTAAGCGCCCAGCCATCAAGGCCGTCCCCGTGGCGGCCGTTTTCTATTTGATGACCTAGGGAATGACCAATGAAGCGGACCTTTCAGCCGAGCAACCTGGTACGCGCACGCCGTCATGGCTTCCGCGCACGGATGGCGACGGTCGGCGGCCGGGCAGTGATCCATGCACGCCGCGCACGCGGTCGCAAGAAGCTGTCGGCCTAACGATACCCGCCGGCGACGCCGGCATAACTATAATGTCCAAACGCCGCGATTTTCTCGCGGCGAATGCGGGGAAGCGCGCACCGATGCCGGGATTCGTCCTGCTCATGCGCCCCCGCGATGACGGTGACGACACGATGCGAATCGGCTTCACCGTCACCAAGAAGATCGGCAACGCCGTCGTCCGGAACCGCATGAAACGGCGGTTGCGGGCGTTGGCGCGTGAGCTGTTGGCGGAACGCGGGGTTGCGGGTGCCGATCATGTTTTGATCGGACGCAATGGCGGGGTCGAGCGCGATTACGCGCTGTTGCGGACCGAGCTTAGCAAGGCGTTCCGCAAGGTAACGCCGCAGTCTGCTCTCGATGCTACCCCGGCGAAGGCCGGGGCCCAAGTGGGAAAGCGGCCGTGACGACGCGCCGCCGTTCGTTACTCAGCGCCCCCAATTGGGCCCCGGCCTTCGCCGGGGTGGTGCCGAGAGAGAGATTAAGCGGCGGCGAGTTCCAACTCACCACCTCCCCTCACTCCTTGTTTTCCCGCGGAAGCGGGAGCCCAGTCTGGGTCCCCGCCTCCGCGGGGAAACAATCTGGCGGCGCGCGAAGCTCTGCAAACCCATGCTAGCCCGCCTCCTCATCCTGATCGCGCGCGGCTGGCAACTGGGTCCTTCGCTCGTCCTGCCATCCACCTGTCGCTACGATCCTTCGTGTTCCGCCTATGCAATCGAGGCCGTTGGGCGCTATGGCGCGCTCAAGGGGGGCTGGTTGGCGGCGAAGCGTATCGCACGCTGCCATCCGTGGGGCGGGTATGGACCCGACCCAGTCCCAGAGCTGAAGCCTGAGAAATTGAAAGACGCCGCCCTGTGAAAGACGACAAGCAGAATTTCGTGCTGTTCGCGGTGATCGCGGCGCTGATCCTGTTCGGATGGCCGCTGATCCAGGGCAAGTTCTTTCCGACCGCGAATCCACCGGTCACGCGAATCGAAGGCGGCAAGACCAAGGCCGTCGCCAACCCCGCCGCCGATCCGGCCGCGGACGGCGCCGCTGCGATCGGCGATCGCAACGCGGTGATCGCCAGCACCTCGCGTGTTCGCATCGAGACGCCCCGCGTGTCCGGTTCGATCAACCTGAAGGGCGCGCGGATCGACGATCTCGTGCTCAAGGGCTATGACGAGACCGTCGCGAAGAACTCGCCGCCGATCCGCCTGTTGTCGCCCGCCGGTGCACCCGACGCGTATTTCGCAAGCTTCGGCTGGCGGGCGGAGGGCCTGGCCCCACCCGCTGCCGACGCCGTCTGGACGCCCTCGGGCGCGACCACGCTGACGCCGACCACGCCGGTCACGCTCGACGCGACCAACGCCACCGGCCAGCGCTTCCGCATCCAGATCGCAGTCGACCAGGACTATATGTTCACGGTACGGCAGACCGTCCTCAACGCCGGCGCCGCGCCTGTTCCCGTCGCGACCTACGGCTTGGTCAACCGCGTCGGCATCTCGAAGGATCCGTCGTCGATGACGATCCATGTCGGGCCGATGTCGGTCGACAATGGCGGCGCGCACTACCGTCCGAACTACAAGGACATCGACGAGGCCGCGCAGAAGTTCACCACCACCGGCGGCTGGCTCGGCTTCACCGACAAATACTGGCTGACCGCGATCATCCCCGATCAGCGCCAGGCCTTCGACGGCCAGTTCCGCGCCGGCGCCAACAAGGCCTATCAGGCCGACTACGCGCTGCAGCCCAAGCAGGTCGCACCCGGCCAGTCGATCACGCAGGTCTCGCGCTTCTTCGCCGGCGCCAAGGAAGTGCGCCTGCTTGATCGCTACACCGACCAGGCCGGCGGCGTCGCCAAGCTCGATTACGCGATCGACTGGGGCTGGTTCCGGATCGTCGAGAAGCCGATCTTCTATTATCTCGACTGGCTGTTCCGGATGATCGGCAATTTCGGCGTCGCGATCATCCTGCTGACGGTGACGATCCGCGGCCTGTTGTTCCCGATCGCGCAGCGCCAGTTCAAGTCGATGGCCGCGATGCGCGCCGTCCAGCCGAAGATGAAGCTGCTGCAGGAGAAGTATAAGGACGACAAGGTCCGCATGCAGCAGGAAGTGATGGCGCTGTACAAGGCCGAGAAGGTCAATCCGCTCGCCGGTTGCGCGCCGACGCTGTTGCAGATTCCGATCATGTACGCGCTGTACAAGGTGCTGATGCTGACGATCGAGATGCGTCACCAGCCGTTCGTCGCGTGGATCAAGGATCTGTCCGCGCCCGATCCGCTGACGCCGCTCAACCTGTTCGGCCTGCTGCCGTTCACGCCGCCGCACATGATCGCGATCGGTGTCGTGCCGATCATCCTGGGGATCAGCATGTACTTCCAGTTCAAGCTGAACCCGACGCCGATGGACGACACGCAGAAGCAGGTCTTCAAGCTGCTGCCATGGGTGCTGATGTTCGTGATGGCGCCGTTCGCGGTCGGCCTTCAGGTGTACTGGATCACGTCGAACGTCCTGACGATCATCCAGCAGAAGCTGCTCTACGCCCGCCATCCGGGCCTGAAAGTGCCGGTGACCAAGTGAACGACGTTCCGAACCTTGGCCCGGATCTCGGCCCCGACCTTGAGCAGACCGACGCACCGTTCACCGCCGAGCACCTCGAGCAGGCGCGAAAGCTGTTCGCCGGCCATGTCGGCTTCCTGAAGTCGGCGCCGACGTTGGAATTCCTGCCCGATGCAGCGGTGCCGGAAGTGGCGTTTGCGGGCCGCTCGAACGTCGGCAAGTCGTCGCTCCTGAACGCGCTGACCGGGCGCAATTCCATGGCGCGCACGTCGAACACGCCGGGCCGCACGCAGGAGCTGAACTTCTTCGACGTCGGCGCCCCGCTCGCGTTCCGCCTGGTCGACATGCCAGGCTATGGCTTTGCCAAGGCGCCCAAGGACGTCGTCAAGAAATGGCGCTTCCTGATCAACGATTTCCTGCGCGGACGCGACGTTCTGAAGCGCGCGCTCGTGCTGATCGACTCGCGCCACGGAATCAAGGACGTCGATCGCGAGATCCTCGAGATGCTCGACAAGGCCGCAGTCAGCTACCGGATGGTGTTGACCAAGGCCGACAAAATCAAGGCGTCCGAGCTGGTCGAAGTGACCGAACGTACCGCAGCCGAGGCGCGCAAGCGTCCCGCAGCGCATCCCGACATCCTCGTCACCTCGAGCGAATACGGCATGGGTATCCCCGAACTCCGTGCGGCCGTGGTCGAAGCGGTCAGCTGACGGCCTGGTCTGCTTTCCAATCCGTCATCCCGACCACGATCAGGATGACGGATCGGTGACGTTCGCAGGTATGATTGCCACCCGGCGGCTCCAGATTCGCCGACATCGAATCAACTTTCAATTTCCCGCTGGCATCGTGCGGCGAATTCCGTAGCCTCTGCCCGACGGGGGAGATTACGTAATGCGTGGACGGTTTGGGGCTATGCTGGCGATGGCTGCGATGCTGTCAGGCTGCGGGGGTAGCGACGGCAACACGAAATCGAGCGGCGGCATCGCTGCGACGCCGACGCCGACTCCTACACCGACCGCAATTGCGGGGTGCTCGTTGCGCGAGCGCCAGGACTGGGCCGCCGCGCAGCTTCGCGAATGGTATCTGTTCCCCGATACGCTTCCCGCGACCTTGAGTCCCGCCGCGTACACGACGGTCGACGATTACATCGACGCGCTGACCGCGACCGCACGGGCGCAGCGCAAGGATCGCTACTTCACCTATCTGACGTCGATCAAGGAAGAGACCGCCTATTATACCTCGGGATCGAGTGCGGGCTTCGGCATCCGTTTCGCACTCGACCAGACCGGCCAGCGGCTGTTCGCGGCGGAGTCGTTCGAGGGGGCGCCCGCGCTCGCCGCGGGGATCGATCGTGGCGCGGAAATTCTCGCGATCGGTACGACGTCGAGCAACCTCCGGACCGTGAGCGAGATCATCAAGGCCGAGGGGACCGCCGGGCTGACCACGGCATTCGGTCCCGACACGGCCGGCACCGCGCGCGTGTTCCGTGTCTCCGACGCCGCCGGAACGCGCACGGTGACCGTCGCCAAGGCCGATTTCAGCCTGCTGCCCGTCTCCACACGCTACGGCGCTAAGATCATCGACGATGGCGGCCAGCGCGTCGGCTACATCAATTTGCGCACGTTCATCTTCACGGCAGAACCAGCACTCAAGCTGGCTTTCGCGAATTTCCGTTTGCAGGGCGTGACCAAGGTCATCATCGATCTACGCTACAATGGCGGTGGCCTCGTCGCGACGGCGGAGTATCTCGGCGACCTGCTCGGCGGCGCGCGCTCCACGTCCGAAGTCTTCGACTACACGACCTTCCGCACCGAGAAGGCGTCGAACAACGAGACTCGCTTCTTTGCCCCGCAACCCGAATCGATCGCCCCGACGCGGATCGCTTTCATCGGCACCGCCGGCACCGCCTCGGCGAGCGAACTCGTGATCAACGCCTTCACCCCGTATCTGCATGGCAATTCCGCGCTGATCGGAACCAACACCTACGGCAAGCCCGTTGGTCAGATCGCACTCGACAATCCGACCTGCGACGATCGCCTTCGCGTGATCGCGTTCGCGACGCAGAACGCCGCGCGCAACGGCAATTACTTCGATGGCCTGGCATCGACGGTCGAGGCGACCTGTCGCGCGACCGACGACATCAGCTTCCCGATGGGCGACGCGCGCGAAGCCACCACCCGTCGCGCACTCGACTTCCTCGCCGGGCGCAGTTGCACGCCGATCACCAGCGACGTCAGTGCACAGTCGGCACGGACCACCGGCAGCACGCGCCAGGACCTGCTGGTTCCGGCAGCGCCGACGATGGCGCAACGGATGGTCCCGGGCTCGTTCTGAGCCGCGCGTACGACATGGTGGGATCGTGACTGTCGCGAACGTCGTGCGGCGGCAAGACGACGCTTGCTGGTGTCGCCACTGGTCAGGGGCACGCATTCCCTGATCGACCTCATGCTCGGTACGATCGTCGTCCTGGCGGCGATCGCGACGCTGCATTGCCTCATGTCGAGACGCATTACCGGCGTTGCCGCCGCCCGCCTGCCCCGCTAGTCCACCCGCATGAAATTGATCATCGGCAACAAGGCCTATTCGTCCTGGTCGCTTCGCGGCTGGCTTGCCTGCAAACAATCGGGGCTCCCCTTCGAAGAGGTGGTCGTACCGATGTACGATGCCGATTGGGAAAACCGCCGCTCGGGTGACGAGTTCGCGCCATCGTCGGGCAAGGTGCCGATCCTGTGGGACGGCGACGCCGTGGTCTGGGACAGCCTGGCCATCGTCGACTACCTCGCTGACAAAGTGGGGCGCGAACGCTTCTGGCCCGAGGACAATGCCGCGCGGGCGATGGCGCGGTCGATGGCGGCCGAGATGCATTCGAGCTTTGCCGCGCTGCGTCGCAAGCACAGCATGAACGTGCGCCAGGTCTTCCCGGCGCAGACTCCCGACGACGACGTACTCGTCGAGTTGCAGCGGATCATGGAAATCTGGGCGCAGGCTAGGGCGCGCTTCGGCGGTGGCGGTGATTTCCTGTTCGGCCAGTTCGGCGCAGCGGACATCATGTTTGCGCCGCTCGTCACCCGCATCGTCACGTACCAGCTGCCGATCGCGCGGTTTGCGGCCGGGTATATGCAGGCGATGTTCGAGCATCCGTTCATGCAGGACTGGATCGCGGCGGCACAGGAAGAGGAATGGGTCCTGGAGCAATTCGAGCAGCCGGTACCCACGACCGCATGATCGACCCGGTCGCGCTCACCCAGGCGCTGCTCCGCGCGGAGAGCGTCACGCCCGCGCGCGGTGCGGTGTTCGATGTGCTGGAGACGGCGCTCGTCCCGCTGGGCTTTGACGTCGACCGGTTCACCATCGGCGAAGCGCCTGACGGCCCGGTGGAGAATTTGCTGGCCACGCGCCGCGACGGCTCGCGGCATCTGGCGTTCGCGGGCCATGTCGACGTCGTCCCCGCCGGCGAAGGATGGGGCGACTCGCCCTGGTCCGGCGCGGTCCGCGAAGGGCTGCTATACGGACGCGGCGCGGTCGACATGAAGGGCGCGGTCGCGGCGTTCGTTGCTGCTGCCAGTCGTAGCGATGCGGGGACGCTGTCGCTGATCATCACCGGCGACGAGGAAGGCCCTGCCACCTACGGCACCGTCGCGCTGATGGAGCGGATGGCGACGCGGGGCATCGTGCCCGACCTGTGCCTGGTCGGTGAGCCCACGTCGACCGGACGCCTCGGCGACATGGTCAAGATCGGGCGGCGCGGTTCGGTCAACATCTGGATCGCCGTGCCGGGGCGGCAGGGGCATGTCGCCTACCCGCATCTGGCCGACAACCCGGTCCCCCGGCTGGTCGCGATCTTGGCCGAGATCGAAAGCGTCGTGCTCGACGAGGGCACCGACTGGTTCCAACCGTCGAACATCGAGATTACCGACATCGCCGTCGGCAACCAAGCGCACAACGTCATCCCGGCCAAAGCCTCCGCGCGACTCAGCATCCGGTTCAACGATCGCCACCGGGGAGCGGACCTGATCGCGCGTATCAGCGTGATCGCCGAACGCCATGCACCGGGCGTGGTGGTGACGGGCAAGGTGTCGGGCGAAGCCTTTCTGACCGAGCCGGGCGCGTTCTCGACGCTGGTGTCGGAGGCTATCGCGGGCGCGACGGGGATCACCCCCGAACTGTCCACGACCGGCGGAACCTCCGACGCACGCTTCCTGTCGAAGCTGTGCCCGGTGGTCGAGTTCGGGCTGATCAATGCGACGATGCACAAGGTCGACGAGGCGGTTGCGGTGGCGGATTTGCTGGCGCTGACGGATATCTATGAAGACGTGATCAGGCGCGCGCTGGTCTAGGACCGGACGGTCCGCTTTTATCCTCCCCCCCGCCGGGGAAGGATCAGATGTACCCTGGGCTAGTCCCGTCCGCGGCGCAGGACGATGTACAGCGCACCCTGCCCGCCATGCCGTGGATGCGCGCCACGGACGGCCGCGATCGAGTCCGCGTGGCGCGATCCAGCCAGCCAGTCCGTCACGGCGGACCGGATGGCGCCCCGCGCATGCGGGCGTTCGCTTTCGGGGCGGGGCGGCTTTCCCGTTACCAGCAGCAAGACGCGGTCGCCGCGTGCGATCGCCCGCCCCAGCCCGACGTCGAGCAACGCATGGGCGGACGCCAATGTGTGGCCGTGCAGGTCGATCGAGCTGTCCGGGATCACCGCACCGCGCACGAGCCGTTTGTCCCAGCCGCCGTCGAGCGTATTGGCCGTGATCGGTTTGGCGACCGGCCGCGCGACCACCGGCTTGGCCCCAGCCCCGCCCCCTGCCCGCGCCGCGTACGGCGTCACGACGGTACGGATGAGCGGCTTGACCCGCCCCATCGGTGCCGGCGGTGCGGGGACGATCTTGCCGTTGGGGCCGATGACCGGCTGGGATGGCGGCGGCATCGGCGGCGCGCGCTCGGGAATGCGCACAGCAACGGCGCGCATCGGGCGCACGCTCGCCATCACGCGCGCCCAGAGCTGCGCCTCGTCAGGGTTGAGCGGACGGCCCGCCATATCGCGCTCCACTCGCTTGCGTGTTCAGGCGCGCTACGGTGCCGACGGGAAGGAGCAGATACGCGGTGCCGCGCCCTGCCATACCGCCAGCGGTAGCCTCCGCCGCCGCGCCTGCACCCCAGAACGTGTCGAAGCGATTGCTGCCCTTGATCGCGCCGCCGGTATCCTGTGCGATCCACAAGCCACTCGCATCCTGGCGGTCGAGAGACAGGAACACGGGCGCGCCGAGCGGGACGAACTTGACGTCGGCAGCAGCGCTGACCTGTCCGGTGACCGGCAGGCCGAGTGCACCCAGCGGTGCGCCCTCCAGTTCGCGGAAGAACACGAAGCTCTTGTTCTCGCGCATGATCGCCTGTCCCTCGGCGGGATGCGCATGGAGCCACGCGACGATCCCCTGCATCGACGTCTGGCCGGGCTGCAGCAGCCCGCGAGACTTCATCAGGGCGCCGATGCCGGTATAGTCGCGGCCGTTCTGCGTTGCGTAACCGATCCGCAGGATTTCGCCATCGGGCAGGCGCAACCGTCCCGATCCCTGGATCTGGAGAAAGAACAGCTCGACCGGATCGCGCGCCCAGGCAAGGATCGGCGCTCGGCCCGCAATCGCACCCTGTTCGATCGCAGTGCGGTCATAATAGGGCACGAGATTGCTTCGATCGACGCGACCACGGACCTTCTTGCCCTTGAGACTGGTCGAGAACGCCCCGAGATCGACGTCGATCAGGTCGCTGGGACGCCCATAGATCGGTGCATACCCATCACGACGTTCCAGCGATCCGGCGATTTCGGGCTCGTAATAGCCCGTAGCGAATGCCTTGCCGTCGCCGACCTGCGCTGTCTCGAACCACTGCGCAAAGAAAGTCCGTGCGCTTCGGCGATCGGTCGACCCAGCGGCGGTGCAGGCCGGCTGCCATTCCGCACCGCGCGTCAGCCCAGAGGTATCGGTGCGACGCACCAGCGATGGACAACTCGTGACGAAAGCGGCGAATGCCGCCTGCGCCTGCGCATCGTCGATCGGCAGGCTAGCGATCGATGGTCCAGGAATGACCCCCGCAGCCGCGGCATTCGCAGGCTCGACCGCCGGCACGACGGGCGATGCCAGCATCGGCACCGCGCCGATGATCCGCGCCGGTGCTTGGATGCCACGAATGTTCGGGGACGCACCCGTATCGCGCGAGGGGTGCACGCGGACCGGTTCGTCCGGTCGGTTGCCTGCGCGGCTATCTGCCGGGTCGCCTGCACGATCCACCGGCGGCGGCCCCGATCGTGGCGGCTCGACACCACCGACGCATGCACTCAACAGCGTCGCCATCAGCATCAGCAGTCCGAGACCGCCGAGCCTTTCCCCCATTCCCCGGCGCATCAGGCTTCGTCGGTGTCCGCAAGCTTCCAGTTCGGATCGCTGCTCTTCAACGTCCGTGCGAATGTCCAAACGTCATGCGTCTCGACCGCGTCGGTCAGCGAGCCGGCAAGAACATTGCCGTCCGCATCGCGGGTCACCGCCGCGATATCCGCGTCGAACCGCACCGTGATCCGCGCATCGCGACCCGTAAGGCTCGCATCCGCAATTACCGCACGCTCGATCGAAACGAGACGATTGTCGAGCACCTCGCCGGCCTCGCGTCGCGCTTCGATCGCCTCGACGAACGCCGCCCGCACATCGTCGACGGCCAGATCGGCCAGCGCTTCCTCGTCGCCCTTCCAGAAGGCTTCGAGCACCATGCGATACGCGGACTGGGCACCTTCGAGAAAGCGCGCGACGTCGAAACCGGGCTCGCCGGCGACTATTGCCCGCAGACCGGGCTCTGCCTTGGGCTCAAGATTGCGGTTGGCGACCTCGCGCGCGTCGGGAACCGCCTCGACGGTTCGCGGCACGGCGGCATGCGCCGGCCGGTCCTCGGCCGCACGCGGCAAGGGCTGCTCATGCCCCGTCCGCTTGCCGAGCACGCTGTAGAGTCGCATCGCCAAGAAGCCTGCAACCATCGCGAGAAGAACTACGTAAAACAACCGTGCCTCCGATCTTCGCTTCAACATAGGGCAAACCAGCAGCTATTCAAACCCGCGCCCGTTGAAACGCCCCGTCGGCACTGCTACTCGCACCGCCTCGACCAAACAGAACGCGCGAGCGGTCCGCTTCGGTCCCAATTTTCCGCTTATCTTAAGGACACGACGAATGGATGATCAGGACAACGGCTTCGCCATGCCCGACCAGGCTCTCGCCAACGGTGAAGACACGGTCCCCGCGGCCGGGCTGATCTCGCAATACGTCAAGGACCTGTCGTTCGAGAACCCGAACGCACCGGCGGTCTACCAGAACCAGACCCCGCCGGCGATCGACGTGCAGTTCAACATCGGCGCGGCGCAGGTCGGCGACGAAGTGCACGAGGTCGTGCTGAAGATCGACGTGCGTGCCGAGACCGAGGGTCAGGTCGCGTTTATCGTCGATCTTTCGTACGCGGGCCTGTTCGGGCTGCGCAACATTCCGGCCGAACATGTCCAGCCATTCCTGCTGGGCGAGGCGCCGCGCCTGCTATTCCCGTTCGCCCGCCGCGTGCTGTCGGATGCGGTGCGTGACGGTGGCTTCCCGCCGCTGCTGCTCGAGCCCATCGACTTCTCGCAACTCTATCTCCAGCAGTCCGAGCAGCAGGGCATCCAGCCCAACGTCGGCGATTTCGGTCAGGCCTGATCGAGCGGAGGGGGCGGAGCGCGCTTAGATGAACCTGACCAAGGCGCTGGGATCGGTCGGCGGGCTGACGCTCGCCAGCCGCGTCCTGGGGCTGGTACGCGACTCGCTGTTCGCGCGGTTCGTCGGCGCGGGATTCGCATCTGACGCGTTCCTGATCGCGTTCCGCCTCCCCAACATGTTTCGCGCGCTCTTCGCGGAGGGCGCCTTTTCCGCAGCCTTCATCCCGATGTTCAATCGTAAGGTCGGCGCCAAGGATGGCCGCGGACTGCCGGACGGAATAGCGTTTGCCGAGGATGCGCTGTCGGTGCTGCTGCCGACGCTGATCCTCATGACCGTGCTGTTCGAACTCGCGGCGTGGCCAATGACATGGCTGCTGACCTTCGGGTTCAACGGCGCGAGTGCGGCGCGGTTCGACTATGTCGTCCATCTGTCGCGGATCATGCTGCCCTATCTGCCGCTGATCAGCCTCGTGTCGCTGCTCGGCGGCATCCTCAATTCGCTGCACAAGTTCTGGATCAACGCGGCCGCGCCGATCCTGCTCAACGCGACGCTGATCGCAGCGCTGCTGCTGTTCCACGAACATCAACCATTACTGACCGCGCGCAACCAGGCGATCGCGGTGACGATATCGGGTGCCTTGCAGCTCGGATGGCTGATCTGGGCGTGTCGCGCGTCCGGAGTTAAGCTTCGCCTCAAGCGTCCGCAGCTCAATCCGGACGTCAAAAAGCTGATGGCGCTGATCTGGCCCGCCGCCGCCGGAGCGGGCGCGGTGCAGATCAACCTCGTCGTCTCGACTGCGCTTGCCGCCGCGTTGCTGCCAGCGGGGTCGGTCTCGTACATCTATTTCGCCGATCGGCTGAACCAGCTCCCGCTCGGGCTGATCGGGATCGGTCTCGGCACCGTCCTGCTGCCGACCATCTCGCGGCAGCTCGGTCGCGGCGAGGATGCCGAGGCGATGGCGACGCAGAACCGCGGCATGGAGCTAGCGCTGTTCCTGACCCTGCCCGCGACCGTCGCGCTGATCGTGTGCGGGGTACCGATCGTCGGCGCGCTGTTCCAGCACGGCAAGTTCGCGCTCGAGGACAGCGTGCTGACCGCGCAAGCCTTGGCCGCCTTCTCGATCGGGCTGCCGTCGTACATTCTCGTGAAGGTACTGACGCCGGGCTATTACGCACGTTCCGATACGAAGACGCCGGTGCGCTATGCGACGATGTCGATGGTCGTGAACCTCGTCCTCAACCTCGCCTTCATCAAGCCGCTCGGCCATATGGGCCCGCCGCTCGCCACTGCGATCGCGAGCACGGTGAACGTCGCGATGCTCTATCGCACGCTTGTCCGCCGCGGCCATTTCACCCCCGATGCGCGCTTGGTCCGGCGGACGTGGCGGCTGCTGGTGGCGGCACTCATCATGGGCGGCGTGATGTATTTCCTCAACGACCTGTTCCAGCCGTTCGTGACGGGCACCAGCGTCGAGCGCTGGGGGGCGATGCTCGTGCTGGTCGCGACCGGCGGCGTCGTCTATGCGATCGCGACATTGCTCACCGGCGCGTTCCGGCTGGGCGACATCTCCACGCTTCTGCGTCGTTCCAAGTAAGGTTTCTCCATGCGCCCCCCCTCGCAACGGGTTGTCTCCGGCATCAAGCCCACCGGTAATCTCCATCTCGGCAATTACCTGGGAGCGGTGAAGCAGTGGGTGACGCTGCAGGACGACGTCGCGGCGCAGGGTGGGGAATCGATATTCTTCATCGCCGACCTGCACGCGCCGACCGAATGGATCGCGCCGGCCGAGCTGTCCGCGCACACGATCGAGGTTGCCGCCACGATGATCGCGGCGGGCATCGATCCGGCCAAGTCGATCCTGTTCAACCAGGCGCGCGTACCTGCGCACAGCGAAATGGCGTGGCTACTCAACACCGTCGCGCGCGTCGGCTGGCTGAACCGCATGACGCAGTTCAAGGACAAGGCGGGCAAGAACCGTGAGGGCGCAAGCGTCGGGCTGTACGATTACCCGGTGCTGATGGCCGCCGACGTGCTGCTCTACAACGCGACTCACGTGCCGGTCGGCGAGGACCAGAAGCAGCATCTCGAGTTGGCGCGCGATATCGCAACCAAGTTCAACGGCGACTACGGGGTGGACCTGTTCACGCTGCCTGCCCCGCTGATCAGCAAGGCGGCGCCGCGGATCATGTCGTTGCGCGATGCGAGCGCTAAGATGTCGAAGTCGAACCCCTCCGAGCAGTCGGTGGTCAAGCTGATCGACAGCGACGACATCATTGCCGACAAGTTCCGCAAGGCGAAGACCGATCCCGACCTGTTGCCAGCCACCGCCGACGAACTCGGTGACCGCGCGGAAGCACGCAACTTGCTAACGATATACGCGGCGCTGGCGGATACGGACGTGGCGAGCGTGCTCGGCGAGTTCGGCGGCAAGGGGTTCGGTGCGTTCAAGCCGGCACTGGCCGATCTGGCGGTGGCCAAGCTCGGTCCGATCCGCGACGAGATGGTGCGCCTGCTCGACGATCGCTCCGCGGTAACCGCGATGTTGCAGGCCGGCGCCGAGAAAGCGCGTGGGCTGGCGGCGCCGGTGTTGAAGCAGACGCAGGACGCGATGGGGTTGCAGGTCTGAGCGGCACGCGCTCGTCATCCTGACGTCCCCACCGTCGCCATGTCGCCTCTGTCGTCATCCTGACGAAAGTCAGGATCCAGGGTCACGCGCGCCGAGGTTTGTGGCTCTGGATCCTGACTTTCGTCAGGATGACGTGGGGAAGGACCTTAGCCTTCAAGCTCGCGCATCAGCACGCGGACCGCGGCATCGATGTCACGGTCGGAATCGCGCAGTTCCTCGATCTTGCGCACCGCGTGGATCACGGTCGAATGATCGCGCCCGCCGAACTTGCGCCCGATCTCGGGCAGCGAGCGAGTCGTCAGGCGCTTGGCCAGATACATCGCGATCTGGCGTGGCCTCGCGACCGCGCGCGCGCGCCGCGCCGAAATCAGGTCGAGCGGCTTGAGTTCGAAATGTGCCGACACGAGTTTCTGGATCTCGTCGATCGTCACGCGCTTCTGCGCCCCGCGCAAAACCTCGCCGAGCGTGGCGACCGCGAAGTCGAGATCGATCGTGTCGCCGGTCAGCTGCGCATAGGCGACGACTCGGTTGAGCGCGCCCTCGAGCTCGCGGATGTTTGCATGGATACGGCTGGCGAGCAGGTCGAGCACGTCGGTCGGCACGCGCATGTCGGGCAGGTCGACCAGTTTCCGGTCGAGGATCGTCCGGCGCAGCACCAGATCGGGCGCCTTGATGTCCGCGACCAGCCCAACCGACATGCGGCTGACGATCCGCGCCTCGACGCCTTCGAGCGCCTGCGGGCAGCGATCGGCGGAGATCACCAGCCGCTTGCCTGCGGCCATGATCTCGTTGACCGTGTGGAAGAATTCTTCCTGCGTCGCGTCCTTGCCGGCGATGAACTGGAGATCGTCGATCAGCAGCAGGTCGGCACCGCGCAGCCGCTGCTTGAACGCATGCGTGTCGCGCGCGCGCATCGACGCGACGAAGTCGTACATGAAGCGCTCGGCGGACATGCACAGCACGATCGCGTGCGGATTATGCTCGAGGAACGCGTGCCCGATCGCATGCATAAGGTGGGTCTTGCCCTGACCCGTGCCGCTGTGGAGGAATAGCGGGCTGAACCGGACGGGGCCGGGCTCGGCCAGGACCTTGGCCGCGTTGAACGCGACCTTGTTAGACGGATCGACCACGAATCGCGCGAAGGTGTAGCGCGGATCGAGCGGCGGGCGTTCGACCGGCACGCCGACCGGGGCCGAAGCGACAACGGGCGCCGGTGCCGGCTTCAGCGACGGATCGACCCCGAACTTCATCGACGCCTGAACCGGCTCGGCGACCGGCTTAAGAGCGGGCTTGGCCTCGACCGGCAACGGATCCGAAACGGGCTTGGGCGCGACCGCGTCGGCCACCGGCTCGATCGCAAGCACGACGGGCGCACGGCCCGGCGCCCGCGTCTCGATCTGGACGGTGCGGACGTTGGGCATGTGCTGCTTGAATTCGAGCACCAGCCTGTCCGCATAGTGATTGCGGACCCAGTTCGTCATGAACGCCGATGGCAACGCGAGTCGGATGGTATCGCGATCCTCGCCGGGAATCAGCTCGATCGGCTTCAGCCACTGCTCGAACAACCGCGTGCCCGCCGATTCGCGCAAGGACGTACGCACGCGCGCCCAGGCCTTTTCGGCCTCGCCCGCATGCGTCAT